>JANMGR010000019.1:0-3871 GCA_031374785.1 Sphingomonadales bacterium | reverse complement strand
TTAGTGGCGTTTGTCCGCCAAACTGCACAATTACGCCTTTCAACGTGCCTTTGGACTGTTCGACCGCCAGAATTTCCAGCACATCCTCGGCGGTCAGCGGTTCGAAATACAGCCGGTCGCTGGTGTCATAGTCGGTCGAGACTGTTTCGGGATTACAGTTGACCATGATTGTTTCATAGCCCGCCTCTGCCAGCGCGAAACAGGCATGGACGAAGCAATAATCGAACTCGATCCCCTGCCCGATGCGGTTGGGGCCGCCGCCAAGGATCACGATTTTCTTGCGGTCGCTTGGCTGCGCCTCGCACTCAGGATCGCCAAAGGTCGGGGCCTCATAGGTCGAATACATATACGGCGTTTTGGCTTCAAATTCCGCCGCGCAAGTGTCGATGCGTTTGAACACGGGACGCACGCCGAGTTTGTGCCGCAGCTTCCGCACTTCGGCCTCGGTCACACCGCCCGCCATTGCGCGCTGGGCCTCCATCAAGATGCCTGAACCGTGTCGCACCGCGGTTTCCATGCCCGGGCGGACGTTGATCGATTCGAGCGCCAGAAAGGCAAGGCGTTTGTCGCTAAAGCCCATGGCTTTCAGGCGGCGGAGACCGACCGCATCCTGCGGCAATCCGCCCGCTTTGACCGAATTCTCTGCCTCAATGATTTCAACAATCCGGTCGAGGAACCACGGATCAAACTTTGAGTATTGATGCACATCGGCGACCGACATGCCTTCGCGCAGGGCTTGTGCCGCGACCAGCAACCGGTCGGGCGTAGCACGCGTCAATGCCGCCGCCAGCTCATCCTCCGATGCGCCTTTCAGTTCATCGACATAGTTGAAACCGACCAGGCCGGTTTCCAATCCGCGCAAAGCCTTTTGCAGCGATTCGTGAATGTTACGGCCAATCGCCATCACTTCGCCTACCGATTTCATCGCGGTGTGCAGCAATGGTTCGGCGCCTTTGAACTTTTCAAAGGCGAAACGCGGGATTTTGGTGACGACATAGTCAATCGTTGGCTCAAACGAGGCTGGCGTTGCGCCGGTGATGTCGTTGGTAATCTCGTCCAGCGTATAGCCAACCGCCAGCTTTGCCGCGACCTTAGCAATAGGGAAGCCGGTGGCTTTTGATGCCAATGCAGACGACCGCGAAACGCGCGGGTTCATTTCAATCACGATCAAACGGCCATCGGCGGGATTGACTGCGAACTGTACGTTCGAACCCCCTGTTTCAACACCGATTTCACGTAAACACGCGATGCTGGCGTTGCGCATAATCTGATATTCTTTGTCAGTCAGCGTCAGCGCGGGGGCGACGGTAATCGAATCGCCAGTGTGCACACCCATCGGGTCGATATTCTCGATGGAACAGATGATGATGGCGTTGTCGTTTTTATCCCTGACAACCTCCATCTCATATTCTTTCCAACCGAGCAGCGATTCCTCGATCAGCACTTCGGTGGTGGGTGATGCATCGAGCCCGCCGGTGACGATTTTGATAAACTCATTGCGGTTATACGCGATGCCGCCGCCGGTGCCGCCCATAGTGAAGCTGGGGCGGATAATCGATGGCAGGCCGGTACGTTCCAGCACCAGCAGCGCATCTTCAATCGTATGCGCAATCCCCGACCGCGCCGATTCCAGCCCGATTTTGGTCATCGCGTCGCGGAACTTGATCCGGTCTTCGGCCTTATCAATCGCCTCTGCCGTCGCGCCGATCATTTCGACGTCGAACTTTGCCAGCGTGCCATCAGCCTCTAGCGCAAGCGCGGTATTCAGCGCGGTCTGCCCGCCCATTGTCGGCAGCACTGCCATTTTCTCATTCGGATATTTGCCGCGTTCTTTTTCGATGATTTTGGCGACAATCTCGGGCGTAATCGGCTCAACATAAGTCGCGCCATTTTCGCCGACCATATCGGGATCAGTCATAATCGTCGCGGGGTTCGAATTGACGAGGATGATACGATACCCCTCCTCGCGCAGCGCCTTACACGCCTGCGTCCCCGAATAATCAAACTCGCACGCCTGCCCGATGATAATGGGGCCAGCGCCGATGATAAGGATGGATTGGATGTCAGTGCGTTTGGGCATTATTGGCTTCCAAATATGAGCGCGAGAACCGCAGCGGTGTTTAGAAACGCGGTAAGGACAGGTGAATTCAACAGTTCCACTATAAGCTTCCAGGGCGGATCGGGAGCTTCCAACAAGGCCACGATTGCATCCGCATGTTTCTTCGCATTCTTTTTCGTTCGGTCGTCACATTCAGATTGATCTATCGTCAAAACGAGAGCGCCAACCTGCTCCTTAACCAACAGAAGTTGCACTCCGTCCAATTTGGTCGCTAAGCCAGTCCAGTCTTGGCTGTCTGTTGCAGGATGATAGGTAATTTTCGGCTCGCTTGCTGCTTGCGAGATTATTGAGTCATCGGGTTTCATCTTTGTAGGATTAACTTCCGACGGGGAGCTTCGCTCATTCATGCTTCTAAGCTGCCTATGAAGCCAATCGTCTCCGAATTCATTGTAGTGCTTTAAGATAGGGTAGTTCGAATGCGCTTTAGCCAACGGGAACCTATCCATAAGTTTTGGATCTAGGATTGTGTCCATGTCGCCTTCCGCATCGGCTTTTTCGAGTGTTTTCAACCAAGACAGATTCTCTTTAGCCGCAGTTGCAACAACTTTTCCAAGGGCATTGGCATCAATCTTGTAAAAGCCTGATGAATACGGGTCCGACGTTCCTACCGCTACGGCAGCCTCAATCAGAATTTCTAACGCAGATTGAACGATGTCGTCGTTCAACCAAAATGCGGGAACACTACCGTAACTACAAGCGCTCTCTGCAATTTCAGTCAACGACTTGAAATCCGCTCGCAAAATACCCTTTTCTCCGTATGCCTTAGCATGGCTAAGAAGACCGCACGCCAACAAGTCTGCCCCCAAAACTTGATTCACCCCATCATCCCCGCGAATTTCTCAAACAGGTAATGGCTATCCATTGGTCCCGGACTTGCCTCTGGGTGGTATTGCACCGAAAACGCAGGCTGACCGGTCAGTTCAAAACCGCAATTGCTGCCGTCGAACAGGCTGATATGCGTCGGTGTCGTGCCCGCTGGCAGGCTATCGGCGTCCACCGCAAAGCCGTGGTTCATGCTGGTGATTTCTACCGCGCCGTCGCTTAAACGCTTGACCGGATGGTTCGCGCCGCGGTGGCCTTGGTGCATCTTTTCGGTCTTGGCCCCCACCGCCAGCGCCAGCATTTGGTGGCCAAGGCAGATGCCGAACAAAGGCTTTTTGGTGGCCAGCCATAACCTGATGACCGGCACAGCATACTCCCCCGTCGCCGCCGGATCGCCGGGGCCGTTGGACAGGAACAGGCCGTCGGGTGCGTGGGCCATGATGTCTTCAAAACTGGCGGTGGCGGGGACGACGGTGACATCGCAGCCAACATCGACCAGATTGCGCAAGATGTTGCGTTTGATGCCATAATCGATGGCGACGACTCTTGGGCGTGGACCGGGGACTGTCCCCTTGGGGACTGTCCCTAATGGCGAAGGTTTGGAGGTGGTGGTGTTAGGGACAGTGCCCGAGGGGACAGTCCCTGGCGTTGTGTGGCCTTTGGAGATTGCGTTGTTAGGGACATTCCCTGAAGCGACAGTACCTGGCGTTGTGTAGCCAGCGCCCAGCTTCCACAGCCCCTCATCCCAGCCATAGCTTTGCAGCGTGGTGACATCCTTGGCCAGATCCATGCCCTCTAGCCCCGCCCAGCCTTGCGCCTGCGCCAGCAAAGCAGGCACATCAAACTGGCCATCGGCACTATGCGCAATCACCGCATTGGGCGCACCGCGCAGGCGGATCAGGCGGGTCAGCGCGCGGGTGTCTAGGCCGG
>JANMGR010000015.1:0-1758 GCA_031374785.1 Sphingomonadales bacterium | reverse complement strand
TGAACGCGCCATTGGCCAAGGCGAACGCGCGCGGGACTTGGTTGAGCAAATCGACGCCAACCGTGATACCGCGCAAAATGCGGCGGCGCTTGCTGAACTCGACGCGCCGAGTCCAAAGGGCCAAGGCGAGGTGCGAACAAGCGCCGCGTATATCCTACCCGCGCAAGGCCGGATCGTATCCGGCTTCGGCGAGCTGAACCCCACCGGCTACCGCGAACGCGGCATTCGGCTCGCTGTTGCACCATCGGCACGAATCGTCGCCCCTGCTGGTGGAAAAGTCACTTTTGCCGGTCGCTATCGCAGCTTTGGCAACATCATGATTATCGATCATGGCGGCGGTTGGACGACTTTGGTGACCAATATCGAGGAGCTGGGCGTTGCGGCGGGTGCGACTGTCGCACAAGGCGCGCTGATTGGTCGCGCGGGGGCGGAAACGCCAGAGATCATGATTGAACTGCGCCGTTATGGCCGGACGATTGATTTGCTGGCGTTGATCGCCTGAATCCAGTTCATCACACCGCAAACCACTTTCGTGGTAAACATGCTTTCACCATATTGCGCAGGGGCATATACCCTGCTTACGAAGAGTCTCGCTTGGAAATGGTACTATCATGAAAAAATCCGTCCTGTTTACCGCTGTCGCTGCAATGGCCGCGGTTGTGTCATCCTCCGCGGTTGCGCAAAGCGCGCCGAAAGACGATCCGCTCAAAGAAATGGACGAGTTCATCGCTGTCTATAAACGCGTGAAGGCGAGCTATGTTGACAAGATCGATGATAAGCAGCTGATGGAAGGTGCGATTCAGGGTATGCTCAATACGCTCGATCCGCACAGCGCGTTTCTGAACAAGAGCGATTTTCAAAGCCTGCAAACACAGATTGACGGCGAATATGGCGGGCTTGGCCTTTCGGTGACGCTGGAAGAAGGCACCGTTAAGGTCATTGCACCAACTATCGATACCCCGGCGGATAAGGCGGGAATTAAATCTGGCGATTACATCACACATCTTGATGGCGAGCTGATCGTTGGTGGAACATTGGATGAGGCCGTCAATCGGATGCGCGGCGAAGCCGGTACGTCGATTAAGCTGACAATTTTCCGTCCTGGTCGCGATGCACCATTCGATGTGTTGCTGACCCGTGCGGTCATCGACCTGAAACCGGTGCGCTGGGAAGTGAAAGACAAGATTGGTGTCATCACCATCACCGGCTTTTCCGAAGAAACCGGCGAAGATGTGGCGTCTGCAATCAAAGGCATCGACAAGCAATTAGGCCAAAAGCCATTGGGTTATATCGTCGATTTACGCTCCAACCCCGGCGGCATTCTCGATGAAGCTGTGAAAGTTTCCGACGCGTTTCTGACCAAGGGTGAAATTGTTTCCGAACGTGGCCGTAACAAGATTGTGGTCAACCGCTGGTTCGCCGAAAAATCCTTTCCCGGCGATTTGGCAGGTGGCAAGCCGGTGATTGTGCTGGTTGATGCAGGTTCCGCCTCGGCATCCGAAATCGTTGCAGGGGCTTTGCAGGATCATCACCGTGCATTGATTATGGGCGAACGCAGCTTTGGCAAAGGCTCTGTGCAAAATGTGCTTCCCTTGTCGCGCGATACTGGCCTGCGCCTGACGATTGCGCGCTATCACCTGCCGTCGGGCCGTTCGGTTCAAGAAGGCGGGATCAAGCCCGATATTACCGTGCCGCAGATTTCCGACCCCGATTACAAAAAGCGCACGACGATGCGCGAGTCAGACTTGCGCCGCCATC
>JANMGR010000223.1:0-4318 GCA_031374785.1 Sphingomonadales bacterium | reverse complement strand
CAACGCAACCAAACCCGCCGCTGTAATCAGCGTCGATTTGACCTCAGTTTTGCTCCGTTTGCGTCGTGCCGTTCTTGCCATAACTGACGTCATAGCACCGTGCACCACTTACCGAAAGATGCTGCGTCCTGCATAAATTGCCGCGCCCCCCAGCTCTTCCTCGATACGGATAAGCTGGTTGTATTTCGCCAGCCGGTCTGAGCGCGCCAGCGAGCCGGTTTTAATCTGACCACAATTGGTTGCAACCGCCAGATCGGCGATGGTCGTGTCCTCGGTCTCGCCCGAACGGTGCGACATCACAGCAGTGTAGGACGCGCGCTGTGCCATCGACACAGCGGCCAATGTTTCTGACAGAGTGCCAATCTGGTTGACCTTTACCAATAGCGAGTTGGCCAAGCCAGTTTCGATGCCCATTTTTAGGCGCTTAGGATTGGTGACGAAAAGGTCGTCACCAACAAGCTGCACTTTGTCGCCAATCATGTCAGTCACAGCTTTCCAGCCTTCAAAATCATCCTCTGACATACCGTCTTCAATCGATTTAATCGGGTAATCAGCGCACAGGTCCGCCAGATATTGCGCCATCGTCTGTGGATCGAGCGAAAGGCCTTCGCCGGAAATTTCATATTTGCCGTTTTTGAAGAACTCTGTCGCTGCACAATCAAGTGCAAGCACAACGTCTTCGCCCGCCTTAAAACCGGCCTTTTCAATCGAGGTCATGATGAAATCGAGCGCCGCGCGCGTCGACGACAGGTTCGGCGCAAAGCCGCCTTCGTCACCAACTGCGGTTGCTAGACCTTTTTCGTGCAGGCCTTTTTTCAACGTGTGGAATATCTCGGAACCCCAACGCACTGCCTCGGTCAGGCTGTCTGCGCCGACAGGCATCACCATGAATTCTTGAAAATCAATCGGATTATCGGCATGCTCGCCGCCATTGATGATGTTCATCATCGGCACCGGCAGCAATTTTGCGTTTACGCCGCCAACATATCGATAGAGAGGCAGGCCGCGCGCATCGGCGGCAGCCTTTGCAACCGCCAGACTGACGCCTAAAATTGCATTAGCACCCAGACGCGACTTATTCTCTGTCCCGTCCAGCGCGATCATCACCGCGTCAATGTCTTCCTGATCTTCGGCATCAAAATCCGCCAGTAAAGGTGCGATCTCGTTAACGACGGCTTCAACCGCCAGCTTTACGCCTTTGCCCATATAGCGCGCCTTGTCGCCATCGCGCATTTCGACCGCTTCATGCGCGCCGGTTGACGCGCCCGATGGCACAGCGGCACGACCAAAGCTTCCATCCGCCAGCAACACATCGACCTCGACCGTCGGGTTTCCGCGACTGTCAAGAATTTCACGGGCATGGATATTGACGATAGCGGTCATGGCAGTTTTTCCTGAAACAATATGGATTTTGGCGCGTTTAGCTATATCATGATGCCAATGCAATTGCCCCGGACGTGTTCATACGAATGCCATGATTGCAAAATCTTTGCTGTCTTAGTTGAATAAGGCACCAGATGGTCCCATATCACCGGAAACGGTCCTTAAGGAGGATGAAATGGCAGTAGAAAAGAAACCAGCAGCGAAGAAACCCGCAGCCAAGAAACCGACAGCTGTGAAAAAACCCGCTGCGTCGAAGGCGGCAGCGCCCAAGACTGGCGTTGTTAAGGTCAAAGCCGATCCCGGCAAGACCCAGGGCAATGGAGTGAATGCAATGAAGGATGAATTCAACAACTTCAAAGATCAGGCTGGTGGTAAAGCCCGCGACGCAGCCAATCGTGGCAAAGACCGTGCTGCCGAAGCGATGGGCGGCATTGGCAAAATCATCCGTGAAAGTGCCGAGACCATCGACGACAAAGTCGGCAAGCAATATGGCGACTATGCGCGCTCAGCTGCGGACACTGTCGACGGTTTTGCTGACAAGGTTGACGGTCAGGATATCGACGCATTGGTCGAGGATGCGCGGCAGTTTATCCGCAAAAGCCCTGCTGTGGCCATTGGTGCTGCAGCGGCGATCGGCTTTGTTTTAGCCCGCGTGATCCGTTCGGGCCGCGACTGATTAAATCTCAAAAGCGGCTTTGCGTTAGGCTGCGATGTTTCTAAAGGCGGGATAATGGATAAAGACAGTATCCCGCCACTCGTTCACGACGATGAAGCCCCCTCGCCTCGCGAACAAATCGCGGGCTTGGTCAGCGATGTGCAATCGCTGGCGCGGGCAGAGTGGCATTACGCAAAAGCGCGGCTTTCCTATAGCGGCGGCGTGGCGCGTAAAGCGGGGCTGTATGCTTTGCTGGCGATTGTGGCTTTGTCTTCTGCAGGAGTAGCATTGATCCTAGGCATATTGCTGATAGTTGCCAGCTATTATGGCCCGTGGATCGCAACCGCATCGGTAGTTATATTGTCCAGCCTCGCCGCATTTCTATTCGCAATAAGCGCGCGGAATACCGCACGAAACCTTAGCTTTACCGAGGATGACTGCGATGCAGGATGATACACGTGATAAAGTGATCGCCCTCGACCACCAGCGGCGGAACCTTCGTACACATCTTGTCGGTGAGGCAAAGCAAACAAAGCACAATCTGCATCCGCGCGCACTGATTGAACGGTGGAAGGGTCGGAAACGACAACAACTGACCTCCGCTGCGGAAACCGGAAAGCAAACGCTTGCAAAAAATGCACCGCTGATCGGATTGGCGGGTGCTGCAATATTGCTTTTTACTGCGCGCAAACCCATTTCTCGATTATATCATCAATTCCGCACCAAGACGCGGCAGGTTAAGGACCGGACATCATGAGCACGCTGGGCGACAATATCAAAACAGCAACAACCACTGCCAAAGAAGCTAGCGCAACGGCCAAACGCAACGCGTCTGCAGCCATCGACAAAAGCAAAGCTGCGGCATCGCGCAGTGTCGAAACGTCGAAAGCTTTGGCCAAAAAGGCGGGTGATACTACCACTCAAACAATAGACAAAAACCCACTTGTCCTTTTGGCTGGCGGATTGGCTATTGGTGCGATCGCTGCATTGCTGATCCCCACAACCAAAAAAGAGCAAAAGGCGTTCGGAAAAGTTGGCAAAAAGCTGAACAAGACTGCCAAGCGCGCAGTCGATGCTGCGAAATCTGCGGGAAAAGAAAAGGTCGATGATCTAGGCCTCACCCAAGATTCTTTGCGTGACCAGTTCCGCGATCTTGTCAGCAAGGCCAGCGAAGCTGTAAAGGCCGCAGGTAAAGCTGCAGCCGATGAGGCGCGCAAGCACAATTAATCTCAGTATCGGGGGCAAAAATGGCATCACCCAAACTTCATCTGGTCTTTGGCGGTCGCGTTAAAGACCCGCAGACACTTAATTTCTGCGAACTTGAAAAGCTCGACATAGTGGGGATTTTTCCTGACTTTGCCGAAGCCGAAGAAGCATGGCGCAGTTCAGCGCAGCGAACCGTGGACGATGCCGAGATGAAATATGTCGTCGTGCATCTGCACAAGCTGTTGGAGCCTAACGGTTAAGCGTTCCGGTACCTAAAGCGCAACAGCGGCCATGTGAGCATTAGCCCAGCTGCAAATCCACCTATATGCGCCCATATAGCGATGGTCACGCCGATGCTCGGCCCTACAAAGCCGATCATCAGGTTGAGCACACTCCAACCCAAAAATAGCTTGATCGCGTGCGCCCATTTGCCGGGGACGGGCCCCAATGGTTTGGGCCGTTCGCGCGGGAATAATATCACATGCGCTGCAATCAGCGCTGATATCGCACCACTCGCGCCGACAACCGGAACCATCGAACTGATATCCGCAGCGACCTGAGCTACAGCTGCGGCGAATATGCCGACGACGTATAAAATAGCAATGTTCTTTTCGCCGAGCACACGTTCCAGATTGGGGGCGATGATGGCCAGCATCATCATATTCAAACCAACATGCAATATCCCGCCATGCAGAAACGCCGAGCTAATCGGCGTCAACCACACCGGCAGCATAAAACCGGCGTTTTGAAATGCGGCACTATCGGCAAAGAACCGCGCCGGGAACATTGCGCCTGCAATCATCACAGGCTCCCAAATAGCAGGGATCAGCATTAGCAGCGCAATCAGCAGATTGATCGCCGCAATCGCTTTGACAAACGGTCCAACGTTCAGGCGGTTCAACGGCTGGGCTCCAGCAATCGGGTCAAATAAATTCGATCTTTTTAACTAGGTAAAACTTGTCGCCAGACGGCACCGTCACTTCCACCTCATCCTCCGCCTGACGCCCGATCAAGGCGCGTCCCAGCGGCGACTGATAAGATATCATCCCGCGCTTTGCATCAGCCTCAGCTTCA
>JANMGR010000195.1:0-11640 GCA_031374785.1 Sphingomonadales bacterium | reverse complement strand
ACCTCGACCATATGTTCGATGTTAAGGTGCGGCGATGGCATATCCGCGAATTTTTTCCATGGGTTGCTAGGGCTGCACCCTACTAGCTCCGCTAGAAAGAGACAGGCCAGCCATCGAATCACTTATCAAACAGCCCGTCCTGCGCACCCGCAGGTGGATTCAACCCCAAATGCTTCCACCCCGGCGGGTTCAGCGCACGTCCGCGCGCCGTTCGCGCGATCAGGCCAAGTTGCAGCAGATAGGGCTCGACCACATCCTCGATCGTATCCCGCGGCTCGGAAAGCCCCGCCGCCAGCGCCTCGACCCCCACCGGCCCGCCGCGATAGATATCGGCAATCATCACCAGGTAACGCCGGTCCATCGCGTCAAGGCCGAGATGATCGACCTCCAAACGGTTCAGCGCGCTATCGGCGATTTTGGCGGTGACGGTGGTTTCGCCCGCAACATTGGCAAAGTCCCGCACACGCCGCAGCAACCGCCCGGCGATCCGCGGCGTGCCGCGCGCGCGCTTTGCGATTTCGCGCGCACCATCCGGGGCAATTCCCAAATCGAGCAAGCGCGCGGCGCGGGTGACGACCAGCTCCAACTCATCATGCGTGTAGAAATTCAGCCGCACGGGAATGCCAAAGCGATCGCGCAAAGGCGTGGTTAACAGCCCCGCCCGCGTGGTCGCGCCGACCAGAGTAAACGCCGGCAAATCAATCCGCACCGAGCGCGCCGACGGCCCCTCGCCGATCATAATATCCAGCGCACGGTCCTCCATTGCGGGATACAGGATTTCCTCAACCACCGGATTCAGCCTGTGGATTTCGTCAATAAACAGAACGTCACCATCCTCAAGATTGGTCAGCAACGCCGCCAAATCGCCCGACTTGGCGATAACAGGGCCAGAGGTTGAACGGAAACCAACCCCCATTTCCTTCGCCACAATCTGCGCCAGCGTGGTTTTGCCAAGCCCGGGAGGGCCGAAAAACAACACATGGTCAAGCGCATCCCCACGAGACTTCGCCGCCTCGATAAATACCCGCAAATTCTCCCGCGCCGCCTGTTGGCCGATGAATTCGGACAGCGTTTTTGGGCGCAAAGCCGCGTCGATGTCTTCCGGCTTGCGCATTGGGGTGAGGAGAGCAGTTAAGGGGGGAGGCACGGGATAGGCGTTCATGATTCCCAACCTAATGCCATCTCTGTTTCATCGCTCGAGAGCGTTCCGGATTCGACCATCCCTAACACAATTGATCGAAAGAAAAAATCATCCGGTGCATCCATAAACATAGGAAAATCTTGTTTAATTCCTTGCGAGAACGGGACTTGGAAAATCTCGATTTTTTTACGAAGCGAGGTGGCATCTTTAAATTTTACTGTTGCGTGAAAATACTGCCATTTTCGACACGCCCGATCGATAACTCGGCTCATGAGCATCTGATTTTCCTCCTCATCGGTTCTTTCATGAGGAAGCGGAAGCGGAAACCCTACCGCCGTCTCAATCTCTATCCTTAGATGTGTCCTAGATTTCTCTGCACCCTTTGCTGCAATCAGAAAAACGAGGCTGTCTTGCAGATCATCCAGACCCTGCCATTGCCGCAAGCCAACGCCCAACCCTTCTGAAAAGCGAAAGAGTTTTTCGGTAAGAACCCAACCCTCAGCAAACGGTTGGTTTTCAAATTCAACCCACTTTTGCGCAGCTACATCCACTGCCCGTGGAAGCCAATCCATTGACTGGCTAGCATTCAGTTTTTTCTTTTTAAACGGCCACATATCAGATTCCGTCACCCTGAACTTGTTTCAGGGTCCATTTCTCGGCAAAGCTCCGCCGGTGAGAGAAGAGAAAAACCCAAGCGTCTATATCCTTGCCAGCAAGCTGTACGGGGCGCTCTACATTGGCGTGACATCCAATCTTCTCGCCCGCATCTGGCAACACCGAAACGGCACAATGCCCGGACATACGTCGAAATACGCGATTTACCGGCTGGTTCATTTTGAGATGTTTGGCGACATGGAACGCGCGATTGCGCGCGAGAAACAGCTGAAAAACTGGCATCGGCCTTGGAAGATCAATTTGATCAACGAACGGAATCCGATTTGGGCTGACCTTGCAGTTGGGTTGGGTTTGCCGCCTCTTGGGAAGGACACCACTCCCGATGGACCCTGAAACAAGTTCAGGGTGACGGTGCTGAAGAGGCTGTGCGAGAATCACTTCGTTGCTCGCTTTGCATGACTTGCTCGCCGTTCCGCAATGATGCGCTCGATAACAGCTTCAGGCTCTTCCTCACAAATGCCAGAGGCAAGGCCTTCTTCTACTAGCGCACGTACACGCATAATTTCCATATCGTCGAAAATGCTATCCATCACCGCGAAGCCCTTTTCAACGCCAGCCTGACCAGCGCATCCAAAGTCGCATCTGCGCCCAATTCCTCAACTGCTTGCGCCACCGCACTCCCCGCCTCGCCGGGTTTGAAACCCAAACCAGTCAGCGCCGAGACTGCATCGCTGGCATGGCCGCCCGAACCACCGCCAACCGCCGCCAGCCTTGCGCCACCACCAAGGTCGCCCAGCGCGCCGACCTTATCCTTCAACTCATTCACAATCCGGCTCGCCAATTTCGGGCCGACGCCGTTGGCGCGCGCGACCATCGCGGCATCGCCGGTGCTGATCGCCAGCGCCAAATCCGCTGGTTCAATCGCAGACAGGATCGCAAGCCCGACCTTTCCGCCGACACCCTGAACGCCGGTGAGCAAGCGGAACCAGTCGCGTTCCTCGCGCGTAGCAAAGCCAATCAGACGCTGGTCATTTTCCGACACCTGCATTTCGGTGAACACCGTGGCGAAATCGTCGGTCTTGCCGAGCGCCGCGAGCGTCCGCGCGCTGGCCTGCACCAGATAGCCGACACCGCCCACGTCGATCACCAGATGGTCAACGCCCGTTTCGTCAATACGGCCATAGAGTTTTGCGATCATTTCCACCCCTTACTGGGGATGGATAGCGCGGCAAAGAGTCAAGGGCAAGCAAATGAGAACAAGATGTGAACTTGGGGCTTGCAATGTAGGATTTGATACGGGATGATAGGATGTTCTTTGACAATCGGGCCTTTGGGCTCGTTCATATCAATATCCGCTCTCAGAGACGGAATTACTACGTTTAAGGTGAGACCTTAGTGTGACTTTCCAAATTTCGTATAGATCTTTGGCAGAAAAATCAGTCCCTTAGGATCGGATGTGATTGGCATGCGTGATCGCCACCGCCAGAGCATCTGCGGCATCTTCGCCCGCCAGTTTTAGCCCCGGTAGCAAGATCCGCAACATTGCCGCGATTTGGGCCTTCTCCGCTTTGCCTGTGCCGACGACCGATTTCTTCACCAGCCGCGCGGCATATTCGGTTACGGGCGTGCCGGTGCGCGCCGCGCCGAGCAAAACCACGCCGCGTGCCTGACCCAGCTTTAGCGTGGATTGCGGATTTTTGTTGACGAACACTTCCTCAACCGCCGCCTGATCGGGACGGAAATGGTCGAGAATAACGCGCAGCTTTTCGTCAATCATGACCAGCCGGTTGGCCAAAGGCAGCTTGGCATCGGTCGATATCTCGCCATTATCGATATGGCTCAGCCGGTTGCCTTCCTTGCGGATAACGCCCCAGCCGGTTGTGCCAAGGCCGGGGTCTAGGCCGAGAATTATCATGCTAATCTCCCTCTCCCCTTCAGGGGAGAGGGCAGGGGAGAGGGGGAGTCAACTCACCTCTCCGGCGTTGCGGTTCTCACCGCATGCCCCTCTCCCAACCCTCTCCCCTAAAGGGGCGAAGGCTAGATGTATCATCCCAGCTTCGCCATCACCTCGTCGGACACATCATAATTGCCCCAGACGGTCTGGACGTCGTCGTCCTCCTCCAAGGCATCAATCATTTTTAGCAAAGTCGCGGCATTGGCTTCGTCAACCTCGACCAGTATCTGCGGCTTCCATGCAAGGCTGGCGCTTTCCGCTGCGCCAAGCGATGCTTCCAGGGCTTTGGCGACTTCGTGCAGCGCGTCGAACGAGGTCCAGATGCTGTGTTCGTCTTCACCGCTTTCGACGTCTTCTGCGCCCGCATCCAACGCAGCCTCAAACACAGCATCGGCGTCGCCGACTTTGGCGGGATAGGTAATCAGGCCCATCCGATCGAAACCGTGGCTAACCGCGCCCGATGCCCCCAGATTGCCGCCGTTTTTGCTAAACGCGGTGCGCACATTGGTCGCGGTGCGGTTGCGGTTGTCGGTCAATGCCTCGACAATGACAGCAACGCCGCCCGGGCCATAGCCTTCGTAACGGATTTCTTCATAATCTTCGCCGCCCGCAGTCGATGCCTTATCGATTGCGCGCTGGATATTGTCCTTTGGCACCGATTGCGCTTTGGCCGCGTTGACCGCGAGGCGCAGGCGCGGGTTCATGTCGGGATCGGGCATGCCCATTTTTGCCGCCACGGTGATTTCGCGGCTGAGTTTAGAAAACGTCGCCGACCGCTTTTTATCCTGCGCGCCTTTGCGGTGCTGGATATTTTTGAATTTGCTATGGCCTGCCATGGCTCTGCTCTTTTCTGGCTAAAGGATGATGTGGCGGGGCCTTACATTAGGGTGAAAATTGAGGCAAGGAAACTGCCAAGGATAATCGGGAGGCTATCGGAAATATGGTAAAACACATTGACGATGCCGCCGGTAACGAGCGGGGTATTACGCGCGAAAGCCTATACCGCACATTGTTGGGCGATATTGTAGCTGCCTTTGATTGGTTAGATGCGGATGGATCGCAAACATCCAAAAGATTTTTGATTCGGACAATGTTTGCTGGAATTGAAGGGAGTCTATGGTCCTTCAAAGAGCATATAAGATCGATAGCGTTAGAAATAGAGAGACTAACGCCACTGCAAGATTTCGCCCTGTCTGGCCGAGATTACTTCATTACAGATGCCGGACATATTAGGGAGAGGACCCGATTCATCACAATGCTCACCTTGGTGAAAACGATGACGAGGCTGGCTGAGGAATTCTGCCCCGGATTTAAAGCCGACTATGATCACCAAGGTTGGACAAATCTGAAACTGGCCATCATTATCAGAAACAAGATCACGCATCCCAAACATCCTCAAGATTTGGAAATTTCGGATGATGATATTTTGATTTGCCGATCAGCGCTATTTTGGGTGCTGGAATTGGGAACACAGTTAATGGAAGCTGCGAACATCGCCTTTGCCAAAGACGTCCATGAGTTAAAATCAATTTTGCAGGACATCAAGGACGGGGACGAACGAACGCTTGCTGCCGCACAGCAGATTAAAACGTCTTTCAAAAATTAGGTGCACTCGGTGTTCTTGAATTTTGGACTCATGAAAGTCCAAGCGCCGATTTATATAGATCGAGAATGGCTTCCATTTCTTGTCTATCGTCAGCGCTCATTTTCCGCAGACGCACAACCTGCTTCATTATCTTTGTGTCATAACCCTGACTTTTAGCCTCAGAATAAACGTCACGAATGTCATCAGCGACGCCCTTCCTTTCCTCCTCAAGGCGCTCGACGCGTTCAATAAACAGTCGTAATTGGTCGTCGGATACAGCGACTTCAGACATTCGTAACTCCTAAAATGTTTGGAAAGAGCGTTAGCCCCCGAATCAAGTTAGCGTCCGCTTAATGCCCCGCCGCATTCCTCGCCACACTTTCCTTCATGCGTTGCAGTCTCTCGGGCGTTGCCTCTGACTGGAACTGTGCTTTCCATTCCGCTGCTGGCATCCCGTGGATCAGCGCGCGGGCTTCGTCTTTGGTCAACCCGCCGTCAGCCTCCATCACCCAATCGGAAAGGCAGTTGCGGCAGAAACCGGCAAGCCCCATCAGGTCGATATTTTCCGCATCATGGCGGTGCTGCAAATGCGCGACCAAGCGTCTGAAAGCAGCGGCTGCGGCGGCGTCGGAGATTGTTTTGGTGCTTGGCATAGCTATGCGCCCTTTTGTTATTGTTCGCGTCCGTTATGAAGGCGTTGCCACAGAAATTCCATAGCGCGAAAGAGCCTTTTTCCGATGCAATATCACAAGCCGCGCATGCGCAAGGTTCGTATCCTCGCCACTTTAGGCCCCGCCAGCGACACGCCAGAGATGATCGAAAAGCTGTTTCGTGCAGGTGCCGATGCGTTTCGCGTGAATATGAGCCACGGCGAGCAAGCCGATAAGGCACAACTGATCGCCAACATCCGCGCGTTGGAAAAGGCGTATAACCGCCCGACGACAATCCTTGTCGATCTTCAGGGGCCTAAATTGCGCGTGGGCACTTTTGCCGATGGCAAAGTCGAATTGAAAACCGGCGCGGCTTTCCGGCTTGATACTGACAAAACGCCGGGCGACGCCACCCGCGTGCATTTGCCGCACCCAGAGATTTTTGCAGCGTTGGAGATGGAAGCACGGCTGTTGCTCGATGATGGCAAGCTGGTGCTGCGCGTTACCGAAATCGGGCCGGATCATATCAACACCCGTGTCGAGGTTGGCGGGATGCTGTCGGATCGCAAGGGGCTGAACGTGCCCGATGTTGTCGTGCCAATTGCGGCGCTGACCGAGAAAGACCGGTCTGATTTGGCGTTTGCCCTCGCGCAAGGTGTGGACTGGATTGCGTTGTCGTTTGTGCAACGACCGGAAGATGTCGCCGAGGGCAAGAAGCTGATCGGCGGAAAAGCCGCGTTGCTGGCCAAAATCGAGAAGCCCGCCGCCATTCACCGCCTAGAAGAAATCCTGGAACTCGCCGACGGCGTAATGGTCGCGCGCGGAGATTTGGGTGTGGAAATGCCGCCCGAACAGGTGCCGCCATTGCAGAAAAAGATCGTCTCCGCCGCCCGCCGCATGGGCAAACCTGTGGTGGTTGCAACGCAAATGCTCGAATCAATGATCGTCTCGCCCTCCCCCACCCGCGCCGAAGTATCCGACGTGGCAACCGCGATTTACGATGGTGCGGATGCGGTGATGTTGTCCGCCGAAACTGCGGCGGGGGCGTGGCCGATTGAGGCGGTGTCGATTATGGACCGGATCGCGCAACAGGTTGAAAACGACCCCGATTTTTACAAACGCATCCATTTTACCGAAACGCCCGCCGATGCCACCACCGCCGATGCTTTGGCAGAGGCCAGCGGACGCATTGCCGATACGGTGGAAACCAGCGCGATTGTGTGTTTCACATCGTCGGGCTCGACGGCACGGAGGATTTCGCGGGAACGCCCATCGGTGCCTTTGCTGGTGCTGACAGCGTCGCAGGATACAGCGCGGCGGCTTGGCCTGTTATGGGGCGCGTTTGCGGTGACGACAAAAGACATCGGCAGCTTTGAGGAAATGGTTGCCAAGGGCAAACGCATGGCCTTGCGCTATTCACTCGGCAGCGCCGGTGCGCGATTGATTATGATGGCAGGCGTTCCGTTTGGCACGCCGGGTTCGACGAATGTGCTACACGTTGTGCGGCTGACGGGGGATGAGCTGAAGGGGCATTGAGGGTGGGGCAGCAGCCCTTTAAGTCGCTACCCCGGTCGAGGCCAACACCGCCAGCGCCACGATATCCGACGCACTCGACGACATCGTTGCGATCTGCACCGGTTTTTCCATGCCAACCAGCATCGGCCCAATCACCTGATCGCCGCCCAATTCGCGCAGCAATTTGGCGGATAAGTTCGCCGATTGCAGCCCTGGCATAATCAGGACATTGGCAGGCCCTGTTAAGCGGCAGAACGGATATTTCGCCATCAATGCGGGGTTCAGCGCCACGTCCGGCGCCATTTCGCCTTCATATTCAAACGCCACTTTGCGTTGGTCCAGTATCGTCACAGCCTCGCGGATATTGCCCAGCCAATTGCCCGCCGGATTGCCAAAGGTTGAGTAGGACAAGAACGCCACACGCGGCGTATGCCCCATGCGGCGCGCGACTTGGGCGGTTTGTTCCGCGATATAGGCGAGTTCTTCGGAACTGGGCCGTTCATTCACTGTGGTGTCGGCCATAAAAACCGTGTGCGTTTTGCCGACCAACACATGCACGCCAAAGGGGATTTCACCCTTTTTGGAATCGAGCACACGGCGCAGCTCACGCATCGTCTGGGCAAATGTGCGGGTGATGCCAGTGATCATCGCATCGCCCTGATCCATCGCCAGCATCAACGCGCCAAAAATGTTGCGATCCCGGTTGACCATGCGCTGCACATCGCGGCGCAGATAGCCGCGCCGTTGCAAGCGCAAGTAAAGCCGGTCCACCATCGCAGGTACCAACGGGCTGGAGACGCTGTTATGGATTTCATAGCTTTCGGGATTGGCGACGCCCATCGCGTGGAGCTTTTCCAACACAGCAGCATCGCGCCCGACGAGCACCGGCGTTCCATAACCATCTTGTTTGAATTGCACCGCCGCGCGGAGCACAACGTCTTCCTCGCCCTCAGCAAAAATCACGCGCTTTGGCTTAGCCCGCGCTGCTTCATAGACTTGCGCCATAACAGATGTCGTTGGGTTCTGGCGGGCGCGTAGCGAGGCGCGATACGCAGCCATATCGGCAATCGGCTTTTGCGCGACGCCTGAATCCATCGCTGCTTTTGCAACCGCAGACGAGACAACCTCGATCAAGCGCGGGTCAAAGGGCGCGGGAATTATATAGTCGCGGCCAAAGCTTTGCGTGTTGCCACCATAGGCCGCCGCGACATCTTCATGCACAGTTTCGCGCGCCAATTCAGCAATTGCATTGGCCGCTGCAATCTTCATTTCCTCGTTGATCGTCGTTGCGCGCACATCGAGCGCACCCCGGAAAATAAATGGGAAGCCAAGCACGTTATTGACCTGATTGGGATAGTCAGACCGCCCGGTCGCCACAATCGCATCGGGCCGCGCCTCCATTGCATCGGGCGGAGTGATTTCGGGATCGGGATTGGCCATTGCGAAGATGATCGGCTTCGGCGCCATCGACCGGACCATATCCTTAGTCATCATATTCGCAGCAGAAAGCCCAAGGAATACATCCGCGCCGACGATCGCCTCGGCCAAAGTTCGCTTTTCAGTCGGCACGGCGTGGGCGGATTTCCATTGGTCCATGCCCTCGGTGCGACCCTGATAGATCACGCCTTTGCGGTCACACATGATGACATTTGCGTGTTTAACGCCCATCGCTTTGACCAATTCAGTGCAGGCAATCGCCGCTGCCCCTGCGCCATTGCAGACAATCTTGATGTCTTTCAACTCGCGCCCGGTCAACATGCAGGCGTTTATCAGGCCAGCGGCAGTGATGATCGCGGTTCCGTGTTGATCATCATGGAACACCGGAATGTTCATGCGTTCGCGCAGCGTCTGCTCGATCACGAAACAATCGGGCGCAGCGATGTCTTCTAGGTTTATCCCGCCAAAGGTTGGCTCGAGCAATTCGACCGCGTCGATAAAGCGTTGTGCGTCCTCTGTATTCACTTCGATGTCGATGGAATCAACATCCGCAAACCGTTTGAACAAGACAGCTTTGCCCTCCATCACCGGCTTTGACGCCAGCGCGCCCAGATTGCCCATGCCAAGAATTGCGGTCCCGTTGGAAATAACCGCGACCAGATTGCCCTTTGCTGTGTAATCATAGGCAGTAGCTGGATCATCCGCGATCGCTTGCACCGGAACAGCAACGCCGGGCGAATAAGCAAGGCTCAAATCGCGCTGCGTTGCCATTGGCTTGGTGGCGATGATTTCGATTTTGCCGGGGCGTCCCTGCGAGTGAAAAAGCAATGCCTCTTGGGCGGTAAACTGGACGTCGCTATCGCTCATAATGTTGTGGCGCCTTAATTGCGGACTGTATGACGCCCGCCCTAGCGGCAAGCGAGGCAAACACGCAAGCCCGCACGCTTCAAAGCGGAGCAGACTATTCCACAAAACTTCGCGGCGGCGCTGTTGCCTTGGCGGGGCAAGCCGGTATCAAGCACGGATGGAATCTCGTCCCGCAAAAAATGCTGCGCTCCCCGGCCTTGAAACGCCGACGCCGATGATGGTGCAGTATTTGAAGCTAAAGGCAAAGGCCGACGGCTGTTTGCTTTTCTATCGGATGGGGGATTTTTTCGAGCTATTCTTTGACGATGCAAAGATCGCATCGCAAACGCTCGACATTGCTTTAACTTCGCGCGGGGAACACGGAGGATCGCCAATCCCGATGTGCGGCGTGCCGGTTCATGCCGCCGAGGGTTATCTGGCCCGGCTGATAAAGGCGGGACACCGCGTTGCCATTGCCGAACAGATTGAAACGCCCGAACAGGCCAAGGCGCGCGGCGGGTATAAGGCGCTGGTTGCGCGTGACATCATCCGCTTTGTCACCGCAGGGACGCTAACCGAGGATAGCCTGCTCGACAGCTGGGCGTCGAATATGCTGGTGGCATTGGCCGAGGCGGGCGGCGAGATTGGCCTTGCGGCAGCGGATATTTCGACCGGTTATTTCGAGGTCAGTTGCATCAGCGCGGCATCGCTGGAGGCAGAGCTGGCGCGGCTTGGCGCGAGTGAGGTGGTGTTTCCTGAAGGATTATCCGGCGCACCATTTGGCGCTATCGAACGGCCCAAAGATGGGTTTGACAGCGTTGTTGGAAAAAACGCATTAGCTAACCATTTCGGCGGTGGCAATTATTCTGGAATGTCTCGCGCGGAGCTTGCCGCTGCTGGCGGGTTGCTCACCTATCTCGAATATGTCGGTCAGGGGAAGATGCCGTTCCTGAAAGCGCCGATCCGGCGTGAGGTTCAGCAATATCTACTGATTGATCAGGCGACACGCGACAGTTTGGAAATCACCCGCTCGGCCAATGGCGGCGGTCGTGCAGGATCGCTGCTCGCCGAAATCGATCGAACAATCACCGGCGCTGGCGCGCGGCAATTGGCGGCGGACCTGTCGGCCCCATTGATGGACAAGGGCCAGATTGAAGCGCGGCTGGCTTTGGTGCAATGGTTCCATGATGCGCCATTGTTGCGCGATAGCGTCCGCGCAGCCTTGCGCCAATTGCCCGACATCGCCCGCGCTTTAGGCCGCGTTGTAGCGGGCAGAGGCAGCCCGAGAGACTTAGGCCAGATCCGCGACGGGTTGGATGGCGCACGGATATTGCGCGAGCGGTTGGGGGCTGTGGCGGAGCGTCCAGCTTTGCTCGACAGCCTATTACCGAATCTCGACGGCCACGGCGCTATGGTGGACTTGTTCAGCCGTGCTTTGGTGCAGACACCTCCAACCGAGGCCAATCAAGGTGGCTATATCGCGGAGGGTTATGACGCGGCATTGGATGCGTTGCGGCTTGCTGGACGCGATGGCCGCAGCGCGGTGGCGGCGATGGAGGCACGCTATCGCGCTTCCACAGGTGTGACTTCGCTGAAAATTCGCCACAACGGCGTGCTGGGCTATTTTGTTGAGGTTCCCGCCAAAAATGGCGACGCGTTGATGGCCGCAGGCAGCGGTTTTACGCACCGGCAAACGATGGCAGGCGCAGTGCGGTTTAACTCGCCTGAGCTGCATGAGGAGGCGCTGCGGATAACACAAGCATCGGGCCATGCGCTTGCCGCAGAGGCCGCGCATTTGGAAGAATTGGTCGAGCATGTCTTGACCCGCCGTATCGCGATTGCCGCAAGCGCAGATGCGTTGGCGCGGATCGATGTTGCAGCGGCCTTGGCCGAACGC
>JANMGR010000135.1:0-2582 GCA_031374785.1 Sphingomonadales bacterium | reverse complement strand
CTTTGGGTGTCGCCATCGGCGCGATCACCTTCTCTGGCTCTGTTATCGCCTTTCTAAAACTGGCGGGCAAAATGTCAGGCGCACCGATTATGTTGCCCGGTCGGCACATCATCAACATCGGGCTGCTTTTGGCCATTGCGTTCTTCACGTTCGGTTTCTGGCATTCGCAATCGCCGGTGGATTTCTGGATTGTAGTCGGCCTCTCATTCCTTATCGGCTTCCTGCTTATTATCCCCATTGGCGGCGCAGACATGCCCGTCGTGGTGTCGATGCTGAACAGCTATTCCGGCTGGGCAGCAGCTGCGATGGGCTTTACGCTGCATAACAGCGCGATGATTATTACGGGCGCGTTGGTCGGATCATCCGGCGCGATCCTGTCGTACATCATGTGCAAAGCGATGAACCGCAGCTTTATCTCGGTAATCGCAGGCGGATTTGGCGCAGTGGCGTCCGAGGGCGGCGAAGCCAAAGAACAGCGTCCGTGGAAACGCGGCTCTGCCGAAGACGCGGCGTACATGATGAAGCAAGCCGAAAGCGTCATCATCGTCCCCGGTTACGGCATGGCGGTGGCGCAGGCGCAGCATGCTTTGCGCGAAATGGCCGATGTGTTGAAACGCGAAGGTGTGAAGGTCAAATACGCTATCCACCCCGTCGCGGGGCGGATGCCCGGCCACATGAACGTGCTGCTCGCCGAAGCAAACGTGCCCTATGACGAAGTGTTCGAGCTGGAAGACATCTACAGCGAATTTGCGCAGACCGATGTTGCTTTCATCATCGGCGCAAACGATGTGGTCAATCCGGCCGCGAAAACCGACAAGACTTCGCCGATTTACGGTATGCCGGTGTTTGATGTGGACAAGGCAAAGACCGTCTTTTTCATCAAGCGCAGCATGGGCGGCGTGGGCTATGCCGGTGTCGACAACGACGTGTTCTATATGGACCAGACGATGATGCTGCTGGCCGATGCCAAGAAGATGGTCGACGATATCGTCAAGGCCTTGCAGCACTAATTTCCTAAGTCCCGTTCGTGTCGAGCGAAGTCGAGACACCTATCGGTTGCGTTTGCCTCTGGGCCTCTCGACTTCGCTCGAGGCGAACGGTAGGGAGAGGCTCAACGAGAGGTATTTATGCGTAAATTGGGGCTGATCGGTGGAATGAGCTGGTATTCCACCGAATTTTATTATCGCCGGATCAACAAACAAGTCGCGCGCCGTTCCGATGGGCTGTGCAGCGCACCGATGATGATCGACAATCTGAACTTCTGCGATCTGGCG
The DNA here is from genome assembly GCA_031374785.1 of Sphingomonadales bacterium. GTDB lineage: Bacteria > Pseudomonadota > Alphaproteobacteria > Sphingomonadales > Sphingomonadaceae > Sphingorhabdus_B. The sequence goes on along the minus strand of JANMGR010000135.1, from coordinate 1,308 downwards.
CGCGCGACCAGCGAGCAGGATTGGGATCATGTCGCCGAGGCGCTGATCACTTCGGCCAAACGACTGGAAGACGGCGGCGCGACCGCGATCCTGATCGGCGCGAACTCTATGCACAAAGTCCATGCGCAGGTCGCGGATGCGGTTTCTGTCAAAGTGATCCACATCGCCGATGCTGTTGGCCAGAAAATGAAAGCCGATGGCGTGAAGTCCGCTGCGTTAATCGGCACACGCAACGTGATGGCCGAAAGCTGGTATCGCCAACGGCTTGTCAAACACGGCGTGACGTTGCTGCCTTGGGAGGCCGACGACGTCGATGAGCTTGACCGGATTATCTACGAAGAGCTGATGGCAGGGCAAGTGGTGCGCAATTCAGAACGCACGCTGAAAACGCTGATCACCGAAATAGATAAGGATGGTGCCGACGCGGTGGTGCTGGGCTGCACTGAGTTGGGTATGCTGGTTGATACCAAGGCAAACATTTTGCCGATTTACGACAGTGCAGAAATCCACGCCGATGCGGGTGTCGAGTGGATTATGAGCGACACGCCCTAAACCGGCTTGGCAATCGTGCATTCATCGGGCATCCTTCACATCATGAGGATGAGAATAATCGCAACAGCAGCGGCAATAGCCGCGCTTTCCGCGCCGCTTGCGGCAAAAACTATTACTGTTGAGGCGAGTGCTGATGCGCAGGCCAGACTACAAGAGGCTTTGATCCTTGCTGAGCCGGGCGACACTGTCGAACTGGGCGAGGGGCGCTTTGCGCTGACCGATGGACTGTCGCTGGATGTTGCCAAGGTGACGGTCAGGGGGAAAGGTGCGGCCAAATCCGTGCTCGATTTTACCGGACAATTGGGAGCGGGCGAAGGGCTGCTGGTCACATCCGACGATGTCGTCCTGCGCGATTTCGCGGTTGAAAACAGCAAAGGCGACGGCATCAAATCCAAAGGCGCCGACCGCATTGTCTATTACAAATTGCGCGTCGAATGGACCGGCGGGCCCAAAGCTACCAACGGCGCTTACGGCATCTATCCGGTCGAGAGCAAAGATGTGCTGATCGACAATGTTATGGTGCGCGGCGCGTCTGATGCGGGCATCTATGTTGGCCAATCCGACAACATCATTGTGCGCAATTCACTGGCGCTGGAAAATGTTGCCGGGATAGAAATTGAAAACAGCTTTAACGCCGATGTTCACGACAATCTGGCGACCAAGAATACTGGCGGCATTCTGATCTTTGATCTACCCAACCTGCCGCAAATGGGCGGGCATAATGTCCGCGTTTTTGAAAACGTCATCGTCGACAAT
>JANMGR010000106.1:0-2786 GCA_031374785.1 Sphingomonadales bacterium | reverse complement strand
GGCGACGCGTTCGCGGTGGCGGACGATAAAATCCCAATACAGATAATTGAACGGACAGGCTTTTTTGCCGGCCTTTGCCTTCACGTCGTAAGCACAGCCTTTGCAGTAATCCGACATGCGGTCGATATACGCGCCGCTGGAGATATAGGGTTTCGACGCGAGCAAACCGCCATCGGCAAACTGGCTCATCCCGACAACATTGGGCGCCTCCACCCATTCATAGGCATCGGCATAGACCGCCAGATACCATTCGTGCAGCGCGTGCGGGTCGACGCCTGCGAGCAGCGCAAAGTTGCCAGTGACCATCAGCCGCTGGATATGGTGCGCATAGGCTTCATCGCGCGTTTGTTCGACGCACGACCGCACACACGCCATGTCGGTCTGCGCATCCCAATAGAATGACGGCACAGCCCGCGTCGCTCCAAGTGCATTGCGGCGGACATAGTCCGGCCCTTCGCGCCAATAAATGCCGCGCACATATTCGCGCCAGCCGATGATCTGCCGGATAAAGCCCTCGACCGCATTTAACGGCGCACGGCCTGCGTCATATTCCGCCTCCGCCGCGCGGCAGACTTCCAAGGGATTAAGCAACCCGCAGTTGAGATAAAGCCCAACCACGGCGTGATAGAGGAACTTCTCCCCCGCCAGCATCGCGTCTTGATAATCGCCAAATTGCGGCAGTGCTGTTTTCAGGAAATGCGCAAATGCCGCCTCTGCATCAGCGCGCGTCACGCCGAACCAGAACGGGCGCAGCGTACCGAAATTATTGCCAAAGCGCGCCGCAACCAGATCAAGCACATCCTGCGTGACCGCATCCGGCGCAAAGCGCAACGGTTGCGGCATCATCAAGTCGCGGGCGGCTGGCTTGCGATTATCATGATCGAAATTCCACTGGCCTCCGGTTGGCTTGTCGCCATCCATCAGGATATCGGTCTTTCGCCGCATATCGCGATAGAAAAACTCCATGCGCAGTGCTTTGCGACCCTCGGCCCAGTCTTCGAACTCTTTATGGCTGGCGATGAAGCGATCATCGGGCAGAATCTCGACCGCAAACGCCGCATCCAGCCCCTGCAATTCGTCCAGCAACCGCCACTCGCCCGGCTCGGTGATGCGCACCGATGTCGCCTCGTGCCGCGCCGCGATGCGAAAGACTTCGCCCACCAGAGACCCGCTGTTTTCGGGATCATCCAATTGCGTATATTCAACCGACCAACCCGCCGCGCGAAGTTCCTGCGCAAAATGCCGCATCGCTGAAAATAGAAACGCAATCTTTTTCTGGTGATGCCGAACGTACGTTGCCTCGGCCATCACTTCAGCGATCAGCACGACAGTGTTCGCCGGGTCAGCACCTTGCAGCGACGAGATATCGGGCGACAGTTGGTCGCCGAGAATAAGGATAAGCTGCTTGAGCATCGACAGCGTCTAGGCCTTAGAACCCAGCGATACACTACAGCCGTTTGCTTGTGTTGGGCGGCCCGCAGCTCCCGCGTAATGCAACTCCATGACACAGGCCCTCCGTCCATTATCCCCAACCGCGCTGCAACTCGGCTATGCCGGATTGTTGCCACAGGTGTTCGCGGTATTCCTGCTGCTCGACGGCAGCGATATGCGCTGGATCGCAAGCGCAGGCGGTTTCGGCTATGCCGCGATCATCTTCAGCTTTTTGGGCGGTCTATGGTGGGCGATGGCGATGCTGAACCCCTCTGCTCCGCGCTGGATCTATGCTGCCGCGATTGCGCCCAGCCTGATTGCTTTGTTCACGTTTTTGCCGTGGACTTGGGGATGGGAGTGGCCGGGACCGTCGCTTATGGTCCTTGCTATCGGGCTGATGGTATCGCCGATAATCGACCGCCAAATTGTGCAGCATATCGCCCTGCCCGATGGCTGGATGCGTTTGCGTTGGCATTTGTCCTTGGGCCTGGGCGGAATGACGGCTTTGCTCGCCATCGCCGCCTTTGGAACGCCCTAATCTGCTTTGCGCAATTTTATCGCCGGAACCGCCGCCGCCGCATCCTCGGGCGTTATCCCGGGAGGCGGAACCGCCGCCAAAGTCGATTCGCGGCGCATCACCCGCGCCGCCCGTTGCACCGCATCGCGCAGCCGCGGATAAACACCACAGCGGCAGATATTCGCAATCGCCTCGTCAATATCGGCATCGGTCGGATTGGCATTGCGCTTCAGCAAAGCCGACGCAGCCATTATCATGCCCGGTGTGCAGAATCCGCACTGCACCGCCCCTGCGGCAACAAACGCTTGCTGCAAAGGATGGCTGCGATCAACCGACAGTTTTTCAATCGTTGTAACAAAGCGTCCTTCAGCCTCGGCCAGCGTCACCATGCAGGATTTCAGCGCTTCTCCGTCAATATCGACAATGCACGCGCCGCAATCGCCCTGCCCGCAGCCGAATTTCGTTCCGGTCAGATTCGACGCATCGCGCAGCGCCCATAACAGGGGCGTGGCCGAGTCCATTTTATACTCTACGGGGCGATCATTGACGGTCAATTTAGGCATATTCACTGCCCGTTATGCCGAGCGTATAGACGAGATGCAACACCGGGCGGCAAAAGCGCCAGATTCAGGGTTGAATTTACCGGCGAACCGCTTTAGTGGCCCAATCGTAGACGCTGCATCCTGTGCGGCGCTTTTTTTTCTTTTTACCAAATCATGGGCGTTAGGGTGTCAGAACGACACCAAGCCGGCAAGAATGCGGAGTGTGGGTTTTTATGCAAATTATGGTTCGCGAAAACAATGTTGATCAGGCGCTTCGGGCCCTGAAAAAGAAATTG
>JANMGR010000069.1:0-12833 GCA_031374785.1 Sphingomonadales bacterium | reverse complement strand
ATCGATCAAGAAATCACAACCCAACTGCTCGGCAAGCGGCCTTACGCGCTTTGCCATGACTTCGCCCTGATAGCTGATCGCAAGCTCTGCGCCCTCGGCATGAAGTTTTTTTGCGATACCCCATGCCAGCGACTTATCGTTTGCCAGACCCATGATAAGCCCGCGTTTTCCTGCCATCAAACCGGTCATTGTGCCTCGCTTTTACATTTCGTTAGGTGTTGGATTGGTCTTTAGGCCATTTTCAGTGGCATTGGCTAGCGCCGCATTCAATTGCGCGCCGGTCACCATGCCAAGGCCAATGAGATAGAAAAAGATCAGCGCGACCATAACGCCCGCCAGACTGCCATAGGTCAGATCATAATCCGCCATCGAATAGACGAACCACGGCAAGATAGTGGTGCAGCCAAGCCACCACAGACTGACCAAAACGGCACCCGGCCATTTTGGATAGATCCTCGCCCGATACTCGCGCGGAGTGAGGCCGCGAAAAATCACATAAATTGCCACAAAAAGCATCGCGAACGGCACAATACGGCCCCAAGCAAAATATCCCGAAGCATTTTCTGCAGTGGGGATATAGCGATAGACGATGTCCTCTATCGCGATTACTATCACCTGCGCACTGAATGCCGCCATTGCAAGCACAACCGCAGCGATCACGCTAAATAGTGAACTAAGCCGATACTGCCAGAATTGCCGCGAGGGCACTGTGCCGTAGGAACGATTGAGAACATCGCGAAAGGTTTCAATTAGGCTAGTCGTTGTCCACAATCCGACCAGCGCGCTCATCCACAACAAAGGGCCAGTTCGCGCAGTCATCGCGGCTTCGACCGGCGCCCGTAACGCATCGCCGACACCGACAGGAACGGTCGCAAAAAACGTGTTGATCAGCCGCAGCCCATCCTGCGTTTGACCCAGTCCTCCAGCGATAGCCGCAGCAACTACACAAAATGCAAAGAGCGTCACCAGTGATAAATAGGCGAAGTTTCCAGCATGTACAAAGCCGTCGGTGTAAACGCCAACGGCAACACGGCGGATAACCTCGCGCGTTTGGTTTATCGGGTTAAGCTCTTCAAACCATTCGGCTTCGCTTTCGACATGCGACGCGGACTCTTGAGCGCGTGCCTCTGGCGATAAAGGGGAATGTTCAGACACCCAAGACAGCCCGGATACCCGGTTCGTCGGGCAGCTCAGCCGTCAGCTTGGCGATAACCGCCGCGTCATTAGGCAAATGGATTTGCAGCGTCACCAGCTGGTCACCGCGCGAGCCCGACTTGGTGGTAAAGCCCCGGCCTTTAATACGCAACGTTGATCCCGATGGCGCAGAGGCCGGGACCGTCAACATCACCGCGCCGTCCAAGGTCGGCACTTTGACTTTGCCGCCAGTAATCGCCTCTTTCAATGAGATAGGCAGGTCGAGCCGGATATGATCGCCCTCGCGCTCGTAAAACGGATGCTTGCCGATTTTCAGCGTGACCATCGCATCGCCATTGCCTCCGGGCCCGGGCTGGCCTTTGCCGGGAATGCGGATTTGTTGGCCAGCAACCAGACCGTTTGGCAGCTTAAACTCCACCGTCTTGCCATCGCGCAACGTAATCCGTTGCGGCTCCAACTTTGCCGCATCGGTGAAGGAGACAAGATGCTCATAGGCGATATTGGCACCCTTGGGAGGAGGTCCTGGGCGTTGTTGCGGTCCACCCGGTCGCGCGCCTGCACCGCCGCCGAACAGCCCGTCAAAAATATCGCCCAGATCAATCCCGCCGTTCGCATCAAAGCCTGCGCCCGGTTGCGTCCGCCCGCCACCACCGAACGGATTGCCCCCACCATAACCGCCACCAAAGGGCGAACGCGGCTGGCCGTTTTCGTCAATTTCGCCGCGATCATATTGTGCGCGTTTTTGCGCATCGGACAGCAGATCATAAGCACGGGTTACATCGCTAAACCGTTCGGACGCTTTTGGATTGTCCTTGTTCTTGTCAGGGTGCAGTTCCTTGGCAAGCGTGCGATAGGCAGTCTTAATCGCCTTTGCATCTGCGCCTTTGGAAACGCCCAATATGGAATATGGATCGGCCATTGCTACCCTGTTCAAGACTTATCTGTATTAGATTGGCATTACAGTAGCCTAAGTCAACCGCAACCCCGTCAACTTGGCACTTTAGCATTTTCTGGGGACGTTTTGCAGGTCAAGCGCAACAGCAGATAAAGCGTCAGTCCAAACGGCCCAGCCATCAGCACGAAAAACAGGATCGGAACCTGCACCCAGCGCGCATAGCCATGCCGATCCGCATTGCGTGCCACCCAAAGCCCGACGAATAGGTCAAAGGCGAGGTAATGTATCCAGCCAACCGTCGCGCCGCCTTTGCTGTCAAACAATGCCATCACGCCAGACAATTGCGTGAAATCCATCGAGCCACTGTCTGGACCCACAGGATCAATCGCGCCCGTCATAATCATCGGCAGCAACACCGCGTAAGTAATAGCAAGCGGGAAAATCCCGCCAAAAAGCACTAGCCGCGCGGTCAATTCGGTACGCGGCCCAAAGGCGACCAGCAACCAGAACAACAGCGGCCAAGTATTGGCGATGCTAAAAACCGTCTCCCATTGCATATTCTGCGTCCTTTGCCTCTTTTCCCTTTGGCCGCTCTAGCCTATCGCAGCCAAATGGAAAGCCAAGACCCCTATACGTTATTCGACACATGGTTCGCAGAAGCCAGCGGCAGCGAGATAAATGACAGCAATGCTATGGCATTGGCCACGGCTGACGCCAGCGGTTACCCCTCTGTGCGGATGGTATTATTGAAAGGCCACGGCCCCGATGCAGATGGGACTGGTGGATTCATTTTCTATACCAATCTGGATAGCCGCAAAGGCGGCGAGTTAGCCGCAAACCCCCATGTCGCGCTGCTATTCCACTGGAAAACCCTGCGCCGCCAAATTCGTATCGAAGGGTCGGTGCGCCGCGTCACCGATGCTACCGCCGACGCCTATTTCGCGACCCGCGCCCGCGATTCTCAATTGGGCGCTTGGGCATCAGACCAGTCGCGCCCGCTTGATAGCCGTGCGACATTCGAGGCAAAATTTGAAGCGGTGAAGGCGCGATTCGAAGGACAAGAAGTCCCGCGCCCACCGCATTGGACAGGCCACATCGTCACACCCCAACGCATCGAATTCTGGCAAGACCGTGAATTCCGCCTGCACGAGCGGTGGGTGTTCGAACGCGACGGGGATAGCTGGACAACGGGTATGTTGTTTCCTTGATTCCGCGCCAAGCCATTGTCGAGGCCTTGCAATGTAGGACTTCGTCTGCCACCCGTTAGCCTATGAAATTCGCTGCCATCCCGCTCCCACAAAAATGTGCAATTCACTATCAACTTGCGCAGTTTTCTGCGGGTTTCGCGTTGCCGGAAAAAACCTGATCCATGTCGCTTGCCCACAACCACCATCACCACAGCCACGGTGATCTAACCACCAAAGCGGCACTGGCCAGCGTTACGATGGCGCTGTTTTTGCTCGCATTGAAAATCTATGCTGCAGCCGAGACTGGCTCCGTCGCTTTGCTGGGTTCGCTTGCCGACACAGGCTTTGACGTTCTGGCATCGCTGCTAACTTTATTCAGCGTGCGCTATGCGGCGCGGCCTGCGGATGATGACCACCGTTTTGGCCACGGCAAAGCAGAGGCGCTGTCGGCGTTGGTACAGGTTATGCTGGTAGTTGTGACAGCGGTGCTGATTGGTTGGCGCGGTTTCGTCCGGTTGGGAAATGGAGAAGTGACACAGCATCCTGAAATGGGGATTGGCGTGTCCTTGATAGCAATTGTCGCGACGATTGCTCTTCTGGCCTTTCAACATCGCGTGATCAAAAAAACAGGTTCAGTTGCGATCCACGGTGATCATCTGCATTATCAAGGCGACTTGCTGCTCAACATTGCGGTAATCCTCGCCATCGTTCTGGACGCGTTTCTGGGTGTCCGCGGCGCCGACCCGATTTTCGGACTTGGCATCGCTGTTTGGCTGCTTTGGGGCGCATCACGGTCGGCGCGCATGGCGCTTGACCAGTTGCTCGACAAAGAATGGCCAGCGGAAAAACGTGACCGTTTCTTGGCCGTTGCTGCGCGCCATCCCCGCGCCACGGGCATTCACGACGTGCGCACCCGATCAAGCGGAATGCATGATTTTGTCCAGTTCCATCTATGGTTCGACCCCAAAATGACTTTGGGCGAGGTGCATAATGTGATGGACGAAATCGAAGACGATCTTGCAAATGAGTTTCCCGGCGTCGAAGTGTTGATCCATCCCGAACCCGAAAACCAGATCCACGATCATATTCATGAGCATCAATTACCATGACTAAAACCCGCGCATTCAAACAGGTCGATGTTTTTACCTCGGTAGCTTTCAAAGGAAATCCGGTTGCGGTTATTCTGGATGCGCAAGGGCTTTCAACAGAGGACATGCAGGCGATAGCAAATTGGACCAACCTTTCAGAAACCACGTTCGTCACGCCTGCAACCGATCCTGCAGCGGATTATTTTGTGCGTATTTTCACACCGAAAAGCGAGCTGCCCTTTGCGGGGCATCCGACTTTGGGCACAGCGCATGCTGTAATTGAATCGGGGCTTGCATCATTCAACGGTGGCAAAATCGTCCAACAATGCGCTGTCGGTTTGGTCGAGGTCAGTCAAACGGGCAATGGTTTATCATTCCGGTTGCCGGGCTATTCCTGTGAAGACGCACCAGAGGTCGAGCGCTTAGTCGTGGCCTTGGGTAATAGAGCGGTTATTGGCCTTCCCCAAATCGTGAATGTCGGACCTCGCTGGCTGATTGCTGAACTGGCTTCGATCGCGGTCCTTGATCAACTTGCGCCTAATCTTGCTAGCCTTGCTGACTATGATCGAAAGCACGACACGACGGGACTGACTGTTTTTGCAAACAGTGAAGACGAGAGCGTTATGGTGCGCAGCTTCGCGCCCGCCGACGGCGTGGCAGAAGACCCGGTTTGCGGTAGCGGCAATGCAGCTGTCGCTGCGTATCGGTTGCGATTTGGACAAGTGGCTACAGGTAGCCGCTATGCTGTTAGTCAGGGGCGGCAGGTTGGCCGGGATGGGCATGTGTATGTTCGCATCGACGGCGATGCAATCCATGTCGGCGGGGAATCTGTCACTGTCCTGGAAGGGAGTATTCGTTTACCCTAGGCTTGCCGGACCAAAGCCGTGCGGCAGGAGTTCAGACAACCGATAGGTCACAAAGCCATCGGCCTTTGCACAATGCACCGGCAAGTCGATGTCGACCAGATCGGCCACTTCCTTGATAATCTGGCGACAGCGTCCGCACGGAGAAATAGCATCGGGACCAAGCAACGCTCCGCCATCTGCCGCCTCGGGACCACCCGCCACAGCAATCGCAACGATCCGGCGCAGCTGCCCGTCACTATTCGCTTTCGCAATCGCCACCGTTTCGGCGCACAATGTCATGCCATAGCTGGCATTTTCAAAATTCGCGCCAGTCACGATGCTGCCATCATCCAGCTCCAACGCCGCGCCGACATGGAAGTGCGAATAGGGCGCATAGGCCTGCTTCGCGGCCTGAATGGCAGCCGCTACCAACCGGTCACTCATTTCCAGCACCTCGCACCACTACCCAGCGAACACGCCCATCAACGCCGCTGATGTTCCGCGTTTTGTTGGCTGTCCACATGACCCAGGGTTTAGCCGCATAATCAGGCAAAAACCACGTCCTCTCTAGCCAGACATTGCGATCAACCGCTGCGCTGACGCGGTATTGCTCTTCAAAATCCTGTGCGAGCAGCAGCACCGCAGGCTTCCCCGCATGAGCCTCAATCTGTGACAGAAACGTCGAAACTTCTGACAGGATCAACGCCCTGTCTGGTTTGCTGGCGCAGGTCTTGGAATAATCGAGCGCGACCGCTGGCGGCAAAGCATTGGGCGAACGCGGCACAGTAGTGATAAACAACGTCGCCTGATCGGTCGCCAAACGGCAAATGTCAAAGATATGCAACGCGCCGTGGCGAATGCCAACATCGCCAATCGCCTCCAAATTATCCGCAAAGCTTGGATCGCGCGTCTTGTCGCCAATGGTCGCGGTCAGATAGGCGAAATCAACGCCAGTTGCAGCCAGCGTCGACCAAACCGGCTGACCATTTGAGGCATCAACGACAATCCCCTGCATCGGATAGTCGTCGAGCGAGGGTGTCCAACCGATAACTACGCGCCACAGCACAAATAGGCCAAGCGTAGCTGCCAGCACAATCGCGCCCAGCCGATATCGTTGTGTTTTGCCCTCAGCCATTTACCGCCCCGATTGCCCCGTCGAATTCTATTGTTTGATATGCAGCACGCAGATTAGCGTAAACAACCGCCGTGCCGTTGGGAAATCAATCTCGATTTTACCCTCCAGCCGCTCAGTCAACAGATCTGCACCTTGGTTGTGCACGCCGCGCCGCGCCATGTCGATGGTTTCAATCTCTGATGCGGATGCTTTGCGGATCGCCTGATAGTAACTGTCGCAAATGGCGAAATATTCCCGCACCGGGCGCTGGAACCGGCCAAGGCCTAGGATCAGTGTTTCGTGCGGGTTGCCATCTTCGCGCGTGATTTCCCAGATCAAGCGGCCTTCTGTGACGCTCAGCCTCAACCGATATGGCCCTGCATAGCCATCCCCCAAATCGCGTAGCGGCTTGAAGACATTATCCTCAATCAAATCGAAAATCGCTACGCGGCGTTCTTGTTCAATATCGGCGTTGCGACGCAGAATCGTCGCTTCGTCTAGATCGACAGAAATGATGCGCGGGTCGGACATTTTGTTCCTCTAAACGATGGTTTGGCGGTATCAAGTGCTGTGCATCAAATTGTCCACAGCCCTGTCCCCCATTCTATTTTCTGCAGGTCTTGTCAGCCCGATTGTGGTAACGGATAGCAGCATAATGGTTGAACCAATACGTCTTGCCGCCCTGCCTTCTGAATCTGCAGAAAGCGAAGAGCACCGCCTGCCCCGCAATGTCGAGGCCGAGGCTGCGTTCTTGGGCGCATTGCTGATCGACAACCGCATTATCGAGGACATTTCGATCAAACTGCGCCCAGAACATTTTTTTGAGCCGCTGCACGAACGAATTTACGATCAGATCTTACGTCTGCTCGACCGCAATATGCTGGTCACACCCGTCACGCTAAAGCCTTTGTTTGAGGCTGATGTAGCGATGAAGGAGCTGGGCGGCCCTGGCTATCTGGTGAAGCTGACAGCTGATGGATCGGGATTGATCGGCGCACGCGATTTTGCCCAACAGATTTACGATCTGGCACTGCTGCGCGAATTGGTGACCGTTGGACGAACCTTGGTCAATAACGCGCTCGACACTAGCGAAGCGGTCGATCCAAAAACACAGATCGAAGACGCCGAAAGCGCCTTGTACAAAGTAGCCGAGGGTGAAGGCGACACCGGATCGATGAAGAGCTTCCTGATGGCCTCAACCGAAGCGATCAAGAATGTCGAAAAGGCGCTGAATTCAGGCGGGCATTTGTCTGGCGTGACAACCGGCCTTGATAGCATCAATTCCAAATGCGGCGGCTTGCACAATTCTGACCTTATTATTCTTGCCGGACGCCCCGGCATGGGAAAAACCTCGCTGGCCACCAACATCGCCTTTAACGCGGCGCAACGATGGTTACGCGACCGTGAAGACGGCATTGAGGAATCGAAAAGTGCGGGGGCCAAGACGGCTTTTTTCAGCCTTGAAATGTCCGCCGATCAGCTGGCAACGCGTATCTTGGCCGAACAATCGGGGATCAGTTCCGAGGCGTTGCGCATGGGTAAAATCAGCCGCGATGATTTCCGCGAACTGTCGCGCGCATCTCGCGAATTGCAAGAGCTGCCGCTGTATATCGACGATACGCCTGCTCTTACCATTGCTGCCCTACGCACCCGCGCTCGGAGGTTGCAACGTAAGCATAATATCGGGCTGATCGTCGTCGATTACCTACAACTGCTGCAAGGGTCAGGTCGCGGATCGAACGACAATCGCGTCAACGAAATCTCCGAAATTTCGCGCGGGTTAAAGACCTTGGCAAAGGAATTGCAGCTGCCCGTGATTGCGCTCTCGCAGCTAAGCCGTGCGGTCGAAAGCCGCGAAGACAAACGGCCTCAGCTTTCCGACCTGCGTGAATCAGGGTCGATTGAGCAGGACGCCGATATGGTCTGGTTCGTGTTTCGCGGTGAGTATTATTCTCTGATGGTCAAGCCGCCGATCAGCGAAAACAGTTCTGAAGACGAGAAAACCAAATACAGGACGTGGGAAGAAAAACACATACCTTTGGTCAACAAGGCGCTGTTGATCATCGGTAAACAGCGGCACGGATCAACGGGCAACATCGCTCTTAAATTTGAAAGCCACATCACCAAGTTCAGCGACTTGGCGGATGACAGCTATGATCAGAGCTACGATTGAAGAAAATTCTCGCCATTTTTTGTCTGATGCTGACCTCTGCCGCCAGCGTCGCGCCATCCAAGGATCAATTTATGCATCATGCCGCCGGCGAATTTGAGGTCAAATTGCAGACTATCTCGGCGGCGGACGAACCGGTTATGCGCATGTCGCTCGAAAAGCAATTTCATGGCGATCTTGAAGCGTCCAGTATCGGCCAGATGATGGCGGGCGGTAATGAAGCCAATGGCGCGCGCGTTTATGTCGCGCTTGAAACCGTCACCGGCAGCCTGAAAGGTAAAACCGGCAGTTTTGTCCTCGCGCATCGCGGAACGATGACTAAGGATGTGCAGGCGTTATCAGTCATCATCGTGCCGCAAACTGGCACAGACCAATTGATCGGGATTGCAGGTGAATTAGGTATCGACATCCGCGATGGAAAGCATTTCTACACTTTGGACTACACACTGCCCGAGGAGCTCGCAGCCAAGATATAGTTTAACGCGGTGTTCTCGCTGAGGTGCAAGCCTTTGAGTGGCGAAAAGGCGATGCCCTCCATCGCTGTGACTTCCAGCCCCGCAGCTATCAACAATTCCGTCAACTCTTCCGGCATCAAGAACTGACTCCAATCATGCGTCCCGCGCGGCACTTGACCCAGACGTTCTGCCGCCTCGACCAGCAACAGTTTTGAGGCAGCTGTCCGGTTCGGTGTGGACATAATTAGCAAGCCATTGGGCTTCAGATGCGCCACCAGCTCCGCGACAAAAGCCGCCGGATCGGTGACATGCTCGATTACCTCCATAGAGGTTACCAGATCAAAGCGCCCGAGTTTCTGCGCCGAAAGCTCGCCCGCTCGGTAATCAACCTTCAGCCCCGATTGCGCCGCATGCGTCGCCGCCGCCGCGATATTCTCTGGCGCTGCATCAACGCCTGTCACCGCTGCACCCATCCGCGCTAAGGGCTCACACAACAGCCCTGCCCCGCAGCCAACATCCAGCGCATGCTTACCCGTCAGCGGCTTCAACGACCGTTCGTCGCCGCCAAAATGCGCGTTTATCATTCTCCGGATAAAGCCCAACCGAACCGGGTTCAGTCTATGCAGCATCGCACTCGACCCCTTTGGGTCCCACCAATCTGCGGCGAGCGCCCCGAAATGCGCCGCTTCATTTGGGTCGATGGTCAATTTTCTGTTCGCTGCGATGCTTGCCTTTGTCATATCCTGTCCCTATCAGCGCGGCTGTTTGTAACAAAGCCATAATTGAGGGAAACAGTGGCCAAAATTGTCATGAAATTTGGCGGCACGTCGATGGCAGGGACCGAGCGTATTCGCCGCGTCGCGCAGCAGGTAAAGCGTCAGGCAGAACGCGGCGATCAAGTCGCTGTGGTCGTCTCCGCTATGGCGGGCGAGACAGACAGGCTGGTCAATTTCTGCCGCGAAGCCAACGCGCTTTACGATCCCGCTGAATACGATGTTGTGGTTGCGGCAGGTGAGCAAGTCACATCCGGTCTTCTCGCCATCGCGCTGCAGGCGCTGGGCTGTAACGCGCGCAGCTGGCTTGGCTGGCAAATCCCGATCCACACTGACACAGCCCATGCCAAGGCGCGCATCGGCACTATCGACAGCGAAGCATTGCTTGCCTCTATGGCGGGCGGAACCATCGCCGTCATTCCAGGCTTTCAGGGTGTAACCGACGACAACCGTATCTCCACTTTGGGACGCGGCGGATCGGATACCTCTGCCGTTGCCGTCGCCGCCGCAATTAAGGCTGACCGGTGCGACATCTACACCGATGTTGACGGCGTCTATACCACCGACCCGCGCATCGTGGCGCGTGCACGCAAGCTTAAAGCAGTCACCTACGAAGAAATGCTCGAACTGGCCTCCGTCGGTTCAAAAGTGTTGCAAACCCGTTCGGTTGGCCTTGCGATGAAGGAAGGCGTACGCGTGCAAGTGCTGTCCTCGTTCATCGACGAAAACGCGCCTGACGCCGACAGCATCCCCGGCACAATGATTGTGACCGATGAAGAATTGGAGAACGCCCAAGTGGAACGCCAACTGATCACCGGAATCGCCGCCGACAAGAACGAAGCCAAAATCACCTTGACCCGCGTGCCGGATCGTCCGGGCGCCGTCAGCAACATCTTCGCGCCATTGGCAGAGGCCAATATCAACGTTGATATGATCATCCAAAACGTCGGCCGCGACAAAGGCGAAACCGACGTGACCTTCACCTGCCCGCAAGCCGATCTGGCGCGCTGCACCGACGTTTTGCAGAACCAGCGGGAGAAGATTGGCTACAACCGGCTGATTTCGGACACAAAGGTAGCAAAGATCTCCGTCGTCGGCGTGGGTATGAAAAGCCATGCAGGCGTCGCGTCAACGATGTTTACCGCGCTCGCGGACCGCAAAATCAACATTCAGGCGATCTCGACGTCAGAGATTAAGGTGTCAGTGTTGATTGACGAGGATGAGACTGAGCTTGCGGTGCGCGTGTTGCACACAGCCTATGGGTTGGATGCGGTGTGAGCGGTTGGTCGCTTTTCCAAGATGAAGTTCGCAAACGGCTGGATCAATTAGCCGCATCTGGCTGTCCTGATCCTTTGTTCCGTGGACACAACGATTCCACTTGGAAATTACTGCCATCGCTGTCACGACAGCTTTCGAACCCTAAGTGGCACGACAACAAAGAAGCAAGGTTGTTTCATGCTTTTAATGACCTCGGAGCACACCTTATTCCCGCCAATTCATCGGAATGGGCGGTGCTGTTTCAGATGCAGCATTACGGCATTCCAACCCGCCTTTTAGATTGGACCACAACATTTGCGAATGCATTATATTTTGCTTTGCAGAAATCGCCTGTTAGCCCGACTGTATGGATATTGAATCCATATGAGCTAAATAACTTAGCATCCGGTCAGCGCAAGATGGGTGACATGCACCGAGCTTACAAAAAGAGCTACATAGAGTTTCTGGATATGCCGACAAAGCCAGTAGGAGCGTATGCCTGCGTAGGAGATAATACGGTTGCCCGAATTCGGCATCAACGCGGCAATTTCACGGTGCACGGTGATTTTCATTTATCATTGGAAAAATATTGCCCCGATGCGCTTAGCAAGCATGTTTTGCCCCTCGATGCCATTGAAGATGCCAAAGAATTTTTGCAACTGGCAGGCATTAACGAATTTCAAATTTTTCCTGATTTGGATGGGCTAGCTCGTTACATCACGAAGTTGGAACTGTGAGCAATTGTGGAAGCTGATTGGCTATGACAAAACTAACCCACCTCATGCAACGCGGCACCGAATTTCTGGGCTGCGAGGTCGCTATCATGTGCGGCGCTATGTCGTGGGTGTCGGAGCGGAACCTAGTGTCGGCCATCTCCAATGCTGGTGGCTTCGGAGTGATCGCTTGCGGGGCGATGACACCGGAATTGCTGGATACGGAGATTGCTGCGACGAAGTCCATTACAAAGAAGCCCTTTGGCGTGAACCTGATAACCATGCACCCACAGGTGATGGATTTGATCGCGGTGTGCGCTAAGCACAATGTCAGCCATGTCGTGATCGCAGGAGGTTTGCCACCCAAGGGCAGCATCGAGGCGATCAAGGAGTTTGGGGCCAAAGTGATTTGCTTTGCTCCTGCGCTAACGCTTGCCAAGAAATTCGCGCGCTCTGGCGTTGATGCTTTGGTGATTGAGGGCAGCGAGGCGGGCGGGCATATCGGGCCGGTGGCGACCGGCGTGTTGGCGCAGGAGATCTTGCCCTAACTGGGCGAGCAGCTGCCGATCTTTGTCGCTGGCGGCATTGCGCGCGGCGGATTGATGGCGAGCTATTTGGAGATGGGCGCAAGCGGGGTGCAGCTTGGCACGCGTTTTGTTTGCGCGCATGAAAGCATTGCGCATCCCAATTTCAAAGCTGCGTTCCTGCGCGCCAATGCCCGCGATGCGGTCGCCAGCGTGCAGATTGACCCGCGATTGCCAGTGATCCCCGTGCGCGCATTGAAGAACAAAGGCACCGAGGAGTTCACCAAGAAACAGGTCGAAGTCGCGGCCATGCTGGATCGCGGCGAAATCGACATGGAAGCAGCGCAGTTGGAGATCGAGAAATACTGGGCCGGAGCATTGCGCCGTGCGGTGATTGACGGCGATGTCGAATATGGTTCGGTGATGGCTGGGCAGTCGGTCGGCATGGTGCATGTAGAGCGGCCCGTGGTTGATATTATTGCGAAGTTGGTGGCAGAGGCGCAGGAAGCTCTTTCCCGTTAGCTCAGGCACGTCGACTGTAAACCGTTAGTGCTGAGCCTGTCGAAGCACGTCCATTAGGTGTAGTGCGATGCTATGGGTAACGGTTTTTTGAACTGCTGTCCGCTTGCCTCATTTAGATTCTCTCAAACCGTCTTG
>JANMGR010000101.1:0-3888 GCA_031374785.1 Sphingomonadales bacterium | reverse complement strand
TCGCGGTAGGCGGAGAGCAGCTTGTTGCGCACCTGCACCGTGGCCTCAAAGCCGAGCGAGGCCTTTTGCCGCTCGACCATTACCGAGACGATGTCATGGGTGTCGCCGCGCTCATAGGCGGCCGACATATCCGATGCCTTTGCCTGTTGCGCATTCACCGCCTGCAACGCGTCGTTCATGGTTTTGCCAAAGGAGACTGGCGCGCTACCACCCGTCGCATCGCCAGCTGTAACCTCTTTGCCAGCCGCACGTTGTAGCGCGGAGTTCTGGCTCAATATAGTCGAGCGCATCTGTAAAAAGCGGCTTTGATCGATCCCGGTCATGACGGTCTGCTTTACTCGCTGCACGAGCGCAATTGCCCGCACGTAACAAACAGCAATGCCTGTGCCAGATCAGGATTATCATTATATTACAATAATATGTTCGAATTATACTCAGCCAAATCCGCGCAATGACAGAATACTGACAGCCTGATTTAAGGTTCAGCGCACCCCGCCGTTACAGCTTTCGTGGCCGCTCCGTTCGCGAAAGGCCAAGACGTGGCACTTCGCCAGAGAAAGGAATGAACATGACAGTTATCAACACCAATGTAAGCGCGCTACGCGCCCAAAACAGCTCACGCGTTGCGGGCAACATGCTGAGCACCGGAATGGAGCGCTTGTCGAGCGGCAAGCGCATCAACAGCGCCAAAGACGACGCAGCAGGCCTCGCCATTGCAACGCGCATGGACGCGAAAGTCCGCGGCCTTAACCAAGCCATCCGCAACGCCAATGACGGCATTTCGCTGGCCCAAACCGCTGAAGGCGCGCTGGGTGAGGTGTCCAACATCCTTGTCCGTATGCGCGAGCTGTCGGTACAGGCCGCCAACGGCACGACCGCTGCGTCGGACCGCACCGCGATCCAGACCGAAGTCACAGCTTTGCTGGGCCAGATTGGCGATATCGCGGGACGCACCGATTTTAACGGCACCAACTTGTTTAACGCAGCGGGCACATTCAACATCCAAACGGGTGTCGATACCGGCCAAACCGTTGCCATTGCCTTTACCAGCATGAATGCGACGGGCCTCGCTGTGAACACTGTGGATATGTCCACCGTTGCCGGCGCATCCACAGCGATGGCGGCGATTAGCACCGCGATTGATACTGTGGCCACACAGCGCGCAAGCCTTGGTGCGGCGCAAAACCGGCTGGATGCGACTGTCAATAATTTGACATCGACTGCCACCAATTTGACAGACGCTAAATCGCGCATTTTGGATGCGGACTTCTCGGCGGAATCGACCAAGCTGGCGGCAGCGCAGATCCTGTCGCAAGCCTCCACTGCGATGCTCGCGCAGGCTAACCAAAGCCAGCAGGGGGTGATGAACCTGCTGCGCTAAACCATTTGATGGCCCCCACGCTTTGATTCTGGTCAATCAAAGCCAAACAGAAATGCCCCAGTTTTCGCTGGGGCATTTTTGGTGTGTGGGTAAAGAGTTTCGAAAAGTCAGTAAGTGACGATTTTGACTTTTTGCCCTGATTTTAGGACCGAGGCACTCGTCATACCATTCAGCGCCAAGAACCGATCACTCTGATAATTCTTATACGCCATCCGTCCTGAAAGTGATGCAACGGTATCGGATTTGCCAACAGTCACAACCCGCAATTTGCGCGGCTTGATAGCGTCCGCCTCTTTCTGGCTTATCCGCGCGACGCTTTGATACATCGATGTGAACGGCGATGTTGTGCTGGGCGAGATGGTGACGAAATGGAACGCCTGATTGGCGGCAAATTCATAGGCATAAACCGTCACCCGCACCACACCATTTTGCGTGGTTACATCGGCGGTGGAGGTAAACGCCGGGATGCCGTTGACGGTCGTTTCGCTGACCGCGCTTGCCGTGATCGCTTGCTCTTTCCCAAGAGCGTCGACAAACGCCGCATCGGTATAGGCTTTTTTATCGCCGCTATAGGGCAGGGTTTTGAACAAGGCCTGCCCGCCGCTGCCGTTTATCGACACTGCGCTAGAACTGTTGGCCAAACCAAAACCTGTCGGTGCGGTAAATTTTAGTTTTAGGTCTGGATGGACGAAATCCTGCCCGTCGATCATGCCTTCTTTGGGATCATCATCAAAGAGCATCCCGTCGATAGCTTTCAAATGGCCATCGGCGTTGCGGAACGTCGCTACGGGGTATTTTTTGGCATTGGTCGCGGCGCGCACCACGCGCTTGGCCGGATCGGGGTGAGTGCTGGCCCATTCGGGGATTGCTCCGCCCATATGGCCAGCCGCTTTGCCGTCGACCGCCGTTTGCAACGCCAACGAACGCAACATATCGGATAAAGCAGAGGGATCATATCCAGCCTTGCTAAGATATTGGATGCCCAAATCATCAGCTTCTTCCTCTTGCCCGCGGGAGAAGGGGAGGGCGATGAGCCGCTGGGTCAGCATCATAGAGTTATCGCGCGCGACGCCGCCCAATGCGCCTAACAAACCGCCATTATCGCCCAAAACAGCACCAAGGATTGTGCCGCCGACACCTAAGATGTTGGCTAAGCGGGAGTTATTCGCCCGCTTTTTGCTGTGCCGCGCGGCTGTATGGCCGACTTCATGCCCAAGCACGCCAGCCATTTCGGCCTCGCTATTGCACAATGCCGCCAATTGGCGCGTAATGTAAACATAGCCGCCTTCAATCGCGAAGGCGTTGTTCACTGGCGAATTCAGAAAGCTGACGGTGAAGTCTTTTTCCGATGTCGCCAAGCCTGATTGCAGCGCGATTTTTTGTCCGACTTTGACGACATAGGCGGTCTGTGCGCTTTGATAAACGCCGCCGAATTCTTTCATGATTTCGGGGTGATATTTTGCGCCGGTCTCTTTTTCCTTTTCGGAAAATGGCTTTGGCACCTTCACCGTTTTGGATTTGTCCGCTGCTACCACAGGGGTGGCGATATAGCTCGTCGCCATCAGGAAGGACGCTCCAAGGGCCAAAAGTGTTTTAGTATGCATAATTTTGCTCTCCAAATTTGACCGCAGTCTAGCACCGAATAACTGTTTTCGCGCGTAAAAGTTTCACACAGACACGGTGAATCGAGCCGCAAACTGGTCAAAGAGGAGAGACGACCTAAAACTGCCCCATTTTCAGGAATTTTGCATGGCGCCCGCGCCGCAGGTCACCACGGCTTAGTTTGACTAAGCCTTTCAACGATTGCGCAATCGCCGCACCCAGATTGGCGATAGCGAGAGTTGGATCACGATGCGCACCGCCGATTGGCTCTGGCACGATCGTATCAATGACACCCAAGGTTTTCAGATCGGACGCTGTCATCTTCATCGCCTGCGCCGCATCACTGGCGCGGTCATTGGTGCGCCATAAAATCGATGCGCAACCTTCGGGTGAAATCACCGAATACACCGCATGTTCAAACATCAGGATATGGTCAGCCGCTGCCAGCGCCACTGCGCCGCCCGACCCACCTTCACCGACGATACAGGCGATCATCGGCACACCCAGTTGCAGGCATTTTTCGGTCGAGCGCGCAATCGCCTCGGCTTGCCCGCGTTCCTCCGCCTGCACACCGGGGAAGGCGCCAGAGGTATCCACTAACGTTACAACAGGCAGGCCAAAACGGTCAGCAAGGTCCATCAGACGTATGGCTTTGCGATAGCCTTCGGGCTTTCCCATACCAAAATTATGCCGCAACCGGCTTTCGGTATCGTCGCCCTTTTCATGGCCGATCACGACCACACGTCGGTCGCCCAATCGGGCCAAACCACCCAAAATAGCCTGATCATCACCAAAGGCGCGATCCCCCGCGAGCGGCAGAAAATCGTCGAATAACCCAGCAACATAATTTTTGAAATGCGGTCGTTCGGGATGGCGCGCGACTTGCGTTTTCTGCCACGGCGTCA
>JANMGR010000082.1:0-6955 GCA_031374785.1 Sphingomonadales bacterium | reverse complement strand
CCGTATATGCTGCGATCTGGACTGAATTTCTGGATCGCATTGACGGCGGGAATGGCCCTCACGGTCGTTCTCTATCTGGCAACAATCGGGATTGCCGCGCGTTTCGGCGTGCGGCTATAGGCAGGCCATGACACGCACAATCACCGTCGCCGCATTGCAACTGACCCTGATAGGCAGCGAGGCCAAGAATATCGACGCTGTGTCCGATCTGGTTGCGCGAGCCGCCAGCGACGGCGCGGAAATCATATTGCCGCCAGAATTGTTTTCCGGCCCCTATTTCTGCAAGACACAGCAGGAAGCGCATTTCGCCCTCGCACGGCCGACGCTGGAGCATACCTCGGTGCGGGCAATGGCAAAGCTTGCCAAGCAATTGGGCGTTGCCATTCCAACCAGTTTTTTTGAACGCGATGGGTCGCATTTCTACAACACAGTGGCAATGATCGACGCGAATGGAGAAATTCTCGGCACGTATCGCAAAAGCCACATCCCCGATGGCCCCGGCTATCAGGAGAAATACTATTTCCGCCCCGGCAACACCGGTTTCAAAGTGTGGGACGTGTTCGGCACGCGTATCGGCATCGGCATTTGCTGGGACCAATGGTATCCCGAATGCGCGCGCGCGATGGCGTTGATGGGGGCGGAGCTGTTGTTTTATCCGACAGCGATTGGTGCCGAACCGCAGGACGATACGCTCGATACACGGCACATGTGGCGGCGCGCAATGGTCGGCCATGCGGTGTCGAACTGTATGCCGGTGATTGCCGCCAACCGTGTAGGCGCGGAAAGCGAACACGGCGGCGCGGCGCAAAAATTCTATGGCACCAGCTTCATCACCAATGAGTGGGGCGAAGTTGTCTGCGATCTGGACGATGCCGAAACCGGGTTGATGGTGGCAAGCTTTGATCTGGACGCAGCCCGAGCGCACCGCGCCTCGATGGGCTTCTTCCGCGACCGCAGGCCGCAGCTTTATGGCCGGTTAGTCGAGGATATTTGAGCGAGCACCTCTATCTGATTGCACTGGGTTCCAATCAACGCCTGCCATTGTTTGGCGGGCCAGAGCGGGTGTTGGAGCAAGCCGTTGCTGCGCTGGAAACCGCGCAGGTCGATGTCTTTGCCGTATCACCCACAGTCCGCAGCGCGCCCATCGGGCCATCACGCCGGTGCTATGCCAATGCGGCGGCAGTCCTCTCGACAGACCTTGCTCCGCCCGATCTGCTTACCATGCTGCAATCGGTCGAGACGCATTTCGGACGCATCCGGCGCGGCCAACACTGGCAAGCACGCACGCTCGATCTCGACATCGTACTATGGTCCGGCGGTATCTGGAGTTCGGACGATCCAGCGCTTGCTATCCCGCATTATGCCATGCGCGAACGCGGCTTCGTGCTTGGCCCCGCACAGGCAATTGCCCCCGATTGGCGCGACCCCATTAGCAATCTGACCATTCGTCAGCTTTTTCATCGACTTTACCGTTCTAACCCGCTTGACCCACACGGAAACCGCCTCTAGGGGATGCGCTCTCGAGACGCGCTGTACAGTTTACAGCGCCGGTCGGGCCCTTAGCTCAGTCGGTAGAGCAACTGACTTTTAATCAGTAGGTCGCTGGTTCGAACCCAGCAGGGCTCACCACTTTTCAGTGTTGAGTACGAGCGACATCTCCTGCATCTATTCAGTGACATTACAAACAGTTCGGTTACAGGTTACCCTCAAATGCTGTGCGAGTAATGCGCTTATGGTGACCCAAAAATGTATCCGCTGTTAAACGGACTATCAGTCATTGAGGCGTCCAGCTTTGTCGCCTCGCCCAGTGCGGGATTATATCTGGCGCAGATGGGGGCTGAGGTAATTCGCGTTGACCAGATTGGCGGCGGGCCGGATTTCCACCGCTGGCCAGTTACAGATGACAATGCCTCGCTATACTGGGAAAACCTGAACCGCGCGAAAAAGTCGGTCGCGCTTGATCTATCGTCGCCGCAGGGCCGCGAGTTGTTGCAAGAATTGGTGCGCAAAACTGGCCAGCTTGTCACGAACTTCCCGGCGGACGGTTTTCTGAGCCATGCGAAGCTATCCGAAGGCTGCGCTGAGCTAGTCACGGTGCGTGTCATGGGTTGGGCCGATGGCTCGCCTGCGTTGGATTACACCGTCAACAACAGCGTTGGCTATCCGATGTTGACGGGCGTTGGACCAGAGCCGATCAACCATGTGCTGCCCGCTTGGGATTTGCTGACCGGGGCCTATGCCGCCTTTGTGATGCTCGCTGCGATCCGCCACCGAGAGCAAAGCGGCAAAGGAAGCGAGGTTCGCATTCCCTTGTCCGATGTCGCCATTGGCACCGTCGCTAATCTGGGCGGGATTGCCGAGGTGCTGTATTCGGGGGCGAACCGCCCGCGTCTGGGGAACGCTGTATATGGCCTGTTCGGGCGTGACTTTGTCACTGCCGATAATGTGCGAACGATGATCGTCGTGGTCACGCCGCGACAGTGGGCGAACCTTGTTGCGGCATTGAATCTGGAAAGCGCAGTGGCGGCGTTGGAGGCAGAGCGCAGCGTCAGCTTTGCCAATGACGATGGCCTACGCTTTACCCACCGCGATGCGCTGTATCCGATGTTTGAGGTCGCGATAGCGGCGCGCAGTCACGCCGATCTTGCCGCTGCATTTGATGCAGGCGGAATTGTCCATTCGGCTTATCGGACGATGCAGGATGCGGTGAACGATCCAGCCCTGGTCGCCCATAATCCGGTCTTTGGGTCTGCGCCCAATCCATCGGGTTTTGATTATCCCGCAGCGGGCAGCTTTGCGACTGTGCCTCAGTTGGAGCGGCAAGCGCCCCAATCCGCACCTGCCAATGGAAGCAACAGTGAGGAGATTTTGGCCGAAAGGCTTGGACTGTCTGCAACACAGATTGCCAAGTTGATCGATGCTGGCACGGTAAAGCAAGCATGACCGAAACACTCGCCGCCGCTGAAAACTATGCCGCCGCCGCTTGCCAGGCGGTGCGAGGACGGGTTGCGGCTTCTTCGCTCGATGCGGAACAACATATCGCGCATGGCCTTGCCTGGATTGAAACCGCAGTCGAGGCATTGCGGGCATTGCATACTTGGGGGGCGAAGCAAACCGGCGAGGCCGAGGCGTTGGTGGTGGCCATCGGCACCGGCGAAACATTGGCGCAACTCGCTGGCGGTCTGCCAATGGGACAAAATGAATTTGTCCGCCCCGCCGATTTCGGGCTGAACGATCATGTCCTTGCCTTGCTTGCCGCCGCGAAAGGTAACACAACAGAAAATCGCGCTGCCTTGGTCGCATTACTCCGCGACGGCGCGCAAATTTCCGACCGTTTCGGCGATGAACTGCTCGATCAAGTGCGCGATCAATATCGCCGTTTTACCGATGATCGGATCATACCCAACGCCCACAAATGGCATCTCGAAAACGCGCTGATCCCCGACGCAATCATCGCCGAAATGGCTGTGCTTGGCACATTCGGCGTTTGCATCGCTGAGGAATATGGCGGGCTTGGTCTCGGCAAGCTGGTGATGTGCGTGATTACCGAGGAGCTGTCACGTGGCTGGATCGGTACAGGGTCGCTTGGCACGCGCAGCGAGATTGCGGGTGAGCTTATTTCGCTTGGCGGCACAGACGCGCAAAAGGCGTATTGGCTGCCCAAAATTGCATGCGGAGAAGTATTGCCGACCGCGGTGTTCACCGAACCCGACACCGGTAGCGACATGGCCAGCCTGCAAACCCGCGCGACGCAAAATGCAGGTGGCTGGGAACTTACTGGCGCAAAAACATGGATTACCCACGCGGCGCGCACTGACCTGATGACCTTGATGGCGCGCACATTGCCGGATGTGAAGGGCTATGCAGGGCTGTCGATGCTGCTCGTCTCCAAGCCGCGCGGCAGCGACGACAATCCCTTTCCGGCAGATGGTATGACGGGAAGCGAAATAGAGGTTCTCGGCTATCGCGGGATGCGCGAATATGCGTTGCAGTTTGATGCGATGCGCGCGCCTGCCGATGCGTTGCTCGGCGGCGAACAAGGCCAAGGATTCAAGCAATTGATGCGGACCTTTGAAGGCGCGCGGATACAGACTGCGGCGCGCGCCGTAGGTGTGGCCCGCCGCGCGTTTGAATTGGGGCTGTCCTATGCGCTGGATCGCAAACAATTTGGTCAGCCGATTATCAACTTCCCACGAGTGGGTGATAAGCTGGCGATGATGGTGACAGACATGATTATGGCGCGCGAGCTGACCTATTTTGCTGCGCGCGCAAAGGATTCGGGCAAACGCTGCGACATAGAGGCGGGCATGGCCAAGTTGCTTGCCGCGCGAGTTGCATGGGCCAACGCTGATGCATCGTTACAAATCCACGGCGGCAATGGCTATGCATTGGAATATGAAATCAGCCGCGTGTTGTGCGATGCGCGCATCCTCAACATCTTTGAAGGCGCCGCCGAAATTCAGGCGCAGGTGATTGCGCGTGGGAAATTGCAGGACAGAAGCTAATGGCTGAAGCTTACACCGATATCCGCGCCGAAGTTGCTAAGCTTTGCGCTCAATTTCCCGGCGAGTATTGGCGCGAGAAGGATAAGCAGCGGGCATATCCAAGCGAATTTGTCGCAGCTTTAGGTGAGGCGGGTTATCTCGCGGCGCTAATCCCCGAAGAATTTGGCGGTGCAGGCCTACCGATTTCAGCGGCGGCAGCGATCCTTGAAGAAATCCAAAAACAGGGCTGCAATGGCGGAGCCGTCCACGCGCAAATGTACATCATGGGGACAGTGTTACGCCACGGCTCTGAAGCGCAAAAGGCCGCATACCTCCCCAAAATCGCCACCGGAGAATTGCGGCTGCAAGCCTTTGGCGTGACTGAACCGAGCAGCGGCACTGACACGCTATCGCTCAAAACCACCGCCAAACGCGACGGTGACATCTACATCATCAACGGCCAAAAAATCTGGACCAGCCGCGCCGAACATAGCGACCTGATGCTGCTGCTCGCGCGCACCACCCCCAAGGAAGATGCCGCCAGCCGCACCGAGGGGCTGTCGGTTTTCCTCGTCGATATGAAGGCGGCGCTTGCGGCAGGCACGCTGACCATCCGCCCTATCGACACGATGATGAACCACGCGACGACCGAAGTGTTCTTCGACAATATGGTTGTCCCCGCCGCCGATTTGATCGGCGAGGAAGGCAAAGGCTTTCGCTACATCTTGTCTGGCATGAATGCAGAGCGGTTGCTGATCGCGGCCGAATGTATCGGCGATGCGAAATGGTTCATCGAAAAGGCGACCGCCTACGCCAAGGAGCGTGTCGTGTTCGGCCGCCCCATCGGGCAGAACCAAGGCGTACAGTTCCCCATAGCACGGAGCTATGCCCAAATGCGCGCCGCCGAATTGCTTGTCCACGAAGGACTACGCAAATACGAGGCGGGCGAAAGTTGCGGCGAGGAAGCCAATATGGCCAAAATGCTAGCCGCAGAGGCAAGCTTTGCAGCGGGCGATGCCTGCATCCAAACGCATGGCGGTTTTGGCTTTGCTGCCGAATATGACATCGAACGCAAATACCGCGAAACACGGCTCTATCAAGTCGCGCCGATTTCCACCAACCTGATCCTGTCCTATGTCGCGGAACATGTGCTAGGGATGCCGCGAAGTTATTGATCGGGAGCAGCCAGTGTGATTTCAGTCCTTGATCTTTTTCGCATCGGTATTGGCCCGTCGAGTTCGCACACCGTTGGCCCGATGCGGATTGCGCGGCGGTTTATTGGTAATGTGGGGCGTGCTGGAGTCTTGGCGCAGGTGGCGCGGGTGGAGGTCGCGTTGCAAGGCTCGCTTGCACTGACCGGCGTGGGTCATGGCTCTGTCGATGCTGTGGTGCTGGGATTATTGGGCCAAAGACCATCAACGATTGACCCTGATGCTGTGCCGGGGTTGCTTGATGCAGTTGCGCAAAGCGGGCGGCTGCAATTGCCAGCTGGACCCGAAATCGCGTTTTGCAAACGCAACGACATTGCGCTCGATACGCATATCATGCCCGAATTGCATCCCAATGGTATGGTTCTGCGCGGCTTTGATGCGGGCGGCGCTTTGTTGCTAGAGGAAACCTATTACTCCACCGGCGGCGGATTTTTTGCGACGGAGAAACAGCTGAGTGCACCGGCAGATAATGACACCATAACCGCGGCAACACGCGGCAAATTTGCTTATGGCTCGGGCGCGGAGTTGCTCGATTTGTGCGCCGATACAGGCCTGTCGATTGACCAGATTGTGCTGGAAAACGAAGACAGTTTTCGCCCGCGCGAAGAAACTCTAGCGGGGTTGGACGCCATAGTCGCCGCAATGCTGGCTTGCGTTGACCGTGGCCTAAAAACCGAAGGCACACTCCCCGGCGGCCTCAACGTCCGCCGCCGCGCGCCAGAGGTTCACGCGCGGCTGATCAGTGGCGTTGGCGCGAACGAGGCGGAGCGGTTGCTTGATTGGCTCAACGTCTATGCGCTAGCGGTGAATGAGGAAAACGCCGCGGGCGGGCGTGTGGTCACCGCGCCCACCAACGGCGCGGCGGGTATCATGCCGTCGGTGCTGAAACATTATTGCTGCAACGAGGGGCAATCGCCCGAGGTTGCCCAACGCTTTCTGCTCACCGCTGGCGGCATCGTATTGCTGTACAAAATGCGCGCGTCGATTTCTGGTGCGGAAATGGGCTGTCAGGGCGAAGTCGGCGTCGCCTGTTCGATTGCAGCGGCAGGCCTCGCCGCCATCTGGGACGGAACCCCGGTGCAAGTCGCCAGCGCCGCCGAAATTGGCATGGAGCATAATCTGGGCCTGACCTGCGACCCCGTTGGCGGGCTGGTTCAAATCCCCTGTATCGAACGCAACGCGCTGGGTGCGGTCAAAGCGGTCAACGCCGCGCGGCTGGCGCTGCACAGCCATGAACGGCCCAAAGTCTCGCTCGATCAG
>JANMGR010000060.1:0-18310 GCA_031374785.1 Sphingomonadales bacterium | reverse complement strand
CCGCCGCGTCCATTGGCGGCCTTGGGTTTCGCTGATGATTGCTTTGCGGGCAAGGGCGTGCGCCGTTTGCGCGATGGCTTTCCGGTCAGAGACAGGCGCAGCCTCGCGGATTGTGGGATGAAGCAACGCCGTCCCCAATGCACCGATCAGCGCATCTAATCCGCGTTTGCGCACAGCAACAGTTTCGACCACCGGAACGCCCAATTCCGCCGAAAGCAACGCGGCATCAAGTTCCAGCCCGTCACGTTTGGCCAGATCGATCATGTTGAGTGCGATCACCACCGGCAGGCCCAGCCCGATCAACTCAATCGCAAAGCGCAGATGGTTATCCAGGTTACCTGCGTCGAGGACAACGACCAGCGCATCGGGTCGTCGCTGACCCTCCAATCGCCCCAGAACGACATCACGCGTCACCGCTTCGTCAAGGCTGTCGGGTTCAAGGCTATAAGCACCAGGCAGATCGAGCAGTTCAACCGGGCGGCCATCGGCGAGCGCAAGCCGGCCTGACTTGCGTTCGACCGTTACACCGGGATAATTGGCAATTTTTTGCCGCGCACCAGTTAATGCGTTGAACAACGCCGATTTCCCGGCATTCGGGTTGCCTACAAGTGCGACCAGAGGAGCGGCTTCGGTCATATAGCTGCCTCAAGATGGGGCTCGCATTGTATCGCTAGCGCGACTTTACGGCGCAACGCCACGGTCATGCGGCCAACGCGCACCGAAATCGGGTCGCGCCAAAATAGGATGCCTTTATGCATTGGCTCAACCAACACGCCCGCATCCAGCCCCAAAGACCGCAGCCGATGCCCCTCAGTTTCGGGAATCGCGGCCCAATCAATCGCGCTGATCCGCGCAATTGCGCCGATGGGAAGGGTATCGAGGTTCATTGCGCCCTTTTGCAAACGCTTCGCAATAAAAGCAAGTGCGGAATACGCCGTTAATACCCCGCCGCTTGTCCATCCTTGCGGAATTCACTCGCGCCCCAATACACGCCTGTTTCTGGATCGCGCCAGATCGCTTGATAGCCACCAAATGGCCCGACTGCATATTTGACAACATGCCCGCGCCGCCGCAATTCCTCGGCGATGCTGGCGGGAACGCCGCTTTCGATTTCCACCACGCCCCCTGTGGTCATCGGCTTGCCTCCCTCTGGATCGGTCGATCCATCATGGTGGAACCGCGCGACATCGCCTGCGGCTTGGACGCCCAAGCCGAAATCGACCATGTTGACGACAATCTGCGCATGGCCCTGTGGCTGCATCGCGCCGCCCATCAGTCCGAATGACATCAGTGGCTTACCATCTTTGGTCAGAAATGCAGGGATGATCGTGTGGAACGGGCGTTTACCGGGCTGCCAGCTGTTTGCGTGTTTGGGATCGAGCGAAAACTGCGCGCCGCGATCCTGGAACATGAAACCCAAGAATTCCCCGTCATCGCCAAACGGTGCCAGACCCGATCCCATGCCGCGATAGTTGGACTGGATTAGGCTGACCATCATTCCGTCTTTGTCGGCGACCGTCATATAGATGGTGTCCTTTGCCGCGCCGTCGATAGCCGAACCACCTAATGCCAATCCGGGCATGTCGGTTAATGCGGCTTTACCCATATCAATTGCCGCGCGCTGTTTGGCGGCACGGTCCTTGGATAGCAATTCAGCCAACGGCGTTTTGGCAAAATCCTGATCAGCATAAAAACGCGCCCTGTCGGCAAAGGCTTTTTTCTTCGCCTCAACAAAGACATGCCAGAAATCTGCAGAGCCGCGTCCCATCGCTTTCAGGTCATAGCCTTCAAGTATGTTGAGCATTTGCAGCGCGGCGATGCCTTGGCCGTTGGGCGGCAATTCCCACACATCCACGCCGCGATAGTTGACTGAAACCGGCTCGACCCACTCGCTTTTATGTGCGGCAAAGTCGCTTGCCCGATGCGGTGCGCCGATCCGTTTGAAATACTGCTCCATCGCAATCGTCAACGGGCCATTGTAAAACGCATCGCGTCCGCCGTCTGCGATCATCGTCAGCGTGCGCGCAAGGTTTGGATTATGGAAAATTTCACCCTCAACGGGGGCGGTGCTGCGCGGTTTATAAATCGCAAAGTTATAATCAGGGTCTGATGGATTGGGGCGGGGGATCGTGTACACAGCGCGCATCCCGTCGATATCTTCAATCACGCCAAGGTCGTGCAACCGCACAAAACTCTCGGTATTGGCCTTCCAATATTTAGCGATGAGCTCGGTTACAGGAAAGCCATCTTTGGCATAACGGATCGTCGGTGCCAAAATCTGCTTCATCGGCAACTTGCCGAATTTGGCGTGCATCGAAAACCAGCCGTCGACAGCCCCGGGAATCGTAACGGACGCGGCACCCCAATCAGGAATCGTCCCTTTTTCATCCTGCGGGGCCATCGGTTTTTTGGCGATCCACGCTTTGAATTGCGGCAGCGTCATTCCATTTGGTGTGCGGCCGCTGGCATTCAACCCGTGGAGCTTCCCGGTTTTCGGGTCCCAGATAATCGCAAACAGATCGCCGCCAATGCCATTGCCGGTAGGTTCCAACAGGCCAAGTGCGGCATTGCCGGCAATCGCGGCGTCAACGGCGCTGCCGCCCTCTTTCAGCACATCAAGCGCTATCTGAGTTGCGAGCGGATGACTGGTTGCAACCATGCCGTTTTGCGCAATCACAGCGGAGCGACTCGCGCCCGGATGGCCCGAATAACGGTCACCCTGGTCTTTGGGTGAGGCGTCTTGGGCTTGTGCGGAATACGGCGTGGCTGCGAGCAGCAGAGCGATGAAAGTGAGTGTTTTACGCATTGTGAGTAGCTACTGCGTCAAGCTGGAGCTAGCAAGATGTCGTTGCGCAATTTCGTTTCACGCAAAGAACGCGAAGATTTTTAAGAGGGCATTTTTTATATGTGAATACTCCCTCGCGCAGCGAACATTGGATCATAAGTGCGCTATACGCAGATCGAGTTATCCTTGCACCAATCTCTTAATAATCTTTGCGTCCTTTGCGTTAAACAAAAACTCCCATCCTATTTGTCCGCTTTTGGCGTCACTGCGAACGCGGACCGGTAGGCTGGCTTTACCGCCGCCAGCAATGCGCTGGTAACAGCCAGATCAATCTCATAATCACCCTCGGAATACGGCCCCGCGCCATAGGGACCGATATAGATTGAAAAGCGGTTGAACTTTTTGCCATCAGACGAACCGAGAATGATGGTATAATCCGAAGGCGCAGGGCAAGCCTGCATCCAGTCCTCGGTCTTTGTGCGATCAACCTTTTCTCCGTCGCGCTTCCGGCTGCGCTCTACATCCAGACTATCGCAAAAGGCAGTTTGCACCACACTATCGAATGCAGCTTTGTTGCTGAACATATCGATAGGTGCGATACGTTTTGCGGTAGCCTTGTCCCAAATAATACTGCCACGGCCGTACATGCCGTGTGCACCGCCGTCGTAACGGGATTCATCGACGGTTAGACTTAGATAGTTGGGCAGGTTTATGACCTGTTGCCAGCTAATGTCACGGTCAAGTGTCATGTCCTCATAATCCGCTGGCCGCTCCTTGATCCAGGCCCTGCTATCCGCTTTTATTTCTGCCAGTGTATCAGTGCGCTCTTTTTCCAGCTGCGTCTTTAATACCGGAAATTGCCCGACAACATTGGGATAGCTATAGTTGAATGTATACCCTTTGCCCTTAGTTTCAAACACAGTGTTTTTCGGTGCTGCACAAACTGATTGTGCGGCCAATAAGCCCGGCACGATCAGCGCCAACACAGCGGACTTTTTTTTAAAGAATGTCATATTTTAGCCCCTCACTTTGGCGCAGCTTAATCCAGATAATACTCAACCGTCGTTACCACGCGCACCTTTTTATAGGGACTATCCGACACGCCCCAGCCGCCTTCCCCGTCGCCATCGCGCGAAGTGATTTCGAAATAGCCTTGGCTGGCGGATTTGATCGAGCCCACACCAGTCCCGCTGTCTTTGGCGAATTGTTCGGCCGATTTGCGCGCATCTTTGGTCGCCTGCGCGATCATCTCGGGCTTAATCGCGTTCAGCTTAGTATAGGTGAACGCCATGCCCGACCCTTCTTCCAACTCAACGCCCTGTTTGACCAGATCGAACTGGCGCTTGACCGCATCCTGCGCCTTTTTGATGTCGGTAGTGCGCAGGCTCATGCGTTGTTTGACGGTGTAGGTTGTGACGCCCTGATCATTATATTGCGAGACATTGGCGCCCGTTGGCTGCACCGCTTCGCCATCAAAACCCAGCGATCCAAAAAATGCACGGATCGCTTTGGTATCGGCATCGGCTTTAGCTTGCGCGCTTTGCAGGTCGCTGCCTTTGGCCGAATAAGCGATTGTCCAGGTGGCAAGATCAGCCGTCGCCTCACGCTCGGCAAGCCCGCGCACGGTGACAGCGCGGTCCGCCTGCTTCATGCGGACCAGCCCGTCGCCCATAAGGTATCCGCCGACGATTAGGCCAGTTGCAAGCAGGCCGGTTCCCGCGAGCCACGCTTTGCCTTGATTGGCAGTGAGGCGTGCAAAGAAGCTGCCTGTTGAACTTTCTGAAGATACGTCCGTCATTGTTATCATCCCTGAAACAATGGGCTCCTGCCTCCTCTACGCCCCTTGCGCGGGATAGCATGAAGTCCCAGATAGTGCGTCGACCTCGCAATTTCGTTTCATAAAGGTGCAGCGATGAACCGTGCCTGAATAGCGATGAATGGAGTTTTTACAGCGATGAAATACCTGCACACAATGATCCGCGTCAGCGACCCTGTGGCAACCGTCGCGTTTTTTAAGCTGCTGGGCCTCAAAGAGCTGCGGCGTTTTGACAGCGAGGCGGGGCGCTTTACGCTAATTTTTCTGGCCGCTCCTGGCGACGAGGAAGCGCAGGTTGAACTGACGCACAACTGGGATGAAAGCGGCTATGATGGCGGACGGAACTTTGGTCATCTGGCTTACCGCGTTGAAAATATTTACGAGGTTTGCCAGCGGCTAATGGATAACGGCGTCACCATCAACCGCCCCCCGCGCGACGGCCATATGGCGTTTGTCCGCACGCCCGACGGGATTTCAATCGAGCTGTTGCAAGAAGGCGATTTGCCGCCACAAGAACCTTGGGTGTCTATGCCCAATGTTGGGAGTTGGTGACAGTGAGGCTGTGCCATGTTTTGGTTTGGAAGAAATAAGAAAAATAAGAAAAAAGACCATTTCAGTACGAGGTTGAGCGGGACGCCAGAGCTGACACCCTTATTTCTTTTTACCCTTATTTCTTCTAACCCAAAATCTGCACTAGCCCACAGGATACACAAACATGGCATTGGAAATTATCCGCATCCCCGTCCTTTCCGACAATTATGTCTGGCTGGTGCATGAGCCCGTCAGTGGTGAAACGATGGTTGTCGACCCTGCGATGGCAGCGCCCGTTCTTGCTGAAGCCGACGCGCGTGGGTGGAGGATTACACAGATCTGGAACACGCATTGGCACCCCGATCACACTGGCGGCAATGCAGAGATTAAGGCCGCCACCGGATGCACGATTATTGGCCCAGCCGCCGAAGCCGCGCGTATTCCGACACTCGACCATCTTGTAAGCGGAGGCGATACTGTCCGCCTCGGCGCGGCCCAAGCTAAAGTCATCGACGTCCCCGCGCACACCGCCGGCCATATCGCCTTCCATTTCGCCGACGACCACGTTGCCTTTGTCGGCGACACGTTGTTTGCGATGGGCTGCGGGCGGTTGTTTGAGGGCACTGCGGAGCAGATGTTCGACAACATGCGTAAGCTGGAGGCTTTGGGCGATGACACGCGGGTCTATTGCGCGCATGAATATACGCTTTCCAACGGTCGCTTCGCGTTGAGCGTCGAGCCGGACAATGTGGCCTTGGTCGAGCGCATGGCCCAGGTTGACGCGATGCGCGAACGCGGCGAGCCAACAGTGCCGACGAGCATTGCACTGGAACGTGCGACCAACCCATTTATGCGGGCGGTGTCAGTGGCGGAGTTGGCGGAGCGACGGTTGGCAAAGGATCAGAGCTAGGCGTGGCTTGAAGCGTCTAACTTACCTTGTAGAAACACTGCCAAATGCCGCGCGCTCTCAAGATGTGGGACAATCTCAGTATCGGTGGCTGTCGGTAAGGGCACGTCCAATGGACCGAATAGGGCGGGAATCAGATCCTCTAGTTCATCGCTATAGACCAAATAGAAACCGAAAATTCCGTCATCGGGGTTTGGACGGACTCCGTTGGTGCAGTAAGAGGCGAGTTCATTATACAGCACTGTGGAAACGTTGGCGCCTACGCCCGAGTTCGCCATCTCTTCAACATATGCAGCGCAGTCTAACCCGGCCCGTTGCTTGGCAACTCTCGCCTGAGATTTACGCCTGCCGTGCGCTTCCCACAACATCAGGCAGGCTGCAACAATTACCAGCCAAAGGGCAAGCAAAAGCCATTTCAAGCCCTAACCCCTGCTTCCTCCACACCCGCGCTGTTGTGGCGCAAAGCTTTTAACACCGAGTCCACAATCTGCGGCGCATTCAGTCCGGCATCGTCATATTGTTTCTGCGGGGCGTCGTGTTCTTGAAACACATCGGGCAGGCGCAAGGTGCGGATTTTCAGGCCAGCATCGGTCAGGCCCAAGTCACTGGCCAGCGTCAATACATGCGCGCCAAGGCCGCCGATGGATGCTTCCTCGACGGTGATCACCACCTCATGCGTGGCCATCAAACGGCGTATAAGGTCTTCGTCCAATGGCTTGGCAAAGCGCAGATCAGCCACGGTCGTCGACAGCCCCTTGGCATCCAATGTGTCGGCAGCTTTCACCGCCTCGGCCAACCGCGTGCCGAGCGACAGGATCGCAACAGTTTTGCCTTCGCGGACGACGCGGCCTTTGCCGATTTCCAATCGCTGCGGAACCTCAGGCATTTCTACGCCAATGCCATTGCCACGCGGATAGCGGAACGCAATCGGCCCGCTGTCGTGCTGTGCTGCGGTATAGGTCATATGTACCAATTCCGCTTCATCCGCAGGGGACATCACCACGAAGTTCGGCAAAGTCGCCAGATAGGTAATATCAAACGACCCGGCATGGGTGCTGCCATCCGCGCCGACCAATCCGGCACGATCAATCGCAAAGCGTACCGGCAGATTCTGGATCGCCACATCGTGGACAACTTGGTCATAGGCGCGTTGCAGGAATGTCGAGTAAATCGCACAAAAGGGCCGCATCCCTTGCGCGGCCAGACCGGCGGCAAAAGTGACGCCATGTTGTTCGGCAATGCCTACGTCAAAGCTACGATCAGGATGCGCGGCTGCAAATTTATCAACGCCGGTTCCGCTCGGCATCGCGGCGGTAATCGCAACGATACGCGGGTCAGTATCGGCAATTTTGGCTAAAGTTTCACCAAAGACATTCTGGTACGCTGGCGGACCGCCGCCCGGGCCTTTGTCTTGCTTTCCGGTGATAACGTCGAATTTGACCACGCCGTGATACTTGTCCGCCGCTGCTTCAGCAGGGGCGTAGCCATGACCCTTTTTGGTGACGACATGGATCAGCACCGGTCCCTCGGCATTGTCGCGGACGTTTTCTAATACTGGAATCAACTGATCGAGATTATGCCCGTCAATGGGCCCGACATAATAGAAACCGAGCTCCTCAAACAACGTCCCACCCATCGCCATACCGCGGGCAAATTCTTCGGCCTTGGATGCAGCGGTGTAGATCCGGCGCGACAGGCGTTTCGCCAGCTTGCTGGCCAGGCTGCGCAGGCCCAGATACTCGCTCGACGATACCAGCCGCGATAAATAGGCAGACAACCCACCCACCGGCGGCGCAATCGACATATCGTTATCGTTCAGGATAACCACCAACCGGTTGCCCGCCGCCTGCGCATTGTTCATCGCTTCATAGGCCATGCCCGCCGACATCGCGCCGTCGCCGATCACTGCAATCGCTTTGCCTGCCTTACCCGAAATCTTGTTGGCAACGGCAAAACCCAAAGCCGCCGATATCGAGGTCGAACTATGCGCCGCGCCAAACGGATCATATTCGCTTTCGGTCCGCTTGGTGAAGCCCGATAGCCCACCACCAGTGCGGAGCGTGCGGATGCGCTCACGCCGTCCCGTCAGGATTTTATGTGGATAGCATTGATGGCCCACGTCCCAGATCAATCGGTCATCGGGGGTGTTAAAGACATAATGGATCGCAGTAGTCAGCTCAACCACGCCCAGCCCCGCACCCAAATGTCCGCCCGTTACCGAAACGGCAGCAATGGTTTCGGCGCGCAATTCATCGGCAAGCTGGCGCAGCTGTGTGGGCTGCAAGGCGCGCAGATCAGCGGGAAGCTTTACGGCATCAAGCAAAGGTGTTTGTGGATTATTCGTCATGGAATATGGCAATAACGATGTTTTTGTGCGCTGTCGAACGGGTTAATTGCCGGTAGGGCTTGCGTATTCGATGCAGAAATCGTGCAGCGCCAATGATCCGGAATCTAGTCGCAATCGGCACACGTCCCGCGCACTTCGACAACGGGGCGCACCGCGCTAAAGCCAGCGGCCTCGGCAGCTTTGCGGACGTTGCCGGTGACAGTGTCGTCATCAAGATGCGTCGCGGAACCGCACGTGTCACAGATGAGGAAGATGCAGTCGTGCAAGCAACCCGGGTGCGAATTGGCGATAAAGGCGTTGGCGCTTTCCACCCGCCGCGCCAGATTATTGAGCACAAACAGATCGAGAATCCGGTAAACGCTGTTTGGCGCGACGCGCTTTCCGCGACGCTGCGACACGAGGTCGGCGATATCATAAGCAGAGGCAGGCTTTTCAAATGTCGCCAGCACCGCAAAGATATCGGCGCGCATATCGGTCCATTGCTCACCGGCAGCAACAAGCGCTGCCTCAGCCGCCGTCTCCAGCGATTCACCGGCGTGTTCATGATGCTTATGCGCTTGTGCCATATCGTGGATTTAGGACTTCACGGCGGCATAAGCAAGCACGGCTCGATTACCCGTCTCGATAACAGCCGTTAAATGGCTTCACGCTTCATACGCCCAAACGCGCGCCAATGTGCTGTCGCCGCCAATCAGCCTTGCTTTGCGTCCCGCCAGTCCCTCGACGCCGTCAATATCTAAAGGCGCGCCTGATCCATCAAGGACCAGCGCATAAATGATCTTCCCTTTGACAGTAAACCGCACTTGCCGTTCATCTTTGGTCTCTGCCTCCGCAATGCGCCACGGCCTTGTTCCATAAATAGAATCACCATTTGCGCGCAGCCAATCACCAACATCGCGCAGCCGGGTGACTTGCATCGGACACAGGGTCCCATCGCCGCGCGGGCCAACGTTCAGCAACAGGTTGCCGCCATTGGCAACGCAATTGATCAGCAAATGGATGATGGCCTGCGCGCTCATCAACTGGCTGTCAGTTTCCATCTGGTTATAGCCAAAGCTGAACCCGATTCCGCGTGTCGTCTCCCATTTCTTTTCTAGCAATTTGGTGTCGGAGGAATATTCAGGGGTAATTACATCATAATGCGGCGGTGGTGCGATGCGATGTTGTTTGAAATAGGCTTGCAGCCGTTTGAACCGTTCCCCTTGCTGCTCAGGCGTGCCAGAGAAAAATTCGCGTGCGGCAAGCCAGCGGTCGTTGATCAACCCACCGGGAATGCTGTTGTAATAATGCGCGATGACTTTTTGCATCGATGCAGTGGTTGGATAGCCGATGTCGTTCCACAGATAATCGGGCCGATACCGATCAATCAGGTCGTAATAATGGTTCAGGCAATATTGGTCATAGGCATCGTCGCGCGGCATCGATGCAATCATCGCTTTGCCATTGTCGACACGCGCGGGGTTAAACGTCCAATCAAGCCCGCCGGAATAATAGGTGCCAAACCGCATCCCGGCGGCGCGCGTTGCTTTTGCCATTTTGCCGACGATATCGGTTTTGCTTTGCCAATCGGCGCGGTGCGGATTTTTATGTTTGCTGGGCCACAACAAATAACCGTCATGATGTTTGGTGACGAGCGTTACATAGCGCGCACCGCTTTGGCGAAAGACCTTTGCCCATTCGTCGGCTGAAAACGCAGCAGCCCCAGCCTCAAAGCCGCCACGAAAATCAGCATAGGGCGCATCGCCATAGGTTTTCTTATGATAGGCCGCCGTTTCCGAATCGGTAAATTTCAGGGTATTTTCATACCATTCGGCATAGGGATTGGCGCGCATCATATCGGGCGCAG
This sequence comes from Sphingomonadales bacterium, assembly GCA_031374785.1. GTDB lineage: Bacteria > Pseudomonadota > Alphaproteobacteria > Sphingomonadales > Sphingomonadaceae > Sphingorhabdus_B. The sequence goes on along the minus strand of JANMGR010000060.1, from coordinate 8,078 downwards.
CGGGATTGGGATTGGGGCCAAATGGCGCAAAGGCCGGAACCGAATACAGGCCCCAGTGAATAAAGATGCCAAACTTTGCATCATCAAACCAGCCGGGCAGGCTGTGCTGGTTCAGGCTTTCAAAATTGGGTTCATACTGGGGCATGGATTTTGATTTACGCGGCGAAGCAGTTTTTGCCAAGGCGGCGGTTCCGGCGCGGGCAAGCGCGAGGGATAGCAATTCTCTGCGGGCAAAATCGGTCATAAAACCTCTGGCGTAAAGGGGTGGCGAATGTTGAACCCGACCCTAATGATTACGCTGTCGATTTATACTCTTAAGTTCGCCGCCGCATGATGGGGGCAAGAAACTGTGCTTTCGTCAGCTAGCGGCGCGGTGGTTCAACATATGGCCTAGCGCGAGTACACCTACGCCCAGCACTGTGTAGAACACTTCGATCCCGCCATGGGGCAGGGTCAACGCGCCGCTCATCATGCCGATACCTAGCGCACCGATGGCGGCGGGCAGTATGAAACCATGCTGCAACACGCCTTGGCCAAGCGCAAGAATGCCAAAGCCAATGGCAAAGACCAAACCGATTTCATGCACTGCGGGATGCAGCAACGCACCACCAGCGGCAGCAAACAACGCGAGCAGAACCGAAGTCGCAAGACAGTGCATCAGGCACAGCCCGGCCACGCCTAGGCCAAGCCCGTCCCAACGCCAATCGCGCCAATTTGCTTTTGCCAACAACAGCATCATCGATCCTTGCCCGACTCCATATGGCACGGATGGCACTACGTTACAACATTACATCGGAAGAATTTTGTTAAATCGCATTAACCATCAAGTTTAGCCCGATGGTGTCAATTTTCTGACAGAGACGCTGTGATGCGGATCGGAATTTTGACTTTGTTGTTGCTGGCAACGCCGGTGCAGGCCTTGAACGAGGGGCTGCAATGCGTGCCCTATGCGCGTGCGTTGACCGGTGTTGAGATTCGCGGCGATGCGCATACCTGGTGGGCGCAGGCTGAAGGGCGGTATCAGCGAGGCACCGTGCCAAAGGTCGGCGCCATCATGGCGTTTCGCCCTCACGGCAATATGAAACTGGGCCATGTCGCAGCGGTGCGGCGGATCGTCGATTCGCGGACGCTGATTATCAGCCACGCCAACTGGTCAACGATTGATGGCGGACGCGGGCATATCGAAGAAGACGTTCGCGTGGTGGACGCATCGGAGGCCAATGACTGGAGCCGGGTGCGTGTGTGGTATACGCCCAATGCGGCGCTTGGCACAACCGAATGGCCGCTGAACGGGTTTATCTATCCGGCAAAGACGCGCAGTTCGGGTGATGGTAAGAAGGCGGTGGTGACGTTGTTGGGTTATGCGCCCAAGCCGATGGCTAAACCGAGTGCTACTGTTTCGGTTGCGATACCGACAACAAAACCCGCACCTAAAATGGCAATCGCCAGCAATCCCAAAGCGGCTTTCAGCCTGTCGCCTAAATTATTGGCCGAGTTTGAAAAGGGTGCTGCAAAGGAGCGCAAGGCGCGCGGGGCAAAACACTAAAGCAAGTTTTGAGGCTTGCCGATGGCAAGCAAGACGCAAAGACACAAAGGGGTACTGCGCAACCGACGCCGAACGCACTCCCAAAAATCTTCGCGCCTTATTCCCTTCGCGCCTTGCTCGCCAAAGGCGAGCCCACCCCTTCACTTGCGCATATCTTTCGCCACAGGCCGACGCTCATAGTATTTGCCGTCCTTGTCCGAACTCCAAGGATTGACGACATACCAACGCTTTCCAGCGAAGCCGTCACCATCAAGCGTAGCTTCCAAATGCTGCTTAACTTTGCGGCGTAGCGCAGGCGCAGACTGCGCTTTCCATTCAGCATCAGAGTCGGGGCCGGTATGACCAAAAATAGGCGTCTTGCGACGGGAACGGGACATGACTGATCTCCTTGCAAAGCCGCAAGTGAACAGTCCGTCCGAAATGGAGGGTGTTACTAGCGGCTAATGCCGCAAGTCAGTTGTGCGTTGGGGCATGGTCACGCCGCTAGCGGCAGTATGCGATCAAGCTCGCCATTGAGCGCTCGCTTCGCTGTCAAAGTATCGTGCCGCGTTTGGATGCGAAGGAAGTAGCCTTCGCTTAATCCGAAAAGGCGGGTCAGGCGCAAATCGAGATCGGCATCAACTGCGGCCGCTCCGGCGATCATGTCAGAAATCCGCGCTGGCTCAACAAGCACCGATTCGGCCACTTTGCGCTCGGTAAGGCCGAGCGGTTCAATAAATTCGGACAGCAGAATATCTCCGGCGTGGACAAGCTCCAGCCAGTCGGGATTAGTGGTAGTCGACGATTTCGACATCATATGCATCTCCGTTGTTCCAAACGAAGCATATACGATATTTCTTATTAAGGGAAATCGCATGTTGACCGCGCCGATCTTCCTTTAGTTCATGAAGGCCATTGCTTGGCGGAATTTTAAGGTCATCGAGCGAGGTAGAAGCGTCGATCATCAGGAGTTTGACTAAGGCGCGCTGCTGCACATCAGGAGGCAATTTAGGACTACGCAAGCCATTCCAAATGCGCTCGGTTTTCGTTGGTGTTTTGGCGAAGGAGCGGATCATGGGAAATACTCAGTGAGACATTTCGCTTTGAATTGCACAATCAGAAGTTCGAAAAAATGGACGATCATTGCTACGCGATCATCCCACTTTTCGAGGCCGACCAATTTTCACTACATCAGCCACCTTGATAACGGGTTCATCCACTTTGCTATCCCCCTCAGCAATCATAGGTGCATACACGTCAAAATAACCGCGACTCCTAACCTGTTTCCTAAATTCGACGAGCTTCTTTTTGATTGTCGATTGAGACAGATTTAATTGCAGTATTTTATTTATCTTTTCCATTGTTTCGTCATCAGAAAGACCGATGGTCAATTTTAGACGATAATATAGATTACCGATTTCCGCGACTTGATTGGAAAGGCGCGACTTTCTAGCTTTGATGCCGCCGTCTGGTCGCTCGATGTCTAGGCGTTCTCGTATTTCGACACGCCAAGGAGCTTCGGAGGAATCTGAAATATAGCGGCCAAGAAGCCTAAACCGGTCAGCGCCAATCTGGCGACACATAGCTCGCATTGCTTGGAATTTCGACACGTTGCTACTGGCAACATAGTTTCCGATTATGTCCAAATCCCTGAGCAATTCATCGATAGGCTCCCCGGTTTGCATTTCATCGAACATTTCATGAAAATACCGATTCGATTTGATCTGGCGTTCAATTGCAATTTTATCTGGCGACTTCATCGCTCACCGCCCAAACTTCCGCTGCGACTTGCCGTAGCGCGTCTTCCTAGTCCCCGGCCTGCCCTCCAAAGACCGCCCCTTTGGCCCCGCAACCCTCTGCTCATGCGGAAGGCCAAGCTCGTCCGCCTCCAAGCCGCGAATCTCATCACGCAACCGGCCGGCTTCTTCAAATTCCAGGTCCGCTGCGGCGGCGCGCATTTTCTTTTCTAGCTCTTCGATATACGCGCGCAGGTTGTGGCCGACGAGGTTATTGGCCCCTTCTGCATCAATCTCCACCAGCACGCCGTCGCGGTTGGATGTGTCGGCCACGATGTTGTGGATGTTGCGCTTGATGCTTTCGGGCGTGATGTTGTGTTCGACATTATACGCATGCTGTTTTTCGCGCCGCCGGTCGGTCTCTGCAATCGCGCGTTCCATGCTGCCGGTGATGCGGTCGGCATAGAGGATTACGCGGCCATCGACGTTACGCGCGGCGCGGCCGATGGTCTGGATCAACGACGTTTCGGACCGCAAGAACCCTTCCTTATCGGCATCCAAAATCGCCACCAGTCCGCATTCGGGGATGTCGAGTCCTTCGCGCAGCAAGTTGATGCCGACCAGCACATCATAAACGCCCAGCCGTAAATCGCGGATCAGCTCAATCCGCTCCAGCGTCTCAACGTCGCTGTGCATGTATCGCACGCGCAGCCCCGCTTCGTGCATAAACTCGGTCAAATCCTCCGCCATGCGTTTGGTCAGCGTGGTGACCAAAGTGCGGTATCCGGCCTCCGCCGTTTTGCGGCACTCGTTGATGCAATCTTGCACCTGATCCTCGACTGGTTTGATCTCCACCGGCGGGTCGATCAAACCCGTAGGCCGGATAACCTGCTCAGCAAAAACGCCGCCTGCTTGCTCCATCTCCCAAGCCCCGGGGGTGGCGGAGACAAACACCGTTTGCGGGCGCATCGCCTCCCATTCGTTAAAGCGCAACGGCCGGTTGTCGATGCAGCTCGGCAGGCGAAAGCCATATTCGGCCAACGTCATTTTGCGGCGGTGATCCCCGCGCGCCATCGCGTTCAGCTGCCCCACAGTTTGGTGGCTTTCATCGACAAATAGCAACGCGTTATCAGGCAGATATTCAAACAATGTCGGCGGCGGTTCACCGGGCAGGCGCCCAGTCAAAAAGCGTGAGTAATTCTCAATTCCTGCGCAGCTGCCCGTCGCCGCGATCATCTCCAAATCGAAATGCGTGCGCTGTTCCAGCCGTTGATGCTCGAGCAACTTGCCTTCGGCCTCCAGCTCTTGCAACCTGTGCTCCAGCTCAAACTTGATCGCCTCTGCCGCTTGCTTCATCGTCGGGCCGGGGGTGACGTAATGGCTGTTGGCATAGACGCGGACACTGCCCAGCTGCGCGCCGGTTTTGCCGGTCAGCGGGTCGAATTCGGATATCGATTCGACCTCGTCACCAAAGAACGAAATCCGCCACGCGGTATCCTCCAAATGCGACGGGAATAACTCAAGATTATCCCCACGCACACGAAAATTGCCGCGCGCAAAGGCCGCGTCGTTGCGCTTATATTGCAACGCGACCAGCTTGCGGATCAGCTCGCGCTGGTCGTGCGCTTGGCCGGGTTTCAGGTCGAATATCATCGCCGAATAGGTCTCGACCGACCCGATGCCATAGATGCAGCTGACCGAGGCGACGATGATGACATCATCACGTTCGAGCAAAGACCGCGTCGCCGAATGGCGCATCCGGTCGATGGCTTCGTTTACCGACGATTCCTTTTCGATATAGGTGTCGCTGCGCGGAACATAGGCCTCTGGCTGGTAATAATCGTAATAGCTGAAGAAATACTCGACCGCATTGTCGGTGAAGAAACTTTTGAACTCGCCATAAAGCTGCGCGGCCAGCGTTTTGTTGGGCGCGAGGATGAGGGCTGGGCGCTGCAACCCCTCAATCATCTTGGCCATCGTAAAGGTTTTGCCAGAACCGGTAACGCCCAACAGCACCTGATTTTTCTCACCCGCAAGCGCAGTCTCGGTCAGCTCCCCAATCGCGCGCGGCTGATCGCCCGCAGGCGAGTATTCCGATTGCAAAACAAAAGGCCGCCCGCCCTCAATCTTAGCCGGACGCTGCGGGCGGTGAGGAATAAAGCTACCGTCAGTCTCCGGCTCGGCGAGACCACGGCGGATGATGAGACCTTGTTGAGCAGAATCCGACATGTTCGCTATATGTGCTTGATTGGGGGTGGGGGCAAGGGGGTTGGCTTGCGGGGAGGTCTGGAGCGCGTGTCGTTTAAGCACACTTTGGCCATCTTATCTCGTCGCCCCGCACTTGATGCGGGGTTTGGCTCCTGCGGCAGCGTCGAAAAAACCCAACCCCCTTCGACTTCGCTCAGGACAGGCCAAGTCAAGCACGGGGTGACGAAGTTCATGGAATATGGTAGGTTATTGCGCGTTAAAACCTAGAGCTAGATTGTTTCGCACGAAGCCACGAAGGCACAAAGGATCACCCCAAAACCGTTTGCCCTGAGCCTGTCGAATGGTTGTCTTTTCTGGGCGTCGACAAGATGATAGAAGTGCCAAGATGGAATCCATGAAACTAACAATGCACCCCTCGCTTTTTGCTCATCCCGGCCCTTGGCTGATGCGCGAAGTGGTCGAGCCTTACGGTATGACCGTCACCGAGACTGCCGCTCATCTCGGCGTCAGTCGCCAGAATATGAGCATGTTGCTAAACGGCCATGCCAGCCTGACGGCAATGATGGCGCTACGCTTTGAAAAGGCCTTCGGGATCAGCGCGGATACGCTGCTGCGGATGCAGGTGGGCTATGATCTGGCACAGGTGAAGCTGGCCAAGCGCGAGCCCGATGTTGCGCGGTTGCAGCGGGCGGCTTGAGGGGGCTGAGTTTTGGGGCAGGCCAAGAATCGAAGCAGGCGGCGGCAAGAGATACTGCAAAATGAGACACGTTGTATCTATTGCCTCAATGAGCCCGCTACAGTGGAACACATGCCACCTACCTCGATGTTCAAAGCAAGAATCAGGCTTAGCGGCTTGGAATTCGCCGCCTGTAAAGAGTGCAATGAGGGAACAAGGGCGGCTGACGCAGCAGCAGCTTTTTTTGCCAGAATCTCACCGCAACAATTTGCGCCTCAATGGGAGCAGGATGAAGGCTACAGTCTTATTGGAACCTTGGCTCAACTTGCGCCGGCTGCGGTACGCGAAATCTTTGACCCCAACAAGAATGAGCGGATATGGACGAAAGGCCGCGACCCAATTGTAACACCCAAACGAAGCTTGATACTGGATGGTCCGGTGACGCATTCGTTAATGACGGCCTTCTCTGCCAAGGTTGGCATGGCTCTCTTTCGAGAGCATGTAGGTCAACCATTGGATCAAGGCGGCTCAGTGTTCACTCAGTACTATTTTAACGCTGGCCTTCAACGGAGCGTGGCCGACGCCACACTTAACATCATGCCGATTCCGGGGCAATTGACACAAGGAACAAAAAGCTCCGGCCGCCAATTCAATTATCGCTATAACTGCGACAATCGCACAATCATTTTTGCGTTTGCGGCCTTCCACGACAACCTGTTTGTCCGGGTCTGCGCAACGAACGAACCGGACACTTACCGTCACGTGTTCGAGGATGAATATAATAGCAGCGAAATCGCTGTTGGAGGTCTGAAAAATCTCTCAGAAGTTTGGGCTGAAAACAAGAGGGTAGCTGAGCCGAACATCTCAAACAAATAACCCCAAAGCCTCCCCCACCCGCAACACCGGCACGCCTGCTTTATCGCCCAGCGCCAGCAAATCATCATCGCCGGAAACAATTGCATCCGCTTGGGCTGTCAAAGCCGCTGCGATCACATGGTCGTCGTCGGGGTCGCGGGCTACCAGCTGACGAACCTTTGCTGGTTCAACCATCGTCACAATCGACCGATAGTGGAAATACAGGGCATCGGGGGACAGTCCGGTCTTTGCAATTTGCCGTTGCAGCTTGGGATAGGCCAATACGCGTTCCAATTCAGCGAGCAGCACAGGACTGCTGAACAAGATCAACCGTGTTGGATCGAACGCCAGACGCAACAATTCTCGCGGGCGACCACCCCATAAAAGCGCGGATATGGCGATATTGGTGTCGGTGACAAAGCGCAGCGGCCTTGTCCGGTCCGCTTGCACCTTCAGGCGGCTTTACGCTCGGCGCGAACCTTGCGGATAGCCTCGGCAATCAGTTGTTCATCGGCGGGGCTGGCTTCGGCATCACCCGCTTTGACCCAAGCGGCTGTTAACTGCTGGCCACTTTCGGCTCGCAATTTTTCGCGCAGCATCGCTTGCATCGCTTCGGGTGCCAGCAGTCCGGCCTGTGAAGCAGCCTTAGCAAGTTCATCGGGGAGCGAGAGCTGTATGCGTATCATGACATTATATTATCATATCCAATACGGCGCTGGCAACTGCGCTCACCCACCCCGCCCCAAAGCCAAATCGAGCTTTGCAAACAGCTGCGCTAATTGTCGTTCGCTGATACGGCCGATGGGTTCGATCAACTGGCTTTTGTCCACAGTCATGATCTGCGATGTTTGCGCGACCGAATCGCGGTCGAGTCCGGTTCCGCTGGCGGGTAGGCGCAGGCTGGTGGGGATTTCTGCCCAATCGAGATTGCTCGTTATGGGCACGCAGACAAAGGTTCTGATCCGGCTGCCGTTGAGTAAAGCGCCCTGCACAATGACAACCGGACGACGATAACCGGGCACCGAGCCGACAGGTTGGCCGAGATCGGCCCACCACACTTCGCCCTGAACGACCATCA
>JANMGR010000016.1:0-12868 GCA_031374785.1 Sphingomonadales bacterium | reverse complement strand
CCTCAATCCGGTTTCCTGTGACGACGGCTACCCGGGTTTCTTCCCGGTGCCGCGCATCGATTAGCATACGCGTGGTCATTAATAATACTCCGCGCGGCGGAGTGCGCTACCTGCGGCAGCGCTGCGCCGCGATTTTCTGTTAAATAAAGGGGATGGCCAGACGCGCCCCGGCGCAAAGCACCCGACATCTGGCCTATGGATAAAAATGCGAATGTGTCTGCGTCACGGGCATCGCGGGCGCAAATGGCGCGGGCGTAATTCGCCGCCAACGCACCGGACCCAACAGGGACGGTGGAGGAGGGAATTTTATGCAACATGCAACATCAACCTGTAATAATACCGGAATAGATACATTCCGGCGCAAAAAACGCGCCGCTGAAATCGCGACTATCGTCCCGCGACGTGCTAGCACCCTATCATAGGGACGGCAAGGGTAGGGGTGTCATTAATTCATCACTCTCTCGACCCAAGTGTCAAAATTATGACTAATGCCCCATTAACCGCATCTCGATACGCGGCTTTACCAAACTATCCTTAATCACCGCTTCATCATACGGGTGGAGTGAATTCTAGTGACAGCGAAAAAATTCTGGACCGCAGGTGGGCAAAGGCTACATAAACCGGCAATGTTTGCCCCGGCTCTCTTTTTGGCATCGCTGTTTACAGGCACGCCTGCTGATGCAGGGACGATAAAGTCTGTAACGACCGATCACGACAAAGTTGTAATCACTTTCGACGATGTGGTGAATAAGGCTTCGGTTTTTGGCCTTGCCGGGCCAAATCGGATTGCGATTGATTTGGTTGGCGCGACTGTTGGTAATGCATCGCCTGCGAGCGGCGCGTTCAAAAATGTGCGGCAAGGCCAGTTCGCAGCGGACACCGCGAGGCTGGTGCTTGACCTTGATTATCCGGCAAAAGTCACCGGCGGCAGTTTTTCCGCCGATGGCAAGACGCTGACCCTATCGGTCATTTCGACCACGGCCTCTGGCTTCCTTGATTGGCTGGGGCTGGGGCGCAAGGATTTCGATCCGCCCGAACTGTTCCGGTCCAAAAAAGTAAGCCAATATGAAGTGTCTGCACCGATTGGCAAAGCGGGTAGTATGCGCGGATTGCCGAAAATTTACGGTCCAGCTGATGCGCGTCTGCCTTTGGTTGTGATTGATGCAGGGCATGGCGGACATGATCCCGGCGCGATTAGTCCGCATGGCGGTGCGCGTGAAAAGGATGTTACGCTGGCGCTCGCACGGGCTGCGCGTGATGAGTTGCTGAAATCCGGTCGTGTTCGTGTCGCGCTGACACGCGAAGGCGACAGCTTTATCGTGTTGCAAGATCGGTTTGGCATCGCGCGTAAGATGAAGGCCGACCTATTCATGTCGATCCATGCCGACAGTGCAGAGAACCAGACTGCGCGCGGCGGCAGTGTTTACACACTCTCCGAAGTCGCCTCTGACCGCGAAGCGCAACGATTTGCTGCGCGCGAAAACAAATCTGATATCATCAATGGGGTTAACCTCGGCGGAGCGGACGTCAATGTTTCCTCGATCTTGATCGATTTGACGCAGCGCGAAACGATGAATGTGTCGGCAGGCTTTGCCAAACTGCTGCTGCGCGAGGCCGAACCGAATATGACTTTGCGCGGAACGGCGCATAAATTTGCGTCGTTCATTGTGCTAAAGGCACCCGATACGCCGTCGGTGCTGTTTGAAACTGGCTTTATCAGCAACAGCGACGATGCCGCGTTTCTAACTTCTGCCGCTGGCCGTCAGAGTATTGCACGGTCGATATCGAGTGCAGTGCAAGCGCATTTCGCCCGACGTTTGGCGCTTGATTGAATCTAAAACGAGAATCAGCCTTCGACAAAATTTGCGGATGGTTCTAATCACGCTGTGATGGATGATTCACTGCCGATGAATGATATGGGCCGCGCCCCTGATATGCCCGACGATGCGTTGGGGCTGGGGCTTGCGCCACCGCCTGTCGCTGCGGCTGCTTCATCCACTCCTTATCGGGTGCTTGCGCGCAAATATCGACCGCAGAATTTTTCGCAACTCATCGGTCAAGACGCGATGGTGCAGACTCTGGGCAATGCGATTAAGCGTGACCGGTTGGCACATGCGTTTTTGATGACCGGTGTGCGCGGTGTCGGCAAAACCTCGACCGCGCGGCTGATAGCCAAGGCGATGAACTGCATCGGGCCAGACGAGCAAGGCGGTCCGACGATTGATCCCTGTGGCGTGTGTGAACCATGCGTGGCGATTGCCGAGGGTCGCCATATCGATGTGATCGAAATGGACGCCGCCAGCCACACCGGCGTTGATGATGTGCGCGAGATTATCGAAGCGGTACGTTATGCGGCGGTTTCGGCGCGCTATAAAATCTATATCATCGACGAAGTGCACATGCTGTCGAAAAACGCATTCAATGCGCTTTTGAAAACGCTGGAAGAACCGCCGCCGCATGTGAAGTTTCTGTTCGCCACCACCGAGGTCAACAAAGTACCGATCACGGTGCTGTCGCGGTGTCAGCGTTTTGACTTGAAACGAATCTCGGTTGAGGCATTAGCCGATAACTTCCGCATGATTTGCAATGCCGAGGGTGTCGAGGCCGAAGACGAAGCGCTCACGATTATCGCGCAAGCCGCCGAAGGTTCGGCGCGTGACGGGCAATCGATCCTAGACCAAGCCATTGCCCATGCCGATATGGATGGCGACGGCAAAGTCACTGCGGTGCAGCTGCGCCACATGCTTGGCCTGTCTGACCGTTCCGCCGTGCGCCGCTTGTTCGGGATGTTGCTTTCGGGCGATGCGCAAAATGTTCTTGCCGAGGCAAAGGCGCAATATGCGTTGGGCATCGAACCGGCCGCGACTTTGGCAGGGTTGTTGCGCGAAGTGCATCTCGTGACTTTGGCGAAACTCGGCAGTCCGCACGACCCGGCTTTGCCCGAAGAAGCGCGGGTAGTGATTGAGCGTTGGTCGGACCAATTGTCATTTCCCATGCTGCACCGTTTGTGGCAATTGCTGCTGAAAGGGCATGAGGAAGTCAGCCGTGCGGCACTGCCTCTGGAAAGCTGTGACATGGCGTTATTACGCGTTTTGCACGGCGCGACCATGCCCGATCCGGGCGAATTGGCGCGGTTGTTGAAAGAGGGCGGAGCGGTTGCGCCAATGGCTACGCCAACGCACAATGCTGCACCTGTTGCTGCGCAGCAATCTGCAACGGTGGACGCTTTGCCAGCCGACTTTGCAGCTTTGCTAAAACTGCTCAGCGCGAACGGGCATGTGATGCTCGAATCTACATTGCACGATGTGATGCGTGTCATTGAATGCGCGCCTCCGCTGCTGGCGTATCAATTGGCAGGACCAGTGATGCCTGGCTTTGACGTGCAATTGCGCGATGCCTTGATGCAAGTGACAGGGCAAAGATGGGAGCTGGAGGAGCGCAGCGGCGAAGCGCCGCCGACTTTGCTTGAGGCAGAGCAGGCGGAGAAAAACGCGGCGCGACAAGAAATTCTGGACTCGCCTTTGGTAAAGGCTGCGCAAGATGCGTTCCCCGATGCCAAGGTCGATTTCGACAATATCGAAGACATCATACGGAGTGCCACGGCATGAAAAGCATGGAAGACATGATCAAAGCCGCGCAAGAAGCGGCGCAGACCATTCAAAAGCAAATGGATGAAGCGCAGATCACGCTCGACAAGATTGAGGTCGAGGGCGTTTCCGGCGGCGGTCTTGTGAAAGTGCGCGCCACGGCCAAGGGCCGCATTATCGGGCTGGCCATAGACGACAGCCTGATTGTTCCCACCGACAAACAAATACTCGAAGACCTCGTCATCGCCGCATTCAACGACGCCCGCGAAAAAGCGGACGATGCCAGCAATGCGGAAATGGGTAAGATGTCGACTGGGCTGCCTTTGCCCCCGGGGTTTAAACTGCCGTTTTAATCTAAACCCTCGCCCCCTGAAGGAGAGAGGGAATAGCTTGCTTTTCCCCAACAAATCCGCGCGCTTTGGCGCTTTGCCATTGAAAGCCTGCGCAAACCCCTCATATTCGGGTCAAAGCGGTGCTGTTTTCGCGCCGCGCTGGAGTGAATATGACGCAAATTCTACCTTTATTGCCGCTGCGGGATATCGTTGTTTTCCCCGGTATGATTGTGCCGTTGTTTGTCGGGCGCGATAAATCAGTTGTGGCTTTGGAACGGGCGATGGCGGCGGATAAGGAAATCTTTCTGGTCGCACAGCTTGATCCAGCGGAAGACGATCCGGATGCTGATGATCTCTACACAGTCGGTGTCTCTGCAACGATCATGCAGCTGTTGAAGCTGCCTGATGGCACCGTCCGCGTGCTCGTCGAAGGCAAACAGCGCGCCGACATGATCCGGCTGCATAGCGATGCGCCCGATTTTGTCGAGGCAGAGATCGAGATGATCGACGTCCAGTCCTCCGAAGGTCCGGAGACAACGGCATTGATGCGCTCGGTGATCGACCAGTTCGAAAACTATTCAAAGCTCAACAAGAAAATGCCTGCCGAAACGGCGGTGCAACTGGCCGAGATCGAAGAACCGGCAAAGCTCGCCGATGCGGTTGCCGCCAATCTGACGCTGAAAGTATCGGACAAGCAATCTTTGCTTGTGGAGGCCGATCCGCTCAAGCGCCTCGAAATGGCCTTTGCCTTTATGGAAGGCGAATTAGGCGTCCTTCAAGTTGAGAAAAAAATCCGTGGCCGCGTGAAGCGCCAAATGGAGAAATCGCAGCGCGAATATTATCTGAACGAACAGATGAAAGCGATCCAGCGCGAGTTGGGTAACGCCGATGAAGATAGCGGCGATGAAATGGCCGAGCTGCAGACCAAGATCGATACGTTGAAGCTTTCGAAAGAAGCCAAAACCCGCGCCAATGTCGAAATGAAAAAGCTGCGCGGCATGGCGCCGATGTCGGCAGAGGCCACGGTTGTCCGCAACTATCTCGATACCTTGCTGGGCATCCCTTGGGGCAAGAAGTCCAAGCTGAAGCGCGATATCGCTAAGGCGCAAGAAGTGCTCGACGAAGATCACTTTGCACTCGAAAAGGTCAAAGACCGTATCATCGAATATCTAGCGGTGCAGGCGCGGACCAACAAATTGAAAGGCCCGATCCTGTGCCTCGTTGGCCCTCCGGGTGTCGGCAAAACCTCGCTTGGCAAATCGATTGCCAAGGCGACGGGGCGTGAGTTTATCCGTCAGTCGCTGGGCGGTGTGCGCGATGAGGCGGAAATTCGTGGTCATCGGCGGACATACATTGGTTCGATGCCCGGCAAAATTGCAGCGAACCTGAAGAAAACAGGGACGATGAATCCGTTGTTCCTGCTCGATGAGATCGACAAGCTGGGTCAGGATTTCCGCGGCGATCCGGCATCGGCTTTGCTAGAGGTGCTTGACCCAGAACAGAACAATAAGTTCAACGATCACTATCTGGAAATCGACCTTGATCTGTCGGACGTGATGTTTGTGACCACCGCGAACACGATGAACTTGCCGCAAGCGTTGCTTGACCGGATGGAGATCATCCGGCTGGAGGGCTATACCGAGGATGAGAAGCTGGAAATTGCCAAGCGGCATCTGGTTGACAAGCAAGTCGCAGCGCACGGACTAAAGGCTGGTGAGTTTACCCTGACCGAAGCGGCGCTGCGCGACCTGATCCGTTATTACACCCGCGAGGCTGGCGTGCGCACACTTGAGCGCGAAATTGCCAAGCTAGCGCGTAAATCACTGCGCCGGATACTCGAAGGCAAAGCGACCAGCGTGACGATCACGCCTGAAAATCTGGCCGAGTTCTCCGGCGTGCAAAAATACCGCCACGGTATTGGCGAAGAGGAAAATCAGATTGGCGCCGTGACCGGTTTGGCTTGGACCGAAGTGGGCGGCGAGTTGCTGACGATTGAGGCGGTAACAGTTTCGGGCAAAGGCCTGATTAAAACCACAGGTAAGCTGGGTGAAGTGATGTCTGAATCGATTCAGGCGGCGTTGAGCTATGTCAAAGCGCGTGCGCCGAGCTATGGCATAAAGCCGTCGGTATTTAACCGCAAAGACGTGCATATCCATCTGCCAGAGGGTGCAGTGCCTAAGGACGGCCCGTCGGCAGGCGTTGGCATGGTGACAGCGATTGTCTCCACCTTGACCGGCAATGCTGTGCACCGCGATGTGGCGATGACGGGCGAAGTCACGTTGCGTGGCCGTGTGCTGCCCATTGGCGGCTTGAAGGAAAAGCTGCTCGCGGCCTTGCGCGGTGGCATCAAAACGGTGCTGATCCCGCAAGAGAATGAGAAAGATTTGGCCGAAATCCCTGCGAACATCAAAGAAGGGTTGGAAATTATTCCGGTCAGCCATGTTGATCAGGTGCTGGCACGCGCATTGGTTGAGCCACTATCGCCGGTGGAATGGACCGAGGCGGACGAATTGGCCAGCCTGTTGCCGCCGGTCGCAGCCCCCGCACAGGGCACGCCAGTCACTCATTAAAGGCGGCTTTGGACCGGTTATCGACAGTTTATCTTAAAAAAGCACAAAACCCGCGGTTTCTTGCCGATTTTTTCTTTGACAGTCGTTCGGATATCCGCATTAGTTGCGTTCCGGCCTTACCGTGAGTCCGTTACGGAACGAGCCGATATATTCACTGTGAGGGGGGACCCAATTTATGAACAAAAATGATCTCGTAAGTGCTGTAGCAGAAGCAAGCGGCCTGACCAAAACTGATGCTGGCAAAGCTGTTGAAGCAACGTTTGAAGCAGTAACAAAGTCGCTCAAAAAAGGTGACGAAGTTCGCCTTGTCGGTTTTGGCACCTTTGCTGTTGCAAAGCGTAAAGCATCGACCGGTCGCAACCCGCGCACCGGCGAAGAAATGAAAATCCCAGCGTCAAACCAGCCTAAGTTTAAGGCCGGTAAAGCGTTGAAGGATGCTGTAAACGGATAATGCGATTAGGCGGAGTTTAGGCTCCGCTTTTTCCATCACAAAAGGGCCGTGCGATTGCGCGGCCCTTTTTGTTTGTGTGAATGAGTGGTGTGAGAGGTAGATAGTTTGCTAAACCGTTAGCGCTGAGCCTGTCGAAGTGCGTCCATCAGATGAAGCGCTAAACTGTGAGACGTGCTTCGACAGGCTCAGCACTAGCGGTATCATCAATTTCGTATGATCTTACTTTAGCTCTTAAACCAGCGTCCACCCCGACCTTGGCGCACCGACGCGTATCGTGCGCACCACAGGCTGTCCGCGCGAAGCAATCACAGCATCAATTCGTGGCATCGCGCCCAGCACCGAAAAACTAATTGCTGTAAAGGCAGCCAGCAAAGCTGCAACGAAAAGGATAGTAGAGAACAAGACCATGAGAACCTCCTGAAACACACCAATTACCGTGTATGTTCACTATATGTTCCATTATGTCAAGTGTTAATTTTGTGACGCGATAAATGCATCTTTTGACGATGTATGCGCAGCGGCTTCTGGCGCAGCTATGGCCTATTAATGCGGACGCAGCTGTGTCGCGATTATTCAGAATATTTCCAAAACTTTGAACCTTTCCCATCGCACAAACGACTTTGCTGCAGTGGCTGAACACCAGGCCGCTGGAACATCGCGGTTATGATTGGGTCGTCAAACGGCATGTTCCAAAGAAACAAAAGATCATTTTCAAAGGGAATTTTTATGCTAAAATTTATCATCCCAGCAACCGTCGCTTTGCTGGCATCGACCCCCGCGCTCGCCGATGAGGGGCGTGTCGAAATTCGCGGCGGCTATACCTCAATCCTCAGCCTGTCCGAGGCAGTCGTGGGTATCGCCGCTGGTTATGATGCTGACGTTGGCGGCAAAGCCTTTGTCGGTGGCGAAGTGTCGGTCGACAAAGTCCTCAACGGCGCATTCGACGAAGTGTACGGCATTACCGGCCGCGCGGGTATCAAAGTGACTGACGATGCGCGCATCTTTGTGGCGGGCGGACATTCGTTCGGCAACGGCGATTCCTGGCACGCAGGGATCGGCGCCGAACATAATCTGGGCTCGAACATCTATGCCAAGCTGGAACACCGCCGCAACTTTACCAATTTCGGTTTTGATTTTGACACCACCGTGATTGGATTTGGCATCAAGTTTTAAGTCAGCGATCACAACCAATAAACCGCGCGTGCCACTCGAAAGGGTGGCGCGCGTTGTTTTATTTCGGGGACACTATACTAATTAGACAATACCGCTTTACCACGCTACACCCTATGGCATGCCTCGTCTCGCCCGCATCGTTATCCCCGGCGTCGCCCACCACATAACCCAGCGCGGCAACCGCCGCTTGCCAGTGTTTTTCTCTGATGACGACAGACAGGCGTATCTGGCTTTAGTGGCGCAGGCTTGCAGCGCGCACAACACGGCCTGCCTTGGCTGGTGCCTGATGGACAATCATGTCCACCTGATCCTTGTGCCGACCACCGAAGACGGTCTACGCAGCACGCTGGCCGAGGCGCACCGACGCTATAGCCGTGCAATCAACTTTCGAGAGGGCTGGCGCGGCTATTTGTTTCAAGGGCGCTTTGCCAGCTATCCAATGGACGATGCGCACCTGATGCGGGCGATCCGGTATGTTGAAAATAATCCTGTCGCGGCGGGCCTAGTAAAGCGGGCGGAGGATTGGCGCTGGTCAAGCGCGGCATCGCATATCGCGGTGCGGCGGACGGCGGACGATCCGTTGACTGATGTTGCGGCGCTGGGGCAACATGTGGCGAACTGGCAGGCGCTGTTGCAGGTAGGGCTGGAGGCGATGGACGACCCCGCGAATGTCGAGGCCATCGAGGCGCGCATCCGCACCGGACGCCCGCTTGCATCGGCAGAGTGGATATCGGAGGCAGAGGCGGCTATGGATCGCAAGCTGGGCCCCGCGCGCCGTGGGCCAAAGCCGGGAAAGGGAGGGGTAGGCGGTGCTAATTAGTATAGTGTCCCCGGAACTCTTAGTGTCCCCGGAACTCTCCGCTTGCATCGGCAGAGTGGATATCGGAGGCAGAGGCGGCTATGGATCGCAGGCTGGGCCCCGCGCGCCGTGGGCCAAAGCCTGGTAAGGGAGGGGTAGGCGGTGCTAATTAGTATAGTGTCCCCGGAACTCCGGACAAGGCACAAAAATACCGGGATACTGATTATGAGCTATTTAGCAGCAACGGGTGAATACGGATTGATCGTTAGAAAGCATTCCTTGACGGAAAAAGCAGTTAGCCGAGATCATTTGTCTGAAGTGATGGCTGATGTGGATGTGCTTGGGGAAGATGATTCAATCGTCTCGTTCGGGCCACTCTTTGGACAAGAGGCGTTGGATCAGCTAAAATCCAACCTTGAGTCTTCAGGTCTAAATTACATCGACGATTTCTGTACGTTCGATTTTTACGTTCCTGAATGGTTGAAGGTAGGAGTTGCCGCTATGTAAAAAGTTCTGGGGACACTATACTAATTAGGACACCTGCGGCCTAATCTTGAGCCTTGCAATGTAGGATAATTTCCGCCAGCATTTTACCACACAACTGACCGCCCTATGAGCTAACAGGGCCTGCGATCTGCTCCACGCGTTCGATACGCCCTCGCGCACAGGTTCGTTGGTACAGCTTAAATTGACAAAAGCGACAGTTTATCCCCCATTTAAGCGTCAACCTTGTCAACTTAAGCGTGCGATCAGCCACTGCGCACGCACTCCCATACCGTTTAAGGTGAGACTTTAGTGTGACTTTCCAGCCTTCACCAAGGCTTGGGCTGACAAGCCGCCGACATGATGCTGTGTTCGCTCTCCCGCAAAGACGGGGACACGCAATAGCATGTCCCCGTTTTTATTCACTCCCGCAAAGCCGGGGACACGCAATAGCATGTTCCCGTTTTGCTAGCGTTCCGCTGCTCTTAACCCACCACCCTTGACGAATCACCTAACCCCGTCTAACCGCCGCCGCACTCCACATGGGAAGCGCACATCACCGGTGCCTTTGCCGCGCAAACCCGCACGGCTTTGGTTCTTGCTTCCCAGAGGTTCAACCGGAAGGAAAAAGACTATGGCGGCACCTGTCGTTACCATGCACCATTTGCTCGATGCCGGAGCGCATTTCGGGCACCAGACCCATCGTTGGAATCCAAAGATGAAGCCGTATATTTTCGGCGCTCGCAACGGAATTCACATTCTTGATTTGTCGCAGACTGTTCCCCTCTTCGCCCGTGCGCTCGACTTTGTGTCAGCAACTGTTCAGGGCGGCGGCAAAGTGCTGTTCGTTGGCACAAAGCGTCAGGCGCAAGAGCCTATCGCTGATGCCGCACGCGCATCGGGCCAGCATTTCGTCAACCATCGTTGGTTGGGCGGCATGTTGACCAACTGGAAAACAGTGTCGAACTCGATCAAGCAATTGAAGACATTGGAAGAACAGCTTTCGGGTGACACATCGGGTTTCACCAAGAAAGAAATCCTGCAAATGACGCGTAAGCGCGATAAGCTCGACATGAGCCTTGGCGGCATCCGTGACATGGGCGGCGTTCCTGACGTTATGTTCGTGATCGATGCGAACAAGGAAGAACTGGCGATTAAAGAAGCCAACGTCCTTGGCATTCCGGTCGTCGCTATGCTGGATTCCAATGTTTCGCCAGACGGCATCGCCTTCCCGGTTCCAGCGAATGATGATGCGGCCCGCGCGATCCGCCTGTATTGCGAAGCTATTGCGGCGGCATCAACCAAAGGCAATGTCGGCGCGGCTGTGGCGCGCGGTGAAGACCTAGGCGCTGCGGTTGAGCCAATGGCTGAGCCGGTGCTGGTTGAAGAAGCAGCGCCTGTTGCTGAAGCTGTAGTTGCTGAAGAAGCAGTTGCGGTTGAAGCTGCACCGGAAGCCGCTGTTGAGGCAGCACCAGAAGCCTGAAACAACCCTTAACTACTTCGTCACCCCGTGCTTGACACGGGGTTAGGCTTTAACTCCACGCTGAACCCAAAAGCCAAGCCCCGCATCAAGTGCGGGGCGACGAATGATAAAAGATCAGAAAATCGGGCAGGGGCTAAACGTCCCTGCCCAAATCCATTTTGAAAGGACATAGAATGTCTGCAATTACTGCATCCGCTGTAAAGGAACTGCGCGAGCTTTCTGGCGCTGGCATGATGGACGCCAAAAAGGCGCTTGAAGAAGTCAATGGCGATATGAACGCGGCAGTCGATCTGCTGCGCGCCAAGGGCCTTGCCACTGCCGCCAAGAAATCCAGCCGCACTGCAGCTGAAGGTCTGGTCGGCGTTGCTGTTGACGGCACAAAGGGAACGGCTGTTGAAGTCAACAGCCAGACCGACTTTGTCGCCAAAAACGTGCAGTTTCAGGAATTTGTTTCGACCGTAACCGGCGTAGCATTGGGCCTTGGCGCGAATGACGCCGAAGCCATTCTTGCCGCACCTTATGGCAATGGCGAAACGGTTCAGGAAGTTCTAACCAACAACATCGCGACTATCGGCGAAAACCAGGTTATCCGTCGCGCCAAGTCGCTGTCGGTGAATGCTGGCCGCGTTGTTTCCTATGTCCACAATGCTGCGGCCCCCGGAATGGGCGGCATCGGTGTTTTGGTTGCGCTGGAAAGCGAAGCGGATGCGACAACGCTCGACACGCTTGGCAAGCAGTTGGCGATGCACATCGCAGCAGCTTTCCCGCTGGCGCTGGATGAAACCGGCCTTGATGCCGAAACGCTTGAGCGTGAACGCGGCATTGCGCGCGAAAAAGCGGCGGAAAGCGGCAAGCCTGCGGATATCGTTGAAAAAATGGTCGAAGGCGCGGTGAAGAAGTTTGCCAAGGAAAACGCTCTGCTCAGCCAATTGTTGGTGATGGATGGCAAAACGCCGATTTCCGACGTTGTTGCTGCTGCTGGCAAAGCCGCCGGCTCGACCATCGTGCTGACCGACTATGTCCGCTTTCAGCTTGGCGAAGGCATTGAGAAAGAAGTCTCCGACTTCGCCGCCGAAGTGGCTGCCGCTGTCGGGAACTGATTGACGCTGCACGGGGACTGTCCCTTTAGGGACTGTCCCTAATGTTGGTGCCCGACCACTCATGGACAGTCCACGGCGCTTCGCTTGGGACAGTCCCCGGGGTTGGTTTATCCACTTGGCGATATGGCGCGCGGCTCTTATAGCTGGGCGCCATTATCGTATATGGACGATATTTGGGGGATGAGGATACTATGAGCGCAAACGGCTACGCCCGAATCCTGTTAAAACTGTCGGGCGAAGTGCTGATGGGCGATCAAAGCTTTGGCATTGACCCTGAAACCGTCGCCCGCGTGGCCGAGGAAGTGAAAGCAGCCAAGGACACGGGCCTTGAAATCTGCCTTGTCATCGGCGGCGGCAATATTTTTCGCGGTGTTGCCGGAGCTTCTAAGGGCATGGACCGTGCGCAGGCCGACTATATGGGCATGTTGGCGACTGTGATGAACGCGCTGGCGATGCAGAATGCGCTGGAACAAATCGGCGTGCAAACGCGGGTGCAATCGGCGATTGAAATGGACAAGGTATGCGAACCTGTGATCCGTAGGCGCGCCGAACGCCACCTTGAAAAAGGCCGCATCGTGATTTTTGCTGCGGGCGTCGGCGCGCCTTACTTCACCACCGATTCAGGTGCTGCATTGCGCGCTGCCGAAATGAAATGCGATGCTTTGCTCAAAGGCACATCGGTTGATGGCGTCTATGATGCTGATCCCAAAAAAGTGCCGACTGCAAAGCGTTATGATACACTGACTTACGACCGTGTGCTTGCAGACAATCTGAAAGTTATGGATGCCAGCGCAGTGGCTTTGTGCCGCGACAATGAAATTCCCATCGTGGTGTTTTCGATCCGCGAACAGGGCAATATCCTGAAAGTGCTGGCTGGAACCGGCGTTTCT
>JANMGR010000217.1:0-30238 GCA_031374785.1 Sphingomonadales bacterium | reverse complement strand
CCCCAGCCCTCTCCCCTGAAGGGGAGAGGGAGTTACACATGTCGCTGTTCGATTTAACCGGCAAGGTCGCCATTATTACGGGTTCGTCGCGCGGAATTGGGCAGGCCATTGCCGAAGAAATGGCTGATCACGGCGCGAAGGTGGTAATTTCCAGCCGCAATATCGGCCCGTGTGAAGAGGTTGCCACTGGCATCAATACCAAGCATCCCGGCGCTGCGATTGCGGTGTCATCCAGCCTGTCGTCCAAAGAGTCGCTGCAAAATCTGGTCGATGAAACGCGCAAGGCGTTTGGCAAAGTCGATGTTCTTGTCTGTAACGCGGCATCGAACCCGCATTACGGGCCGATGGCGACGATCACTGATGAACAGCTGCGTAAGACGCTCGACCATAATATCGTGTCGCAGCATTGGTTGATCCAGATGGTCGCACCCGAAATGATCGCGCGGAAATCGGGGTCGATTGTCATCGTGTCGTCTATCGGTGGCCTACGCGGATCACCGATTTTGGGCGCCTATGCGATTACCAAAGCGGCGGACATCCAGATGACCAAGAATTTGGCGCGCGAATATGGTCCTGATAATGTGCGGATCAATTCGATTGCGCCGGGTCTGGTCAAAACCGATTTTGCCAAGGCATTGTGGGAAAATCCGGAGAACCTGAAACACTCCACCGCGAGCGCGGCGATGGGCCGTATCGGCGAGCCACGCGAAATTGCGGGGGCCGCTGTATTCTTGGCATCCGATGCGTCGAGTTTTATGACCGGCCAAACAATCGTTGTTGATGGAGGTGTTGTGGTATGAGCGGGCAATTGAACGGCAAAGTCGCAATCATTACCGGCGCAGGTTCGGGCATTGGCCGCGCATCTGCGCTTCGCTTTGCGGCAGAGGGTGCGAAACTAGTTATCGGCGACAAAAGCGAAGGCGTTTTTGAAACCGCGAAAATGGTTGAGGCCGCTGGCGGTGCAGTCACCGCTTTGCAGATTGATGCTGGTGTAGAGGTCGATGTCGCCAAGCTCGTCGAAACGGCGATCAGCAATTATGGCGGCGTCGATGTTGCGTTTGCCAATGCGGGGATCATCGGCGACATGGGTGCGATCTTTGAGATCGACCCTATCGCGATGGCGGAAACATTCCGCGTCAACCTGATCGGCCCGGCGCTCATGGTCAAACATGCGGGCAAAGCGATGGTGGATCAGGGACGCGGCGGGTCGATTGTGCTGACTGCCAGCGTTGCGGGGCTTAACTCCGGCGCAGGGCCGATAACCTATTCTGCATCCAAGGCTGGCGTTATCAATCTGGCCAAGACAGCGGCGCAGCAGCTGACCAGCAGCGGCGTGCGTGTGAACGCGATCTGCCCTGGCCTGACCGAAACCGGCATGACCAAGCCGACATTTGATTATGCGCGCGAAAAAGAAGTGATGCACAAAGTGGGGCAGCTCAACCCGTTGAAACGCGCAGGCCAACCAGAGGAGCTTGCCAATGTCGCTTTGTTCCTTGCCAGCGACCAGGCGAGCTATGTCAACGGCCAAGCCATCGCGGTGGACGGCGGTCTGACGAGTTCGCACCCCGTCACTCGCCAACTTTTAGGACAGACTTCTCATTAGGGTCCGGACTCATGAAATATACTTTCGAGGCGTCAAAATGGCAAAGATATCGGAGCAAAATGTCCGGCGCAGACAGTTATTCTGCCTGCAAGGGCATTTTGTTTCGAGATCGAAGCCATTTTGTCGTCCTTCGGATTTGACCCATTTTGTCCATTGCTTCGTTGGCAAGCTCGGACATAGAACCACTATGCCTACCGCTTGCCGTCTCGCACTGAACAAAATGGCCTCAAACCTCGAAAGTATATTTCATGAGTCCGGACCCTTACATGCTGACAACATCAAACCCCGCAGAGCTTGGTTTCCTTCCTGACCGGTTGGAACGCATCCCCGCATATATAAAAGCAAAATATCTCGATAGCGGAAAGCTGCCGCACTCAGCCTTGTTGATCGGTCGCGGTGACGAGATTGCGCATCTTTCGGTGCAGGGCGACGCGCGCCCGGGGCAGCCGCTGAAAGACGACGCGATTTTCCGCATCGCGTCGATGACAAAGCCGATCACCTCGATTGTCTTCATGCAATTGGTCGAGGAAGGCAAAGTCGCATTGTCGCATTCGGTTGCCAGCTTCTTGCCAGAATTTAAGGATATCGGTGTATTCGTGTCAGGGGGCGGTAATGTTCCGTTCGTCACGCGCCCGCCCGCCGCGCCGATGAAAATGGTCGATCTGCTGCGCCATACCAGCGGGCTTACTTATGGTTTTCAAGAGCGTAATCCGATGGATGCGGCCTATCGTGCGTTGAAACTCGATGACTTCCACGGCAAGCGCAGTCTTGACGAATTTGTCGCTGAACTCGCCAAAATCCCGCTGCAATTCGACCCCGGGGCTTACTGGAACTATTCGGTTTCCAACGATGTCCTTGGCGCGGTGATCCAACGGATTGAGGGCAAGCCTCTCGATCAGGTTTTCGAAGAACGCGTGTTCGGCCCGCTTGATATGGTCGACACGGGCTTTTTTGTGCCGCCTGAAAAAATGGATCGCGTCCCCGACTGCTTCCATTTCCATCCGACCGAAACAAAAGTGATGTTCGACAATGGCGCGGGTAGCCGTTGGGGTAAGCCGGGACCGTTCCTTTCGGGTGGCGGCGGGCTGTGTTCGACTTTGTCCGATTACCACCGGTTCTGCCGCATGTTGCTCAACGGCGGCGCGCTTGACGGTGTGCAGATTATCAGCCCGAAAACGCTCGAACTAATGACCACCAACCATCTGCCGGGCGGTGGTGATTTGACGCAGCACAGCACGTCGCTGTTCAGCGAAGCGGAAAATGCAGGTGCTGGCTACGGGCTGGGCTTTGGGGTTACGATCGATCCAGCGGCGACGACGTTGGCCGGATCGAAAGGCGAATTTTATTGGGGCGGAATGTTTTCAACCGCGTTCTTTGTGGACCCTGTGGAGGATATCATCATGATTTTCATGACGCAGTTGATGCCATCCAGCATCTATCCTGTGCGCCGCGAAATTAAAACAATGCTGTATTCGGCGCTTGCCGCCTGACTTTTTTGGAGATCTACTATGCAATCCGTAACAACACAGCGCCACGACGATGTTCTCGTTATCGTGGTCAACAACCCGCCGGTCAACGCGTTAAGCTGGCATGTGCGCCAAGGCCTGAAAGACGGCGTCGAAGAGGCATTGGGCGATGATGCGGTAAAGGCTGTTGTGATCCGCTGCGATGGCAGCACCTTTATCGCGGGCGCGGATATTACTGAGTTTACCCAAGCGCCAAAAGAACCCGCCTTGGGCGCGACGTTGGACGCGATGGAAACCGCAACCAAGCCGATCATCGCCGCGATCCACGGCACTGCCCTTGGCGGCGGATTGGAAACGGCGCTTTGCTGTCATTACCGCATCGCTGTGCCATCGGCAAAGCTGGGCGTGCCAGAGGTGAAGCTCGGTTTGCTTCCCGGCGCTGGTGGCACACAGCGTCTTCCGCGTCTGGTGGGGGTAGAGGCTGCGGCGGCCATGTGTTCGGGTGGCGATCCTGTCCCTGCGGCGAAAGCCTTGGAGATGGGGTTGGTCGACAGGCTGGCTGGTGAAGATAGCCTTGACGCTGAGGCCATCGCCTTTGCCCGTGAAATGATCGCGAACGGACCGCGCGCTACTCGCGATCTGCCGGTCAAGGGGGACGCCAGTGCCATTGAAGGATTGAAGACAGCCAACACCCGCAAATGGCGCGGCTTTGACGCCCCCTATGCTAACCTCGCCTGTGTCGAGGCCGCCACGCGGTTGTCGTTTGACGAAGGGATGGCGTTTGAGCGCACCGAGTTCATGAAGCTGATGATGGGCAGCCAATCGGCGGCGCAGCGGCATATGTTCTTTGCTGAACGCCAAGCGGCCAAAATCGACGGTCTAGCCAAGGACATCGCATTGCGCGACATCAAAAAAGTCGGCGTGATTGGCGCAGGCACGATGGGCGGCGGCATTTCGATGAACTTTCTTGCCAAAGGGATTCCCGTAACCATCGTTGAAATGGTCCAGGAAAATCTGGATCGCGGCGTCGGTGTGATCCGCAAGAATTACGAAGCATCGGCTGCCAAGGGGCGTTTTAACTCCGAGCAGGTAGAGGCGATGATGGGCGCGTTGACGCCGTCGCTTTCGCTTGAAGACCTCGCCGATTGCGATCTGGTGATCGAGGCTGTGTATGAAAGCATGGAGGTCAAGAAAGAGGTTTTTGGCAAGCTAGACACTATCTGCAAGCCCGGTGCGATTTTGGCGTCGAACACCAGCTATCTTGATGTGGACGAAATCGCAGCCGCCACATCGCGGCCACAAGATGTCGTCGGTATGCACTTCTTTTCGCCAGCCAATGTCATGAAGTTGCTGGAGGTTGTGCGCGGCGCAAAGACCGCTGACGATGTGCTAGCAACCGCGATGGCGATTGGCAAAAAGATTGGCAAAGTTGCGGTGGTCGCGGGCGTCTGCCACGGCTTTATTGGCAACCGGATGCTCTCCACCCGCCAAGCACCCGCGATGCAGTTGTTGTTGGAGGGCGCAACGCCAGCACAAATCGACAAGGTCCACACCGATTTTGGCATGCCGATGGGGCCGTTTCAGATGAGCGATCTGGCGGGCCTCGACATTGGCTGGCACCGCGATCCTTCTAAAGTCGAAACCATCCGTGACGCACTGTGCGCCGCAGGACGTTTTGGCCAGAAAAACGGCAAAGGCTTTTACGATTATGACGCCAAGCGCGTCGGCACAGAATCGCCCGAGGCACTGGCGATTATCGAAGAATTCCGCGCGACATCAAACCTACCGAAACGCGATATTACGACCCAAGAAATCATAGAGCGCACGCTGTATCCGATGGTCAATGAAGGCTATAAAATCCTTGAGGAAGGCAAGGCCCAGCGCGCATCGGACATCGATGTCGTTTGGATCTATGGCTATGGCTGGCCGATTTATCGCGGCGGGCCCATGTTTTGGGGCACGTTGGAAGGCGAAGGCAAGATTGTCGAAGCGCTGGAGCGGCATGGGATTGCCGTTGCCGATTCGCTGAAAGCAAAGGCCTGACATTTCGTCATCGCCGGTGAGTCGAAGCTCACTGGCGATGAGCCGAAAATGAACAACGGTTCATCTTGGCAGCCCTGCGCCCTGCCGACTAGATGTTGTGGTGTAACGCCGATTTGCCCATCAGCGTACCACAAGATAACGGTTCAGGGTCGCATCCATGTTTCGCAAAAATTTCATCGCCGCTTTGGGCGCGCTCGCTCTGCTTATTCCGGCACAAGCGATGGCGCTGCAATGCGTGCCTTACGCCCGCCAAGCATCGGGTGTGCAGATCTTTGGCAACGCCAATACTTGGTGGGGTCAGGCTGCAGGCAAATATGATCGCGGAAGCGAACCTAAGGTTGGCGCAGTGATGACGTTTCAAGCAACAAAAGGCAATCCGCTGGGCCATGTGGCGATGGTCAGCAAGATCGTATCGCCCCGACAAGTTCTCGTCGATCATGCAAATTGGTCGCTTATCGGTGGACGCCGCGGCCACATTGAACGCGGTTCGCGCGTCATTGACGTGTCGGCTGCTGGCGATTGGAGCGCAGTCAAAGTTTGGTATGCCACCATCGGCGATATGGGCCGCACAACCTATCCACTGCATGGCTTCATTTATAACGATAAGCCAGCCACGATTATAGCGCTTCGTTAAGCGCGCGGCGCCCCCAGATGATAAGGAACAGCAAGGCTGATCCGATCATGATAAACGTCGCAGGTTCCCACCAGTTGAATAAAGCGACGCCAACCGCCGGTGCAAAAATATAGGCCGCGCCGTTGACCGACGCTATTTTGCCGGCAACATCACCCTGTTCGTGCCGTTTTACTGCAAGCGAAGCTCCTGCGGTGAAGCCCGGGCGGTACAACCCAAAGCCCAATGACGCGATGGCAAAGCCCAATGTGATTCCGTAGGAGTCATAGCTTGCGCCGACCATAACAACCCCAACCAACGCGAGTAGCGACCCCCATAAAACCGAATTGCGCGGCGAGATCGTAAGGATCGGGATCAGCCCCCATTGCGCCAATAAAGTCGCCATCGCGCCGACGAACATCACTGAGCCAGTGGCCTCGACGGCTTCACGTGGCAGGTCATGCAGGTTCAAACGGTCACGGATCAAAAAGCCGACAACGCCCAGCAATATCGCCTGTGCATGCCCGCCTAGCAGCCCCGCGATCATCCAGCTTTTCAGTCGCGATTCCAACCAGTGCAGTCGCACCTGCTCTTGCGGCAGAGCGGGGTCGGCTTGATCCTCTATGTCGGCATCATCGCGCGTCGGCTGGTTCATCGAAGCTGCATTGGGATAGGATGCGACCACACCGCGTGCCTCGAAACGGGGTGTGTCATTGGGCAGGCGCAGTTTTAGGGCGAGCAAAACCAGTAATCCAAATGCGGCAAATATGATCAACGGCCCGGCAAGACCGAAGGGTGCAAACACCAAAAAATGTGCAAGCGCAGGCCCGATCACCGTTCCCAAACCAAACGATGATGCCAGCAGCGACAACGCTTTGGCGCGCTCCGCCCGTTCTGTGCGCGCGGCGATATAGGCCTGCACTGCGGGCGGTGCTGCGGATCCGAATCCACCATAAAGGCTGCGGAAAACAGCGAAAACGACGAAGGTAACAGCGGCTCCGATATAACCATTGAGCCCTAACCATAGAACCAGCCCGCACAAACCCATCGACGTCACAAAGCCGATCATGCCAACCGCCATTAACGCTTTGCGCCCACGCTTGTCTGAAAGTCGCGCCCATTTTGGGGCTGTCATCACCCACAACAACGCCGACCAACTAAACGCTAGGCTGACCCAAACATCGGGCATATCGAGCTGGCTGGCAATCGCAGGCAGTGCCGATTGCATGGCTGTGTTTCCAGCGGCGGAGACCAGCATCACCATGAATAGAATCGCGACACGGTCTGTTGGGATTGCAGCAACTTTTCCGTTGGTCATGATTTCGCCCAGTCATAGCTGCGGGTAACTTCGGCCACATGCAGGTCATACTGCGTGTACCAGATCCCCCGCCCTTGATCGCGTATCGCCGCATGTTGGGGATGGTCTCGCCAGTTTTTGGCGGCGGTATCGGTGGTCCAATAGCTAACCGTTATACCAACGCCATCTGCATTACGCACAGAATCCATGCTGACATAGCCCGGCTGCTGCGCCGCCAACCTATCCATTTCCTCTGCTGCTGCGTGATAGCCTGCGTCATCGTCCAAGCTGCGCTGCGCCACAAAAATTACAGCAATTGTTCCAGGTGGCCGTGTGGTCATAATGTTAGCCTTAACGGCGGGATAGAGGACAGGGCAACCCCAGCCTGCCTGAAAGACGATAACTATTTTGCTTAATGCAGTTGCATCAAATGCCTGCATTTGCGAGAAAGGCGACGAAATCGTTGCAAGTATAAGGCAGATTAATGACCGAAAATTCCATCGCCATTGGTGCCCGGCTTGGCCAGATCAAACATGATATTAAACGGTTCTTCGGCCCTTGGGGTGTATTTTTCAAAGGTTTCTTGAAACATCCTGTGATGGTAGGCTCTATCATTCCCTCGTCACGCTGGACGATTGCGAAGATGCTGGCCCCGGTCAAATGGGATGAGTGCAAATTGTTCGTCGAATATGGACCAGGTGTGGGCACATTTTGCCAGCCGGTATTGGATAGGATGCGCAAAGACGCGACATTGCTGGTAATCGACACCAACGCTGATTTCATCGAATTTTTGAACAAACATTTTTGTGACAGCCGCTTTATCGCGGTTCACGGCTCCGCTGCCGATGTAAACGCGATCATCCGCGAATTTGGCTTTGACCATGCTGATTATGTTTTATCGGGCCTTCCATTTTCGACATTACCGGGTGATTTGGGACCAAAGATTGCGGAAGAAACGGCAAAGGCTATACGTCCCGGCGGTGCTTTCCTCGTTTATCAATTCCGCGCCCGCGCTCGCGATTTTATGGCGCCGCATTTCAAACGCATCGATAACGGCTTTGAATTCTGGAACGTGCTACCGTGCTATCTCTTCTGGGGTTGGAAAAGCTAAGACAGCTTTTTGGGCTTAGCCTTGCGCAGCATCTGCGTGATCCGCGTCGAAATGCGGCGACCGATATTATAGTCAACGCTGTTCACTAACAAATACGCCAATGACCAATGCAGCCGGTTGAACCATGACAGGCGGTTGCGGTGAAGATCGGCAGTTTGCTCGATACCGTCTTGCGCCAACTCTGCGGCCAGAGTTCGCAAATAATCAGCCACTGCGGCATCATCAATGCGCAGCATCAGTTCTTTATTGATAAACAGGCTGCGGATATCGAGATTGGCTGAGCCGATGTAACAGGCATTATCGATCACCATCATTTTCGTATGAAGCAAGCGCGGCTGGAACTCGCAGATTTGCACATCTCGTTTCAATAAATAGCCGTACAATATGCGCGCCGCGCCGATTGTCGCCCCATTGTCGGTTTTTCCAGCCAGCACTAACCGCACCTGTCCGCCATTGCGAACCGCCTTTGCCAAGCGCCGCAAAATCGTTTGCGTCGGCGAAAAATAGCCTGCGATAATATCGATGCGTTTTGCATTTTGCAGGTCGCGCTTCAAGGCCAGCGCCCAAGGTGCAATCCGGTTCGTCGGCCCGCCAACATGCCATTGCAATAGCCCATTTCCGGGCCGCCATGCGCGTATTAAGCGGCGTAGAGCCAGCAACCTGACACCGCCATCTGCGGACAATTCTATCAATTCTGTAAGATAGACGGCGATACGCGCAACTTCTGGGCCAGAGATGACCAGCCCTAAATCTTCCCAGCTTTGGCTGCCGCGCCGCCCGAAATATTGGTCGGTAATGTTGTAGCCACCGATCAACGCGTGCTGGCTATCGGCAATCAGGATTTTTTGGTGGTTGCGGATCAGGTATGACAGCCGCCAGCGCGAACTGAAATAATGAAAGGCCCCGCCCGCATCTGCAATGGACTGAAAGAATGCGATCGGCACCGTGGCGGAACCGAAACTATCAATCAGCATCTCGACTTTGACGCCGCGTTGCGCAGCCATAACCAAAGCATCGCGAACCTCGGTGCCGCTGGTATCGTTGTAAAACATATAGATGCTCAGCGTGATCGTCGCGGTAGCAGCTTCGATTAAACCCAGCAGAGCCTGCAACCGGTCGTCGGGATCGTGGACGATATGCAGCTGGTGTCCGGCAACTTCGAACCGTTTTCCCGGCCATTGCTGTGGGGTAGTCACATCCTCCATTGCACCGCGATAGGGTGCATGGCGGTTACGTGCAACCGGCGTAGCCGCGCGCTTTTCATTGACAATCGGGGCATTGCATATTAGCGGACATCAACTTTCCAAACATTCCAAATGATTCAGGAGCCGACATGGCGCGCGTTACCGTTGAAGATTGCATCGATAAAGTATCCAACCGGTTCGATCTGGTTTTAATTGCTGCTGAGCGCGCGCGCGAAATTTCGGGCGGGGCAGAGCTGACGATTGACCGCGACCGCGATAAAAATCCCGTCGTTGCATTGCGCGAAATTGCCGAAGAAACCGTTCGCACCGATAATCTGCAAGAAAGCTTGGTTCAGTCGCTGCAGAAAATGCAAGTTGATGAAGACGAAGCAGCGGATGAAATTGGTTCGCTGGCACGTTCGGCAGAGGCGTTGCGTTTGACCGCAGCTGCACCTGCACGCGGTGCTGGTGTTGCGCGCGACTACGACCGGTAATTGTTTGCGGCTTGACCCCGCACAATCAAGCTCATGATTTTGACAAGGCCCGGTTCGTCCGGGCCTTTTCCTTTTGGCATCCGCACACGGCGCTGTTAGACACGGTGTATGAGCGGGGATTTAGCTGGAATAGCAGACATCGTCACCGGCGCAGCCATTGCGCGCGCGGTGGAGTCAGACGCTGGTGAGGGCGCAGGAAGCGCCGAGGCTTGCATGAATTGCGGAGCCACGCTGGCCGGTGCGCATTGCCACGTGTGCGGGCAAAAGGCGCGGGTACACCGCACTCTTACTGCCTTTGGCCATGACTTTATGCATAGCGTATTGCATTTAGATGGAAAGATTTGGCGGACATTACCCCAGCTATTCTGGAACCCCGGGCAATTAACGCGGCGTTATGTGCATGGCGAGCGCGCCAAATTTGTGTCGCCGCTGGCGCTGTTCCTCTTCACCGTTTTTCTGACGTTTGCTGCGGTCAGCTGGCTAGCACCGGACAACAGCAGCATAATATTCGACGAGGAAAATGCGGCAAAGCAATATCAAGAGGACCGTAAAGAGATACTCGATGATATCGCAAAGCTTCAGGCGGATAAAAAAGTGGCCGATGCGGAAAACCAGCCTGGCCGTGAGTGGCGCGATGCCGAAATCGCGCGCAATCAACGTGATTTAAAGGCACTTGATGACAGCAGAGGCACCGAAGCCCGTCAGTCGGAACAAGCAAAGCAGCAGATTACGCAAGAAAAGGCGAAAAGCGATGTGAAAATCGCACAGCTAGAGGCGCAATTGCAAAAGGCGCGTGATGCAGGAGAGCCGACCGCTGACATTGAAAAAGCCCTAGAAGGCGAGCGTGTTGAAGCGAAAGTCATCAGCGGCGCGTTAACTGGGCTGAAACAGGTCACGTCGGGCAAAATCGATGGCGACTGGACCTTTACTGACTTGGAATTTCCGGGTTCCAAAGAACTGAATGAAGCGGCCAAACACGCGATGGATAATCCGCAGCTGGTGCTCTATAAAATCCAATCGAGCGCCTATAAATATAGCTGGGCGCTGATCCCGATCTCGGTGCCTTTTGTCTGGCTTTTGTTTTTTTGGCGCAGACGGTTCAAGATGTTCGATCACGCGGTGTTTGTCACTTACTCGCTGACGTTCATGATGCTGCTCGGAATTTTAAGCGCATTTTTGATCCAATTCCCGGCGACTGAATGGATCGGAGGGCTTGCGCTCGCATTCTATCCCCCAATCCACATGTATCGGCATTTGCATCACGCTTATGAAACAACGCGCTTTGGGGCTTTCTGGCGGATGTGCATTTTGTCAGTCTTTGCGATGACGGCGCTGACGTTATTCTCTGTGCTCATCATAACCTTGGGCATCACCGGGTAACACCCGCATCTTGATACGCCCGTTTTCCAAAAGGGGAGCGACCACGGAGGCCATCTTTCCTTGGCGGTCGTTGACTAGCGCGCGGTTGAAGAAACTGTTGGCGACCACATCGGCGATTTGTAGCCCTGCGAGCCTGTGACTAAGTTCCAATTGCGCAGTGCCGCAAGGACCGACCAGCCGCCCGATATCGTCGCGCACTTTAGAAAGAGTTTCTGGCCCGTACCGACCATCGTCGATAATCACGCTTTCGCAGCTAGCCACGCCCGGCAACATCGATCCGACCACGTCGTTAAGCAACGCCGCATAGGTGGAGATATCATGATCGCCGCGATCTTCGTTCGGATCAGGCTTAAGCGCAGAAATGGCGATGCCGACCACCGCGTTTGCATCTGATGCGGCGAACAGGTCGAAAAACAGCGCGCGCCGGTGAAGGTCAATGCGGCTGCCCTTTAACTCGCCCATATAGCCAGTGGCTGCGCGAAAGCTGCTGAGCAGTGCATCGGCCTGATCGGCGGCGATATCGACCGCCGCTAATGTCATCACCCCGCGCCCGACACCGCCCGATTCATCGCAATAAATGGGCATACCGAGCGACTGGGTCAGACCGCCTTACGCGCCCTGCGGCTTGGCATCGCCAAGGCCGGTTCGCTTGCCACGTCCTGCCTTGGGAATCGCTGTGCCGACAATGGGGACATGCGCGGGTTGCATTGATTTTGATGCATCACGTTCAAACTTGCCGGTGGCGAGCAGGTTGGTGATTTCTTCACCCGACAGCGTTTCAAACTCGAGCAATGCCTCGGCCAGCAGGTTCAACTGCTTGCGGTGCTTTTTCAGCAGCATCGTCGCTTTGTTATGACCGCCTTCAACCAGCTTGCGGATTTCGGAATCGATTTTCTTCGCGGTTTCATCGGACATTGCGGCGCGTTGCGTTCCGCCATAACCAAGATAGCCGTCCTGCTTTTCTTCATATTGCAACGGCCCCATCGCCTCTGACATACCCCATTGCGTTACCATATCGCGGGCTAGGCTGGTGGCGTATTGAATGTCGCTTGATGCGCCGGATGACACTTTGTCATGACCAAAGACGATTTCCTCGGCAACGCGGCCGCCCATGCTAACTGCAAGGTTGGCGTGCATTTTGTCGCGGTGATAGCTGTAGTTATCCCGTTCTGGCAGGCGCATCACCATACCCAGCGCACGACCGCGCGGGATGATTG
This sequence comes from Sphingomonadales bacterium, assembly GCA_031374785.1. Lineage (GTDB taxonomy): Bacteria > Pseudomonadota > Alphaproteobacteria > Sphingomonadales > Sphingomonadaceae > Sphingorhabdus_B. The sequence goes on along the minus strand of JANMGR010000217.1, from coordinate 17,833 downwards.
TTGCCTTGTGAATCGGATCAGATGCCGCTTCGTGAATGGAGACGATGGCATGGCCCGCTTCGTGATAGGCGGTCATTTTCTTCTCATCATCGGTCATCACCATTGACCGGCGTTCAGTGCCCATCATGACCTTGTCTTTGGCATCTTCAAACTCTTGCATCGCAACAAGACGCTTTGCGCGGCGGGCAGCAAGCAATGCAGCTTCGTTAATCAGATTGGCGAGATCGGCGCCGGAGAAACCGGGAGTGCCACGCGCAATGGTGCGGGTGTCAACATCGGGGGCGAGCGGCACTTTCTTCATATGCACTTCAAGGATTTTGACGCGGCCTTCGATATCGGGACGCGGCACCACAACCTGACGGTCAAAACGGCCAGGACGCAACAACGCAGGGTCCAGCACATCGGGCCGGTTCGTCGCAGCAACGATGATAACGCCTTCATTCGCCTCAAACCCGTCCATTTCGACGAGCAGTTGGTTCAACGTCTGTTCGCGTTCATCATTTTGGTTGCCAAGGCCTGCGCCACGGCTGCGCCCAACGGCATCAATTTCATCGATAAAGATGATGCACGGTGCGTTCTTTTTCGCCTGTTCAAACATGTCGCGCACGCGGCTTGCGCCGACGCCGACAAACATTTCGACAAAATCAGAACCAGAGATCGAGAAGAAAGGTACGCCTGCTTCGCCAGCAATTGCACGGGCGAGCAATGTTTTACCAGTTCCCGGTGAACCAACCAGCAACGCGCCTTTGGGAATCTTACCGCCAAGACGGCTGAACTTGTTCGGGTCTTTCAAAAACTCGACGATTTCCTGTAATTCTTCGCGCGCTTCATCGATACCGGCGACATCATCAAACGTGACGCGGCCATGCTTTTCGGTCAGCAACTTGGCCTTAGATTTACCAAAGCCCATCGCGCCACCAGCGCCGCCGCCCTTCTGCATCTGGCGTAGCACGAAGAATGCGACGCCAAGAATGAGCAAGAAAGGTAGCCCGTTGATGAGAAGAGCTATCAGTAGGCTTGGCTGTTCGGCAGGTTTGCCCTGATAATCAACCTTTTTTTCTTCAAGCAACGTTATCAAATCTTTGTCGCTTGCGATGGGCACCGTTGCAAAAGCTTCGCCTGATGCCAGTTGGCCAGATATCCGGTCGGATGAGATCACAACCGACTTAACTTCACCAGCGGCGATTTTTTCGCGGAAGCTAGAATAGCTGATGCCTTTTGAGGCGTCAGTTCCGGATCCGCTAAAGATCGATACAACCAGCAACAGTGCAACCATGATTCCAGTCCAGATCATGATGTTACGGGCCAGATTGTTGCCTTTTGGTTCGTCTTCGTCGTTCATCTTTGGTGCTCTATCCGCTGGGGGTTAACGTCAGGTAATCCATGTAAGATGGATTCGATGAAAGACAATGTCCATACAGCGTTTTTCTGCCCTACAGCTGCCTGCGTGGGGCGGAGCGAAAACGCCAAAGTGTTCCGCCTTCGCACTGCACATCGCCTAATAACTGCCTGCCTCCCTTGATCAGCGTATCGCGTGCCCTGTCAAGAGCATCACCGCGCGGGACATATCCCGGCTGGATTCTGTCAAGGATACGGAGCAATACACGGCGCTGGATTTCTTTCGGCAGGGAATAGGAATCGAGAATCACGCTGTCGCCATCGGCTGTTACACAGGATTCCCACGCACGGTTGGTCGCCCATTCTAACGCCTCTGCGGCATCGGCAAAGGCTGTGGCGGTCCGCACGGCGCGGTGCGCGTCAAACGGATGCGGAGTTGAAGCCAACCACTGCCGCATTGCGATGCGGTCAAAGCTGTCGTCCTCATTACTGGGATCGCGGATTGGGGAGACGCCGGAGTGGCCGCAAATTTCCTCCAGCTCAGTTTTTGTAAAGGCTAGCATCGGCCTGATGATCCGTCCCTGCCGCACTCGCACACCGGCCAGCCCGTTAATCCCGCTGCCCCGGGCGATGCGCATCAATACGGTTTCGAGTTGATCATCGGCATGGTGTGCAGTTGCGATAAAATCGTACCCGGCCACGTCGGCTTGAGCGTGCAACAATGCATAACGTGCCGCACGCGCCTCTGATTGTAGATTGCCGGTTATGGGTGTGGATGGTCGCAAAATTCTGTGCGAGACTCTCAGCTTTCTGCACAAGGCGGCTACGAATTCCGCTTCGTCTGCTGCTTCCGGCCTTAACCCATGATCCACCGTAGCGGAGCAAATCCGTTCCGGCATTGCGGCGTGCGCAAGCAACAGCATCGAAAGACTATCTGGCCCACCTGACACGGCAAGCAGCAGTGACGCATCCTTGCCGCCGGTCAGTCGTTCGATTGCTTCCGAAAAAGCGGCAACCGCCGGACCATTTGGCGGCGTTACTTGCACTTGGCCTTTTTGCGCCCAGCATCAAGCCGTGCTGCCAGCCTACCAGTACCAGTGGCAACGTCTGGATAGGCCTTTACCAGCTGCCCAAACACATCACAGGCATCAGTTGGTTTATCCATTGCAATGAAGGATTCGCCCAAGAAATATAGGCTTTCCGGCGCCCGCTCGCCTTTGGCATCGGCTTTGTAATTTTCGTAGAATATTTTTGCAGCTTGCGACGGGCGACCATCATCGAGCCATGCACGGCCGAGCAAGTTCCGCGCGCGGCTGGTTCCAGCGTTGCTGGGGAATTTTTTGACGGTTTCTTCCAGCTGCGTCTGCGCCTCGGGATAGAATTTTGCTTCCCACAAGCGATAGCCATAGGAATAGCTGTCTTCAAAACTATTGCCCGATGCAGGCCGCTCAATCTTGGCAACGGCGGCTTCGCGGGCCTTATCTTTGCTGGCTGTAGCGACAGGCGGCTTTGTAGTCGCCGCCGGTTTTTGCGTTGTTGCAGCCGGAGTGACCACAGGCTTAGGGTCAGCTGCTGCTGTCACTGCATCGGCATTCAGCGTTTTAACCTGCGCCTCCATCGCTTTCAGCCGGGCTTCCATCGCCTTCATGCTATTACCTTGCTGCTCAACTTGTCCGGTCAGTCCGGCAAGTTGCGTTTCCAGCGCATCGACGCGCCCGATCAGGTCGGTTACTTCGGTGCCAGAGGCTGTTTTGCTGCCCTCGGTTGCGGTGGGTTCGGCTTTGATATCCGGCTCGAAATACTTGCCTGCACCGTCCGGAAAGACTTTGCGCTGAACGGCTTTCAGCTCTTTCTCAAGCTTGGTTACGCGGCCTTCGACATTAGAATCTTGCGCCGATGCGGGGATAGATAAAGCCAGCAATGCAACGCCCGCGAACAGAACACGCAGTTTCATTCCAATTCTCCCAATCAACACAACGCAGTGCATCATAGCCCAGCTTGCCGCTTCGTCAAAGTGCCTTGCCGGAATTTGTTGTCGATAGAATCGTTCAGGGTGTGGTGTCGCCGGTGGCATCTGTGCTTGGAACTGCGGCCTCAACGGGCTTGCGCGCTAGTAACGCTGCGGCGCTTACGCCCACATCAGATATTGTCCGGTCGGCTTCTCCCAATGGCGGAACGGGTTTGCCGCCAATGGTAACTTGTAAAGCTTGTGGTCTGCCGGTGACGATCATCGGATTATTGGCGTCCGCTGGAACCGTGTAGGTATCGCCGGCTTTCATCTCGGCCTCGAACAACCGTTTTTTGTCGGCATCGTAAATCTTTACCCAGACAAGTTCGCCTGCGGTGATAACCACGGCTCCTCCGGTGGGTGCAGCGGACGGGGCGGCATTTGCGACGGATTTTGCAGGTGCGGCTTCAGCCTCAACTGCCGGGGCTGCTGGAGCATCCGCCGAAAGCGCAAAACTGCGCCACGCGAAGTAGCCGATTAGACCTAGCACAGCAATGGCCGCAGTTGTCCAAGCCAGCCAGCGCGGCGGAACCCGGCCAGGATCGGCGGGTTCATAATCAGGCGTTGCGGGAATAAAACCTGCATGCCCGCCCTGTGCCAGTTCAGCGCGCATTTCATCGGCTATGACGATTTGGTCAAGATCGACAGCACGGGCATAGGATTTCGCAAAACCGATGGAGTACATGCTGCCCGGCAGCGCCGCAAAATCGGACCTTTCCAGCGCTTCTAAATGGCGTATCGGAATGCGGGTCTGTGCGGCGATATCGGTGAGCGTCATCTGACGCTCTTCACGTGCAGCTTTCAGCTGCTCGCCAACCGTATGAAAACGGAATTCAGCGTTCTCAGCCGCTTCGGTAGCGGCACCATCTTCGTCCATTGTATCTCCAGCGACCCATAAGTTGACAGGCCTCTCCCGGACCCTGCGCAAAGCATGACGGGGGGGCAAGGAAAGTCAAGGTTCTTAGCGGCGAACGCGCCGGTTTTACATGGTTTTATATTTCAACCTGATTTTCAAGTGCCCATTGCGTCAATGCAGACCTGATGCTCTGTGGTGGTTTCGTCAAAAGCCTGTCCATTTCCTTGGCAATCGATTTCGAATCAAGCGAACAGACCATTGCCTTTATCGCGCCTATGCCTGCAGGCGTTATCGACAGACGGTTCAGCCCAATCCCTATCAGCGCCATCGCCTCTAGTGGTCGCCCACCCATTTCGCCGCATACGGCAAGGTCAACCTTGTGTTTGGCACACTCTTTTACAACGCGACGGATGAAGCGCAGGATAGCGGGGCTCAACCAGTCATACCGCTCCGCCAATCGCGGATCAGCGCGGTCGGCGGCAAATAGGAATTGAGTCAAATCATTCGTACCAATGGAAAGGAAATCGAGATTGGGGAGCAAGATATCCAGCGTTTCGGCAAGCGCTGGAACCTCTAGCATTGCGCCATAGCGTATCCGCGACGGCAGCTGCTTTTTGCGCCCGGCCAAGAATGTAAGTTGCGCCTCGAACAGTGCTTTTGCCTCGTCGAATTCCCAGGGTTCGGAGACCATCGGGAACATAACATTCAACTGGCGGCCCGCTGCTGCCTCAAGCAAAGCCCGCGCCTGCGCCTTCATTAGCCCGGCATGGTCGAGTGCGAGCCGTATTGCGCGCCAGCCGAGAGCCGGGTTTTCCTCAACCGGGCCTGTGTCTTTCAAATAAGGCAAAGCTTTGTCGCCGCCCACATCGAGTGTGCGGAAGATAACGGGTTTGTTTCCAGCCGCATCAAGCACTTCGCGGTAAAACCGTTGCTGGCGTTCACGTTGCGGCAATGTTGCAGAAATCAGGAACTGGAACTCAGTGCGGAACAGGCCGATGCCGTCCGCACCAGTCAACGCAATTGCAGCAACATCATCGCGTAGGCCAGCGTTTATGCTCAAATTGATCCGTTGACGGTCTTTGGTGATTGGTTCGACGTCGCGCAATGCCGCAAAGCGCGCCTTTTTCTTTTGCCCTTCGGCCAGATCGCCGGAGAATGCGTCGAGCACAGCAGGCGAGGGGCGGACGATGATGCTTTTTTCATCGACATTCAACAGCAGCATGTCGCCTTCGGAAATGGTCCGGCGAATGCCATCGACACGGCCCAGCACGGGCACGCCCATCGCGCGGGCGACGATCACAACATGCGCCGTCAGCGACCCTTCGCCAAGTATAACGCCGCGCAACCGTCGCTTGTCATATTCCAACAGCTCTGCGGGGCCGAGGTTGCGGGCAACAAGGATGGAGTCCTGTTTCAGCCCCATTTGCGCGGCTGTGCCCATTTGTCCGGAGACAATCCGCAGCAAGCGATTGGAAAGATCCTCCAGATCGTGCATCCGGTCAGCAAGCAACGGATCATCAATTTGCCGCATCCGCATACGGGTGCGTTGCTGCACACGTTCGATGGCGGCCTCGGCGGTCAGGCCGCTGTCGATGGCTTCGTTGATCCGCCGCGACCAGCCTTCGTCATAGGCGAACATCTTATAGGTTGCGATTATCTCGTCATGTTCGCCGCCACCGCCGAATTCGGCTTGGCTGGCCATACGGTCAATCTGCTCGCGCATCCGGTCAAACGCTGAATAGACGCGCGCACGTTCTGCCTCAGTATCTTCGGCAACGGTGTGTTCGATGCGCACATTGGGCTGGTGGAAAATCGCAACGCCTGCGGCCATGCCAGATACCAACGGCAGGCCGTTTAGCACGACCGTCCCGGTTTTCGCACTGCCCAGCGACAGGTTTTCATCGATCAACCCTGCATTTGAAATCAGTTCTGAAAGCACCATCGCGGTGGTTTGCAGCGCCTCAATCTCCACCTCTTCATATTTGCGCGGTTCAGCATGTTGGACAGCAACAACGCCAACGGCTTGGCCCGCGCGCACAATCGGCACGCCGGCAAAGCTGTGAAAGCGTTCTTCGCCGGTTTCGGGCATATAGCGGAATGCCGGATGCGCGGCGGCTTCATCAAGGTTTAGCGTGTCGACTTGTTCAGCGATTGTCCCGACCAGCCCCTCGCCAAAACCCAATTTGGTGACATGGACCGCGTCTTGATTCAAGCCGCGCGTAGCGAATAGTTCGAGCACACCGTCGCGGCGCAGATAGATAGAACACACCTCGCTGGTCAGCGCCTCACCGATTATGTTGACGACCTGGTTCAGCTTTGCCTGAACAGCCGAATTGGCGGCCATCACATCATGTAGGCCGGTCAATATGTTACGGGCAGAACGCGCAGCAGATTCCATGCGACTAGCGCTAGCAGATGGAATTCGTGGGGGCGATTAATTTCGAAGAGAATTTGACGGGAATAGCAATGCCGCGACTGTGCGATACGAATGTCGATGATAGCGCGTTGCTGCGTTTGACAATGTGGCTGGATCGCCTAACAAAAGGGATCAATTAGACGTTTGTACACGGTGGGAAATTTATGCAATCTGTTGTTGTTGGCGCACATTCTTTTGCAATAAAACTGGCGGTTATCGCCTTTGCCTGTGTTGGCATATCTTCCGTTTCGGCAGAAGAGCTGTCGCAAAAGGCGCAAATGGCTCAGCTGGCAATTGAGTTCGCGCCACAGGAGGCTGATAAGCAAATTGATGCTGCAAAAGCGGCGCAAGCTAAAGGCGATCTGGATACCGCGTGCAAAGCATGGATGGAGACACGCAACGCGCTTAATATCACAGTGTTTAGTCAACAATTCGCCACTCAAAACGGATTCACATGGCCAGACACCCCAGAAACCAAGATGGAACAAGCGGCTGCGACGGAAAAGTTTAACACTGTCGTTGCGCCCGGAATGCAGGCCAGCTGTTTTGTACCCGATATCTGGGCGTATCAAAAACAGCTTTCGGGCCCCAAGCAATATGATGTGAATCAAGTGATTGTCGCTGGGCCCGCAATTCCCGATATTGGTGGCCATAAACAGGGCGGATATCGCAGCTTTTCAGAGGCAGTAGAGGCGGTAAAGTCTGCGCCCGGGTTAAAAGCGATATTTTATTTTCGCACGGCCAACCGATCAACCGGCTATGTTGTTCACACAGCGACTGCGTATGCCGTCGATGAGGCGGCCGTGGCAAATTTACGCAGAACTGGAAAAATCGATGTGGCCACTGTGCCTGTCGCGCATCCGACTTACGCGTCTGCGCACTTAAACGACGATGGCTATGAGTTTGTTGCCAACGTCATGCCTTGGTCGGACACTTTGGTTTTGGAAGGCCTGATCGGTGAGGATGGCACGAGATTGCTCGGAAAGGGACTTCGCGCCGAATACTACAGCGCTAGCACCGGATATTTGCGGAAACTATTCAATTCAGAAGCAGCAGTGGAGAGTTGGCCAGAGGCTAAGCTGGCTTATCAAAGTTTCATCGTTGGCTCCGCCGCGGCTTCAAAATCTGAAGCAGTAACTAAAGCGCGCATCGAAATGCTGGGCGCACTGGCGAAATCAAAACAGCCAGACATGCTAACATTCATCAATGCCGAGATTAAGAAGCACAAAATTCCGGCGACGGACGCTGCGGTGATTTTGGCGGCACAGTAAGCATCAAATGGGGACGTCGATTTAGGCGTCCCCAATTTATCTTTGCTAGGCAGCGGCACTCTCGTGGCTGATGATATCTTTCAGGTGCAGTTTTTGCTTTTTTAGGCTGTGGATCAAGGCATCATCGGGGTGCGGTCGGTTGTTTTCGGTTTCGATCTTTGAATCGAGTTCGGCATGTTTTGTCTGCAATGCAGCCCTATGACCATTATTCACCGCGTTCTCCTTTTGATGTTGGACTGAGATTATTCCTTTACGACCCGACGACTCATAGTCGGCGATTAAGAGTAAATCACTAATTTGCGCGTCTGTCTCGACCAAAATGGAGGAATTGCGACGGTGCGATTTTTGCGGGTGACAAGCTGCATTTTGCACCGCAAAGACAGTTGCAAGACCAGACTACTGCGGAGAGCTCACCAATGAACGACGATGGCATTCGCCAACAGTTGGAAATGCTGAAGATCGAACATCGGGATATGGATGCCGCGATTATCGCGTTGCAGGGGCAGGGCGTGCCCGACCAATTACAGATCGCCCGGCTAAAGCGGCGCAAGCTGGCGTTGAAAGATCAAATCCTGAGGCTTGAGGATCAGTTAGTTCCCGATATTCTCGCGTAATATCGACCTTTTATCCGTTCCAAACCGGCACAGCGCGCCAAAGCGGTGGATAAATCAGGTTAACGTTGCAGACTCTTCGGCGCGATTTCTTCATGCTGTTCACATGTTAGTTGCGAGTCATCCAATAACCCCAAAGCTAGTCGACGGGCTCTATACCGAGTCCATGCTGCTTGCGGATGAGGCGCGTTCCTATTTCGACAGCGACCGCGCGCGCAGCATTAGTCCGGCTGAAATTGCCGTGGCGTTTTCGTGTGAATCGCTGAAAGTCACAACACGATTGATGCACGTGATTGCGTGGTTGCTCAACCAAAAGGCGTTACGCGCTGGCGAGCTTTCGCTCGATGATATGACCTCGGTCGAACAACTCGGCTACGCTCCGGCGACCGATGATTATTGGATCGACGAACTGCCCGAAGAAGCGCGGTCACTGATTTTGGCGAGCGAAGACCTGTATTACCGCGTTCAACGGATCTGCGAGGGCATGATGCGCAACCATGCCGAAGTGCCCGAGCCGCTGGCGATGATCGCCCGTATCCGCGCTGCTTTTTAGGGCTTCTCTTTACTCAGCCGCGACATCAATATCGCCGCGCGTTTGGCTTGGCGCTTGATGCTGTTCAGGTCGACCGTTTCGCCCGGCGCATGATCGCCCCGGCTTGCCGTGCCAAGCCCGACCAATCCATCAACGTCGCCAGCAACAAAACTGATATCACCTGCACCGCGTTTCAGCGGATCGAGCGCTGCCATTTCGGCGAGGCCTAAATCGCGGTTGATCGCGTTCAACCTGCCGAGCAGTTTTGCATTGCCTTCGGTCGGGGCCATTGCGGGGTAAGCGCCGGGATCAAAGCTAAGCTCAGCATCAGTGAGTGGCGCGTGATCCGCAACGATTGCCGTCATTTTGGCTTTCACCCGCTCAGTCTGTTCGGGCGACAAGGTGCGGAAATCACCGCGTGCCAGCGCAATGCCCGGTATGATATTGGTTTTGCCTTTGGCGCTGATGCGGATACCGTCGGGGTCGAGCGATGCTTCTTGCCCGCCAGCGATCAGGCCGACGTTAAAGGTCAGGTTTGCCTCGGGCAATTCAGTGCGGAAACGGTGGATGATCCGGGCCAGTTCGTTAATCGCGCCATCGCCATAGGTCTCGTTAAAGATCAATGAGCTGTGGCCGGTCTTGCCGCTGACTTCCAATTTCCAGCTGTTCGACGACCGGCGGGCAATCGTGCCCATGTCCTTGCCGTTGTCCGTCACCAGCCCCTCAAAATCGAGCGCAACATCGGCGCGTTTTCCGGCCGCAATCAATGGCGCGCGGGTAATTTCGATCGGGTCACCGCTGTCTTCTTCATCGCCCGTCATGTGGATTTCTAAATGCGCGTCTTTCAAAGTCCCTGCCGCTTGCATTGCGCGCAAGGCCGCGACGATCACTGTCATCCCGCCTTTGTCATCGCCCGCGCCCGGCCCCTCGGCTTCTTCGCCGTTGCGGACGAAGGTTTGAAACGGGCTGTCAGGTTCGAATACCGTATCGAGATGCGCAATCAGCAGCAGCTTTTTGGTGCCCTTCTTGCCAGTCTTGGTTGCAACCAAATGACCCGCGCGTTTGGCGGCGGCCATGTCTTGCCACTCGACCTTAAAGCCCAAAGGCTCCAATTCGGCGCGCATCATATCGGCAACTTTGCGGACGCCGTCAAAATTCATCGTTCCTGAATTTTGGTTGACCATTTTTTCAAGCAACGCGACCGAGCGTTCATATTCGGCATCGACGGTCGCCTCCATTTTTGTCTCGGCTTTGCTCAGCTGCGCCGATGCGGGAGCAGCAAAACCCAACGCCAGCCCCGCACCCAATAGGGTAAGAGACCGGCGCATATTTTTGGGAACTATCATCAAGCGGGAAGCCCCGTAATCGACTTGGTTTCCATAAAGTCTTTCAGGCCAAATATACCACCTTCGCGGCCATTGCCCGATTGCTTATACCCACCAAACGGCGCGCCGGGGGCGGGCCCCCATGCGTTGATGGCAACCATTCCGGCTTGCAGTCGCGGCGCGATAGCGGCGGCTTTTGCCGGGTCGCCAGAGATAACCGCCGACAGACCATATTCGGTGTCATTGGCAATCGCGATACCTTGCTCCAAATCATCATATGCCATGATCGTGGCGACCGGGCCGAATACTTCTTCGCGCGCGATGCGCATGTCGGGGGTGACGCCGGAAAACACCGTCGGTTTGATGTAATAGCCGCGGTTCAAGTCAGCTGGGCGATCTGTACCGCCGGTGTGCAATTGCGCACCTTCGTCGATGGCAGACTGGATCAAGCCCTGGATTTTCTCATACTGCGCTTTGTTAACAACAGGGCCGATATGGCCGCCCTCGGCCATCGGGTCGCCAACGGCTGTGCCTTCAAACATCGCAGTGATAAAGCCAGCGGCCTCTGCTTCGCGTTCTTTGGCAACCAAAATCCGCGTTGGTGCAATGCAGCTTTGGCCGGTATTGACCAAAACGCCCGAGACTGTGCCGGGAAGGACAGCGGCAAAATCGGCGTCTGGGAGAACAAGGTTTGGCGATTTGCCGCCAAGTTCCTGATGCACGCGCTTCACAGTGTCCGCTGCTGATTTGGCAACAAGAATGCCTGCGCGGGTCGAGCCGGTAAAGCTGACCATATCAATGCTCGGATGCGCTGAAATCGCTGCACCCACGGTCATGCCATCGCCCTGCACCAGATTAAAGACGCCGGGAGGAACACCCGCTGCATCCATAACCTCGGCAAAGATCGCTGCGTTGCCGGGGCATTCTTCGGATGGTTTCAGGACCATCGTATTACCCGCCGCTATGCATGGTGCGACTTTCAGCGCGATCTGGTTCAGCGGCCAGTTCCACGGGGTAATCAGGCCGACAACACCCATCGGTTCATAGACGACTGTGTTCTTGCCATGTTGTTCAGTGAACGCGAAATTTTCCAGCGCAGGCACAGTGCCAAGGAAACCACCAAGTCCAGCGGGCGCCTGCGCCATCGTCGCAAAGCTGACCGGTGCGCCCATTTCGGCGGCCATTGACTTGGCGAAATCAGGGATGCGTTTTTTGTATTCCTCAATGATCCGACCCATGAGTGCAAGGCGTTCTTCGCGGCTCGTTTGGCTAAAGGTTTTGAACGCTTCTTTCGCAGCGGCGACAGCGGCATCCACATCAGCGGCTGTGCCAAGTGTAATCTCGGTGCAGGCTTCTTCGGTCGATGGGCTGATCACTTCGTGGCGCTTGCCGCCGATGCTGTCGACCCATTTGCCGTTGATGTAATTTTTCAGATAGCTGTCCATCGTGTCTCTCCTAAAGCCATGCGAGTCGGGGGTAACCCGCGCTTGGGTTTTGATTCGGGACTTTTTGGGCCAACGTCAACTGCGCGATTAAATTGGCGATAAAAATGCGTCAGATTTTCGCAGTTGGATTGTAATGCTCCAACACAAAATGCGGCACTGTTAAAATCGAAATCAGCATAAAAGCTGTGCGAATGACGCCCGATTCCATTTGTAATTCGCCCTGACCCAAAAACAGCAATACCCCTATGGCTAGTGACAGCAGGAACACGGCAGCGATGATCATGCCTTTTTTGGCTGATGAAATTCCCGCACTCTCGCGCAAAGCCTCTGCCATATGACGCGGTGAGTGGAGGCAGCAAAAGAAAACAGCAAAGGCGACAAGCGGCGGCAGGAAGATGGCTGCGGCCATGCAAGCAACTACATCGATTGCGTTTTGCCGCTCGTTGTTCTTGAACGCCCAGAATGCGAAGACTAGACTTCCCAAAGCAGCCGGGGCAGCGGCACAAGCGAGCAACGCTGATATGGTTGAGCCGGTTGGGCTGCCGGTGAGGATGGCGAAAATGTCGGAGACCTGTTTAGGGTGCGACAAGGCGGGCAGTGCGATCAGCGCCCAGCCGACCATCATCGCCAAAAATGGGTCAGCACCACCGCGCCAGTCGAGACCGAAATGAACGATAGAAATTACTAGGAACAGTGCCAGCGCGATTGCTGGCGCAAACATCCAGCAAGCGGCCATTCCCGCGGCGCAAGCGAGATAACCGGCAAGGATTGCGACTTTGCCTGAGGCGTTAGATTTGCCAAATCTGATCGATGCGATTTCCACATCAAGCGTACCGTGCGGGATGCCGACGATGACAATAACCAACGCAGCGACCATTGTGACCTGCACGCTGTTCAAACCAGCAAGAAAAAGGTCGGCCAGTATCAAGCCTATTGCCAAAATCGGCAAAATCCACAGGCGCAATAAAGGAGGGAATGCTGCGCCTGTGGACCTGCGGATAGGAAATACATTCATACGAGTTGGCCCGGACTTCGGGGTGCCGGGCCAATCGGTTTATGCATGCGTGGCCTGTCCATACTCTGCGGCCGACTTGCGCACAGCGATCATATAGATCAGTACGCCGACGCCGGCTTTTGCGATCAAGTCAGCGATTGTGTAACCGACCTGCACACCAACGGTGACATCTGCGCCGCCGAGATTTGTGTAGGGGATCATGTATACAATCGGGTAGAAGCCCCATGACGCAAACGTCAACAAGCGGGCTTTCTTCACCAGTTCACGAACGCTTTCTGGCTGATTATTAATCGATGCGCCCAGACCTGCGAACAGCTGCCACATGATGTAGACGAATGGGATTGCCGACAATGTGCCCCATAGCATGCGTGTGCTGTTGTCTGCTGCAATTTCGCCGGGGTAGCCCAGAATAATCATCAGGGCTGCGGCGCCGCCGAGCTTCAATGACTTCGATACGGTCTCACTCTCCGATAGGCGCATCACGAGGATTAGCTCGATCAACAGCAATGGAACCGTCAGCAACCAATCGACGTAGCGATACGCGTCGTTAAACGCGACACCCGTCAACCCAACGGCGCCATCTTTGATGGAATATGCTGATTCCCAGCTCTCAAAAATGCGGAAATAGTGATAGGCTGCGATTGCGCAGACCAGACCCGAAATGGTCAGTGCCGTTTTATAGGCTGGGCCTACTTGCGACCGACCGAGCCACAAAAACAGCGTTGTTGCTGCCATTGTAGCGAAAGTGAACGAAAATGCGTTATAAACCAGTGAATACTGGCCATATGATAGTGTTTCCATGACATTTGCCCTTTATTATTTTTCCACCTGCGAAAGGTTGAAACGGGATGGAACCGGTATTGACCAGCGGCAACCTATACGAAATACCATGTTACGTCCGGGAGGGGACAACGCATGGCATTAGAAGTCGAAAAAATGGGGGCTAGACCTCCTAATGTGGATGATCACGATCACGCTAAGCTGCGGCTGGATGCTTTGATAGCCAACAGTCCGATTGCCTCGGTGATTAGCGATCCTCGGATTAAAGATAACCCGATCGTATCTTGTAATGCAGCGTTTATCGAGCTGACCGGCTATTCCGAGAGCGAGATACTCGGCCGCAACTGTCGCTTTCTTGCGGGGCCAGCTACAGAGCCGTGGCTGACCGAGGCGATCCGCGACGGTGTTCGCCGCCACGCGCCGGTGCTGGTGGAGATATTGAACTATAAACGCGACGGCACGCCATTTCGCAACGCGGTTTTGGTCGCGCCGATCTTTGACCATGACGGGGAACTGGAGTATTTTCTGGGGTCACAGGTCGAACTGGAGCCCGATTCTCCGACGACGAATGCCAATCGCCGCATGGCTGCGGCGGTAGCGGTGAAGGCACTGACCAAGCGACAGCGCGAAGTGCTTGCCGAAGTAGCGCTCGGCCATTTGAACAAACAGATAGCCCATTCGCTTGGCCTTAGCGAACAGACAGTCAAAATGCACCGCGCTGTGTTGATGACACGGCTTGGAGCGGCGACAACGGCAGACGCAATCCGCATCGCTGTAGAGGCTGGCTTGTAAAGAGTTCTTGACACTCTATGCGATATCTGTAAAGAACTCTTTACAGACAGGAGTGGGTGAGTGGAAAACCATTTGAAATACTATCGCGAAAAGGCCGGATGGAGCCAAGGCGAACTCGCGCGTCGGCTCGGTGTATCGCGGCAGACCATCAACGCGGTTGAAACCGACAAATATGACCCCAGCCTGCCGCTGGCATTGCGCATGGCGAAATTATTCGCCTGCCAAGTGCAGGAGATTTTCATCGACCATTGGGAAGCGGAAGGAAATTGAGATGACCATAATAGCATCGGCGACGAAAACGCCAAAAATGCGCAAACTGATTATTCAACTCGCCTTTGGCGGCTTGATCGGCGGCCTTGCCGGCTATTTTGGCCTTGGCGTTCTGGATGACGGCGCGATGGCCGCTGATCAAGTGATCGTCAGCGGTATTGGCCTCGTCTATTTACTGATGGGCTTGATTGTGGGCGTTGGCCTGATCGCGCCAAAGCTGGGATCGAACATTCTGAATGTCGAGGATGCCGACGAGATCCGCGATCAGCGCCGCATTTTAACCGGCTCTGCGATTTGTATGGTCGCGTTGGGGGCGGCGCTTATGGCCTTGCCGTTATCCGGGCCGGATAGCGCGATATCACCGCTTTCTGCTTTCGGCGGATTACTTGCGGCGCTGGTGATTTTGACTGTGATTTCGATCCGAGATTGGAAATATTATGACGAGATGATGTTGCAGCTCAGCCGCGACGCTGGGAATATAGCCTTTTGTGGGATCGGTGGAACGTTGCTTGTCTGGGCATCGGCGGCGTCACTGGGGCTCATCGCCGCGCCAACGCCGTTAGCTTTAGTGGCCATCATTTCCGGCGGCTTCTTGCTGGCGATCTTTATCGCGAGCGGGCGTCGGGGTCTATTGATGCCGCGCTAAACAAAAAAGCCCGGCGAGTTTTCTGGCCGGGCTTTTTTGTGGTGCAGGACGACAGTCAATAGACTGTCCCCAAAATCAGCCGCTGTAATACATGTCGAATTCTACCGGCGAAGGTGCGGTTTCCCAACGCGACACTTCTTACCATTTCAATTCCATATAGGCCTCGATCTGGTCCTTGGTGAACACATCGCCTTCGAGCAAGAACGCATGGTCCTTGGTCAGAGCGTCCAATGCTTCGCGCAGCGACCCGCAGACTGTGGGAACTTTCTTCAATTCCTTTGGTGGCAGATCATACAGATTTTTGTCCATCGCTTCGCCGGGATGGATTTTGTTGCGGATGCCGTCGATGCCCGCCATCAGCAAAGCCGAAGTTGCAAGATACGAGTTGGCAAGCGGATCGGGGAAGCGGAATTCGACGCGCTTTGCCTTGTCGCCTGCACCATATGGAATGCGGCATGATGCCGAGCGGTTGCGTGCTGAGTACGCCAGCAATACAGGTGCCTCAAAACCCGGGACCAGACGCTTGTAGCTATTGGTCGTTGGGTTAGTGAAAGCGTTGATCGCTTTGGCATGTTTGATCACGCCGCCGATGAAAAACAGGCAAGCCTCTGACAGGCCCGCATAGCCGTTCCCTGCAAACGTATTTTTGCCTTCGTTCCAGATCGAGATATGTGTGTGCATACCCGAGCCATTGTCGGCCTTAATCGGTTTCGGCATAAATGTTGCGGTTTTGCCGTAGGCGTGCGCGACCATCTTCACGACATATTTGTAGATTTGGATGCGGTCGCAGGTTTCAACAAGCTTGCCAAAAGTCAGCCCCAATTCGTGCTGACTGGCGGCGACTTCATGGTGATGCTTATCCATCGGCAGGCCCATTTCCATCAGCGTCGAGACCATCTCGGCGCGGATATCGGTGGTGACATCAACGGGGCCAACGGGGAAGTAACCGCCCTTGGCGCGGGGCCGGTGCCCCATATTGCCGGCTTCATATTTCGTGTTTGAATTGGTCGGCAGTTCGGTATCGTCGAGCGAGTACGAGCTGCTGCTATATGTGTTTTCAAAACGCACATCGTCGAACATGAAAAATTCCGGTTCGGGGCCGATGTAAACCGTGTCGCCAAGACCGGTAGTCTTCAAAAACGCCTCGGCGCGTTTTGCGGTCGAGCGCGGGTCGCGTGCGTAAAGCGCCCCGTCCGATGGCTCAACGATGTCGCAGATCAGGATCAGCATCGGTGTGGCTGAAAACGGATCGATGTACACCGCGTCCAGATCAGGCTTCAGGATCATGTCGGATTCGTTGATCGCTTTCCAGCCTTCGATCGACGATCCATCGAACATCAAACCATCTTCCAGCTCATCTTCGCCGATGACGCTGCTGCACATTGTTAGGTGGTGCCATGCACCGCGCGGGTCGGTGAAACGGACATCAACCCACTCGATATCCTCTTCCTTAATGCGCTTGATTATGTCCTTGGCGGTGTTGCCCATGTCGCTTTCCTTTGCGTTTTTTTATTGGAATTGGTGTGCTGAATTAAACGGCGTCGCTATCGCGTTCGCCTGTGCGGATGCGCACAGCGGTTTCGACAGGGATGACAAAGATTTTGCCGTCGCCAATGCGGCCGGTTTGTGCGGCAGCAGCGATTGCCTCAACCACACGGTCGGCAAGGCTATCGTCGACGACAACCTCCAGCTTCACCTTGGGTAGAAAATCGACGACATATTCCGCACCGCGATACAGCTCGGTATGGCCTTTCTGACGGCCAAAACCTTTGGCTTCCGTCACGGTGATGCCCGATACGCCAACCTCGTGCAGCGCCTCTTTGACTTCGTCGAGCTTGAACGGCTTGATGATCGCTTCGATCTTTTTCATGGTTATCCCCATTATTGGCGCACGAACAGAAACGCGCGTGCGCGATTATGGATGTTGCGTATCAAGGATCGTGCCAGTTTTGGCAGCACGGTTTAGCGCTGGAGTAGCGGTCTAGCAGCAGGATTTGCCTAGTATGCGCTGCTTAATTTTTAGGCAGTTGGTGGAGAATCGGGCAGTGTTTCCAATGACTCGGGGATAATTTCACCCAACCAAAAACCGTTAGTGCTGAGCCTGTCGAGCCGAAGGCGACCGTAGGTCAACCACGTCCCATAGTCTAACACGGTAGTTGAAACCTTGGGACGCCCGTCGACAGGCTCAGGGCTAACGGTGTAATAAATGCGTAGCTGTCAGTAAACGATCACTTCCCAGCCCGGTATTTATCGTCATTCGCTTTGGCAAAATGGCCTCTGCTGATCAGATAGGCACGGATGCCTTCAACCTCTTCGGGGGTGAGCACAGGTTTGAAACTCGCCATGCCGTTCCCTGCCAAAACCCCGTCGATCACGATCGACTTGAACGTCGCAGCATCGGCGATGGTCCCCGATTTACGCAGATCAGGCAGTACGCCAGTGCCGACTGCCCCCGGTCCGTGGCACACGAGGCAATAGCGTTGGTAGTTCGACGTGCCCGCGGCGATTACCGCTGGCGTGCCGATCAT
>JANMGR010000187.1:0-3022 GCA_031374785.1 Sphingomonadales bacterium | reverse complement strand
GCGGTCCTCCAGCACGCGCAGCAATTTGACTTGCATGTCAAAGCGCATGTCGCCGATTTCGTCGAGGAACAACGTGCCTTTATCGGCCGTTTCTAAATGGCCGATACGCCGATCATGTGCGCCGGTGAACGATCCTTTTTCATGGCCGAACAATTCGGATTCGATCAGCGGCGCACATGCTCGGCGTATCGGCCATTTTGAAACGGCCGATAAAGGCACGTTGTTCCTCGACGAAATCGGCGACATGCGCTTTGACATGCAAGTCAAATTGCTGCGCGTGCTGGAGGACCGCAAAGTCACCCGCGTCGGCGCATCAAGCGCAACGCCCGTCGATTTGCGCATCATTTCGGCGACGCATCAG
This sequence comes from Sphingomonadales bacterium, assembly GCA_031374785.1. Classification (GTDB taxonomy): domain Bacteria; phylum Pseudomonadota; class Alphaproteobacteria; order Sphingomonadales; family Sphingomonadaceae; genus Sphingorhabdus_B. The sequence goes on along the minus strand of JANMGR010000187.1, from coordinate 2,661 downwards.
GATATTGACGACGCGATGGCCAATGGCCGGTTCCGCGAAGACCTATTCTTTCGGCTCGGCGTGTTGATCCTGCGCGTGCCCGATCTTGCCAGCCGCACCGACGACATCCCCGCGTTGATCGCGCATTTCCAAAAGGGCAAACGTGCTGGAACCGTCGCGCGCTTTGACGATAGCGGAATCGCAAAGCTGCAGGAGCATAGTTGGCCCGGCAATGTTCGCGAGCTGCGTAACTTTGTCGAACGCGCCGGCGTATTGATGGGCGGCGAAATGCTAAGCGGGGTCGAAGTCGAGCAACTGCTGAACAACGCGATGCCCAATCTGGTCGCAGTGAAAATCGGCTATGCCTCAAACACACATGCCCCGCAAAGCACCACGATCGATTTGAAGGCAGAGATTGAAACAATGGAATTGATGCGCATCCACACTGCGCTGGAACTGGCCGATGGAATTATTTCAGAGGCGGCACGATTGCTGACGTTGAAGCGGACGACATTGATTGAGAAAATGCGCAAATATGGGTTGCAGTCTGCGAGTGCCTGAATTCAAAAAGGTCTCAATAATACCGTTAGTGCTGAGCCTGTCGAAGCCGAAGGCGGGCAAAGCCCAACCACGTCCCAAGGTTTCAACTGTCGTTTCTTACTACGGGTCGCCCTTCGACAGGCTCAGGGCTAACGTTTTTTTAGTGGGGGAAAGCGGTGGCGCAGTTCAATCTCAACCCGCAATTTCATTCCAAGCATGAACCACAGACTCAATCGCAATGCGCAATTCCGTCATCCGGTCAACATTGCCGTCAACGATCCGCGCCTCCAATTCTTCACTGATCGCCCCATAGAGTCCCGCGAGCATCGGCGCGAGGTCTCCGCCTAAGTCAAAATCCAAACCCGATTGCAACGACAGCAAAATCGCCCGCGCCTTGTGTGCATAATTATTGGTCGCCAACGCCTGCCGACGCGCGGCGGCTGCCGCCAGAACATCAACGCAGATCAGCAACTCGTCATAAAGTATCGAGACCAGCCTATGTGGGTCCGCGCTTTCGATGCGACTAGACAGTTCCATAGAGCGGTATTGGTCGCTTGCACGGCCAAATCGGGGATTATGATACATGCAATTATGACTCGTTCGACCACAGTTTTATCTGTTGTTCCAGATAGCTTTGCGTCGCTTTGAATGCACCGATCCGCGCATCTAGACTGCCATATTGCTTCTCAAGCCGCAGGCGATACGCAGCCTCGCGCACCTCGATACGCTCGCGGTTTTTGGCGATTTCTGTGGCCTCTTTTTGCAAGCCCTTAGTCAACCCGCCAAGCAGCCCATCGGGAGCAAGCGCGCCGGTACGAATGGCATCAAGCGCATCCGATATGCCGGGGTCGGTGAGGGTCGTATGCGTTGCATCACGGCGCGGATTGAACAACGCCTCAACCGCATCGGGGCTGGCGCTCAGCGCCGCTTCCAATCGCGCCGCATTGACGCTGAGCGTCCCGTCGCGGTTAGTGGAAATGCCGATGTTGGTCAGCTTGTTGACCACAGGATCACTGGTCAGCGCACTATTCACAAAACCCGAAAGCTGCCGGTCCAAAACACGCAAAGCATTGGTCCCACCGGCGGCGGTTTGCGCCTCTTTCAGGCTGGCTTTCATCTGGTTAAATACTGCGATAAAGTCCGTCACCGCTTGCCGCAGGCCTTCTGTGGGCCGCGTTGAACCTAGCGCAACGATCTGCCCGGGGACCGCTTTTTTCAAGCTGATTGCCATCCCCGGAATCACGTTAGAGAAATTATTGCTCGTCCGGCTATAGGGAATGCCGTCAACCTTGATTTGCGCGTCAGCAGCAGCCTGCGCCGATTGCATCGCCCCGCCTGTGCCATACGCAAATTGCGCCAGTGCAGGGTCACCCCCTGCATCGGCGGTCAACGTGAATGCCTGGGCGGCCCCGGCCTCGCCCTTTAGCACCAGACGGACTTGGCCATTGTCCGTCGCGATGCTGGCGCGAACAGTGCTGCCGCTCGCATTGATCGCATCGGCGAGACCATACAGGGAATTGTTGGAGCTATCGATAGTAATGGCAAAGCTGGTCGCCCCTACCGTTAATGTCATACCACCCAAGCCGATAGGATCGGCGGCGGCAGGAACGAGCGACGAATAGACTGACTGTGCGCTGGCCAGCTGCAGGATCTCTATCGACCCTGCATAGCTCCTTAAAGGTGTTCCGGGAATCGCCGTCGCCGACAGTAAAGTGGTATCGGATACACTCGGCTGGCTGCTTAATGTGCCCTGCGCCAACAAGTCTTTCAGCGCCGTTGCAAAGCCATCAAGGTTCGACCTCGCCTGCGCCACCGCGCTGATCTTTGCCTGCGTTGCTTGCGCCAGTGCATCGATCCGCCCGATCTTTGGCGTGCGCGATGCGCTGGCCAGATCAGAGACCAATTGGCTGACGTTCAGGCCGGAGCCGAAGCCGAGACTGTTTGCAATCGAACCGAGCATAGGGAAATGTCCTTTCCCTGTGTTACGGCGGGAGCGCGCAGGATTTTAGCAGTGTTTGGATGCAGACGCTGCTTGATTGACCGATAGGCCGCCACACTCTATCGCGGCGCAATGACTGTTTATCTGGATTTTGAAAAGCCCGTCGCACTGCTTGAAGCTCGCATATCCGAGCTTGAAGAGGC
>JANMGR010000154.1:0-9588 GCA_031374785.1 Sphingomonadales bacterium | reverse complement strand
TTTCGCCATGCGAAACCAGAACCCCCGTTTGAGTATTTCGCCTTGCGCTGCCAGACCGGCCTCGCGCATAGCCAAGGCCCCGCCATAACCAAGGCAAAATGGTCGTGCAAACCATCAATACACTTTTACAGTTAAGAGCCGCGACAGCGGCGCTGCGCGCAGCGGGAAAGCGGATCGCATTGGTCCCGACAATGGGCGCGCTGCACGATGGGCATTTGAAACTGGTCGAGGAAGCCAAAAAGCACGGAGACGCGGTGGTCGTGTCGATCTTTATCAATCCAACGCAATTTGGTCCGAATGAAGATCTGGAGGCTTATCCACGCACCTTTGATGCGGACTGTGACAAGCTTGCGCCGTTGGGGGTCGATATAGTCTGGGCTCCGGCTGCCAGCGAAGTTTATCCAGAGGGATTTGCGACCAGTATCCATGTAGGCGGTCCAAGCGACGGCTATTGCGGGGCCGCGCGCGCTGGACATTTTGACGGCGTCGCTTTGGTGGTGACGAAGCTGTTCAACCAAACCGGCGCCAATGTCGCCTGTTTTGGCGAGAAGGATTTTCAACAACTCGCCGTGATCCGCCGGTTCGTCCGCGACCTTGATATGGACATTGAGATTATCGGTGTGCCGATTGTTCGGGATGCGGATGGTTTGGCCTTATCCTCGCGCAATATTTATCTGTCAGCGACCGAGCGGACGTCAGCGCTCGCCTTGCCCCGGGCCTTAAACGCGGCGCGCGATGCGATCCTTGCGGGGCAGCCCGTCGACGCCGCCTTGGCCAACGGCAAAGCTGCTCTGCTGGCCGCAACCTTTTCGAATGTGGACTATTTCGAGCTTGCCGATAACGAAACGCTACAGTCTGTGCGCGCCTTGACCGGCAAACCGTTGCGATTATTGGCCGCGGCAAAGATCGGCAAAACGCGTTTGCTCGATAATTTGGCAGTCTAAAAACCAACAAAATCTGCCGATTATTCCAATTTGGGTCAGAAAGTCGTTTCGGCTTTAACCATTTGTTATCCATATTTGGGCGAAACCCTGTTCGACAGAAGAGGGGACACTATTCCGATGGCTAACAGTTTCAAAAGCGCGAATTTCCTGATGGAAAGCCGCATCGCTGACGCAGCAGGCGGAAATGCCAACGCGTTGTTCGAACTGGGCGTTGCCTATTCAACCGGCAGTGGCGGCGTTGACGTCAACATGATCGAGGCGCACAAATGGTTTAATCTGGCCGCAGTTAACGGTCACGACGAAGCGATGAATTGCCGCGCAGAAATCTCCGACGAAATGACAGCCCGCGAAATCGCTGAAGCGCAGCGCCAAGCAAGAGCTTGGTTGCAAATGAGCGAACGCCGCGCTGCGTAACATGCCTAGCGTTTGGAATTATCCGCCAAATACTGCGCGACGGTGGACGCAAGCGTGCCAACGTCGTTCGGTCCCATTGGTTTATCCATAACATCAACCGCGATTTCGGGATGCGTTGTTTCTTTGCCGCTGGCGCTTTGCACAACCGTCGCGGACGCCGTCCTCGGCATTGAGAACCGAACCTCTAATTTTATCCAGTTAGCAGGCAGCGCACCTGCTTCATCTTGAACGACGACTGTTTTCTGTTTCAGCGCATCGTCAATCTTTGATTTAAAAAGCGCACATACCGCCTCGCTGCTCATATCCGGTTTTAGCATCTTCGTGCTGTCAACCGCGCACAAAAACCCGACATGGTTTTGAGCCGCCGGTTCGTGCGCTGTGCAGGCAGTAGCGTTAGCCATTAATATCGTTGATCCCAAAACGGCTAAACCGCGCATGTCACTTCCCCATGAAATAATATGTTATCGTGGTTGCGCCAGACTAACTGAACGCTGGGTGAAGCTGCAAGTAAAGCTTTGTAGCCCCTTGGTAGATCGCTTGCCGTTACCGCCGCTGCGCGCTAGATGCGCGGGCGATACAAGGACGATTTCGGGTTTGAGGCGCACATAAAGTGATGGCACAGATAATCCTGCACCCTGCGGGCATTTTGGCACTGTTTGCCACTGCTTTGTCATGTCCTGCGTTTGCGCAAGACTATCTCGATCCCGCAGCAGCACGCTTGCCTGATCCCGATCCTTTGCCACTGTCTGTAAAAATCGACGGCGACCCAATACTGGCAATTGCCGATGCGGTTGCTGACGAAGCGGCATTTCACGAAGTGATTGGCGAAGCACTAAAAGCCAGTCCGACATTGACCGAAGGTCGCGCCGATGGTTCTGCCGCATGGGCGGCAAAACGCAGTGCACAATCTGCGATTTTCCCGCGCATCGATTTGGGGCTAAGTGTCAATCGGGCCATCGCACGCGAATTTTCTAATGATCCCGACAACGTGCTTGAACGCGCTCGCGGGTCAGGCCGGTTTGATGCAACCGCAACACTGGAACAGATCTTGTTCGATTTCGGCGCAACCCAGCGGCGGATTGATGCCTCTATTGAGCGCGTTGGTGCAGCTGAGGCAGAGCTGGACCGAAAGTCTGAAACGATTGCACTGCGTGCGATTGGTGCGTGGTATGATCTGTTTGCTTATGGCCATTTGACCGAACTCGCCGAGCATTTCATCACCCGCAACGAAAAGCTACGCGGCGACGTTGAATTCCGGATCACACAAGGCGTTGCTGCCCCTGTTGAGCGCGCTCGGATTGACAGCGCACTTGCATCGGCAAAGTTGCGGCTTGCCCAATATCAGCGCGAATATCAAAACGCGCGGGCGCGATTCAAAGAACTGTTTGCGATTGATGCGCCAAACCGGATTGTCCGCGCGCCTGCGCCAGAACTGGAACCGTTAAGCGACGATGCGCTGGCGGCACGGGCTGCAGGCTCTGCACCTGTTCGCGTTGCCGAAGCCTTGGCGCGCGCATTGCGCAACGATTCGCGTGCAGCGAGAGCAGAGACAGGACCCAGCCTGACCGGCGGCGTTGATGCAGGCCGCTTTGGCTTATTAGAAGCTGGACGACGCGATTATGATGTGCGTGCGCGTATCACTGCACGCTGGCGATTGCTGGGTCCCGGCGACGCCCGTGCCGATGAAGCCCGGTTTAGAGCCGAATCTGCCGATGCCCGCGCCTTGAGTGTGAAATTAGAGGCTGAGCGCGAAGCGCGCATATCATGGGCCGATGTTGGCGCACTCGACGACATGCTGACCGCTTACCGCGACGACTATGTCGCTAGCCGCGTGACCCGTGATGCAGTGACTGAACGGTTCCGCGTTGCGCGCGGCACATTGTTTGATGCGCTGGATGCAGAGGACCGGTTGTTTTCGGCAGCCGCCAATTATATTCGCGGGCTTTCCGAGCGCGATGCTGCAACGTTTGTGGCGCTCGCGCGGTCCGGCGATTTATTACGTGTGCTCAACATTGATCCTGCGGATCAAAGGATTTTCAAATGAGCGACGCTGACACGATCATCCACCCAAAGCCGTTTTTTGCCGATTGGCTGATGGAACCCATCCGCACCAACCGCAGCGTTTACACCAAAGTCGCTGTGGCGGCGGTGATGATAAACCTGTTTGCTTTGGTCACATCACTGTTCACGATGACCGTTTATGATCGCGTGTTGCCCAACAACGCGGTATCCTCTCTGATCGGCCTGTCGATCGGGCTTGGGATCATCCTGCTGTTTGACTTCATCCTGAAAATCCTGCGCGCCTATTTCGTTGATGTAGCAGGCGCCGATATCGACCGCGACATTGGCGAAAACATGTTTACGCGTTTGTTGTCGATCCGGCTCGATCAACCACGCGGTTCGACAGGCGGGTTGGCGCAGCTGCTGCGTGAATTGGAAACGCTCCGCGATTTCTTTGCCTCGGCTACATTAGTGGCGCTGGTCGATGTGCCGTTTATTCTGGTGACTTTGGTGGTGATGGCAATGATCGGCGGCTGGTTGGTTCTCGTCCCGATTATGCTGATACCGCTTGTTGTGCTGGTTGCTGTCGTTACTCAACCGATGATGGACCGGCTGTCGGCGCAAAATATGGGTCAGGCGATGCTCAAACAGTCGGTGCTGATTGAAACCATTGGCGGCCTTGAAATGGTGAAAAGCGCCAGTGCTGGTCGGTTACTGACGCGCCGTTGGGATGACGCGGTTGAAAACCACGCCTCCAGCTCGATGTCGCAGCGGTTGATTTCAAACGTCAGCGTGACTGTCGCGGCCAGCGGGCAACAGATCGCCTATGCAGGCGTTGTTATTGCAGGCGTGGGCATGATCGCCACACAGTCGTTGACGATGGGTGGGCTAATTGCGTGTTCGATCCTTAGCGGCCGTGCTGTGGCACCGTTGGCGCAGATTGCGACGTTGTTGTCGCGCTTGACGATGACACGGACAGCATATCGGCAGCTGGACAAGTTCATGGAAACGCCAAGCGAAGGCCAAGGCGCAGACAGTCTTGCGCTCGATATCATCACCGGGCAGATCGAATTTCGAGAAGTGCATTTCACCTATCCCGGCGCGACCGAAGCGGCGCTTAATGGTGTTAGCTTTCAGATTAAGCCGGGCGAAAAGGTCGCGATTTTGGGTCGCGTTGGCTCAGGAAAATCGACCGTCGCGCGCATTGTGCTCGGTCTCTATCCGCCCGAAAGCGGGCTTGTGCTGGTCGATGGCACAGAGGTGCGTCAGCTGAATGCCGACCGTTTGCGTCGCCATATCGGTTCGGTTTTGCAAGACACCGTGTTGCTGTCGGGCACTGTGCGCGACAACATTGTCCTCGACCGCGCGCATGTCGATGATGAGGAATTGCTGCGCGCCGCCCGTATGTCTGGCACGCATGATTTCATGGGGCGGCTGGCCAATGGCTATGAGCTGCGCCTCGCTGATCGTGGCGACAGCCTGTCTGGCGGGCAACGCCAGTCGATTGCCGTTGCGCGGGCCTTGGCAGGCAAGCCGTCGATACTGTTGCTTGATGAGCCCACCAGCGCGATGGACACGCAAACTGAAATGGCGTTGATTGATCGCTTGCAAAGCGAGCTGGCGGACCGCACGGCGATAATCATTACGCACCGCCTACCGCTGTTGAAACTGGTCAGCCGAATCATCGTTATGGAACAAGGCAAAGTGATCGCCGATGGCCCGCGTGATGCAGTCCTCAAACAAATTACCCAACCGCAGGTGAAGCCATGAATTTGCCCGCAGAAAGCCAAGCACCCGCCGAGGAACTTCCTTTATCAACCGCGCGGTTTGTCCCGAAATTCGGGCCGAGCGTGTTGCTATGGCTGATCCTTGGGTTTTTCTTCGTCTTCGTGCTTTGGGCAGCATTGACCGACATTGACCGCACCGTGCGCGGCATGGGGCGCGTAGTGCCGAGCTCCAAAATGCAGGTTATCTCGAATTTAGAAGGCGGCATCGTTCAGGAAGTCCTCGTTCGAACGGGCCAGATCGTGAAGAGCGGCGACGCGCTGGTGCGGCTTGATCCTACCCAAAGCGGGGGTGAATTTGGGAGTGGGGCTGCGACCGTCTCTGCTTTGGCGACAAAGATCGAACGACTGCGCGCCCAAATCACCGGCGGCGCGCCCAATTTTTCCGGCGCGGACACTTCGGTGGAAATTGAACGTGCATTATACCGCGCCGAAATGTCCGAACTCGCCAGCCTGCGCAATGCGGGGCAAGCGCGCATCACAGCGTCTGAGCGCGCGGTCAACGAAGCGCAGTCCATCTACGCCGCCCGCCGCGCTGCTGCGGTATCGGCGCAGGCAGAACTGGATGCCGTCCGCCCGCTTGTCGAAAGTGGCATCGAGCCGCGTATGGTTTTAACACAAGCCATTGGTCGCGCTGGCTCCGCATCTAGCGAAGCCGCCGCTGCATCCTCATCCATCGCCCGCGCCAGTGCTGGGATTGCCGAGGCTAGAGCCGCGCTAAACCAGCAAGTGCAGGATTGGCGATCGCGAGCAGCCAATGAACTGACCACAGCGCAAGCCGAATATGCGGCGCGCAGCTCTACACTGCCCGCACTTGAAAAACGCGCCGAGCGTTCGATTGTCACAGCGCCAGTTAACGGCACAATAAACCGGGTCCTGGTCTCGTCACGCGGCGGCACAGTGGCACCCGGCGCGCCGATTATGGAGTTGGTGCCAAGCGAAGATGGCTTGTTGATCGAAACGATGGTCAGCCCAAAGGACATCGGCTCCATCCGCATTGGCCAAAAAGCAAAAGTCAGCTTGACCGCCTATGACAGCAGCATCTACGGATCGCTTAAAGGCAAAGTAGTCTCGATCTCACCCGATGCTGTGATCAATGAAAAGACGGGTGAGAGCCATTATATCGTTGAGGTTCGTACCAGCAAAACGGCGTTGATTAGCAAGGCTGGCCGCAAGCTGGCAATTGGCGTCGGCATGGTGTCCGATGTCGCGCTGCTCGGCGACAAGCGTTCGGTGCTGAGCTATCTTTTGTCGCCGTTTACCAAGCTACGCGACGAGGCGTTCCGCGAATAAAGGCTGCTAACTAATCGGTTTTGATTAGTGCTTCCCAAGCGGCAAATGACTGTGCAAGCCTTTGCGCGGCAATCTCTCGCCCTGCACTGCGTTGCAGCCCCAGTGATGACGACAAAGGCCCGCCCAAAAGGGAATCGCCCAAAGCCAAGAGCACCAGCTCCATCGTCAGTGTGTGGAGATTGCTATCTGCATGGCCGCCGTCACCGACTTCATCGACAAGCTTATGGATCGCCTCCACCACCGGATTGAGTGCATCTTCATTGCCACTGAGCAGCATCCATGCCGCAAGCGCACCTGCGCCAGCCTTGTCAAAATGGTCAAATATCATATCGACCAGTTCGCGTGGGCCAATGTCACCGCCCCTGAACCGGTGGATCTGTTCGCCGATATCCACGCAGATGGTTTCGGCATGAAAGGCCGCAAGCTCGCGCTGCAAGCCCAAGGCCGATCCAAAATGGTGGAGGAGGTTTGCATGCGTACGCCCAATGCGGCTAGCAACAGCCTTTAGCGTCACCGCCTGTGGTCCTGCCTCAATCAGCAAATCCCGCGCTGCTTCGAGGGCTGCCAAACGGCTCGCCTCTGGCGATAAACGTCGGCGGGCGACGGCTTCGGCGGGTTCTGGGAATTTCAAAAGCGACATGTGCAATGCTGTGCGCCATCGCACCCAGTTTCGCAACTGTAACGAAGTGCGTTATCGCCTGCACGCAATTTTACGAGTGTATTAACGCCGTAGTCGGCAAAAAACCGTCGCTATTCCCTAAAGCCCTTATCCGCCATTAACCTTCACCGTTAAACGGAATTTATCGTGGCTGGCCGTAATTAGTTGGCATGAGACAGGCGATTGAAAACCAACAACAAAATCAGCCTTCGCAGCAATCGGCTAAGCACCGGATCTTTCCGCGCAAAATGCGGACACGTGATTTGGATACCGGCGGCAGGCATTGGCTCGGCGGCGACCCCTATGCGACAGCGTTTTTTAATGCGTTGTCGGCGGTGTTCCCGCGCGGTGAAGCGTTCATGATCGAAAGCTTGCGCGCATGGCAAGATACAGTGTCGGGGCAGTTGGCAGAGGATGTCAAAAACTTTATCCAGCAAGAAGCTGCACACAGCCGCGAACATGCCAGTATGAACCGTGCACTGATCCGCTCTGGCTACGATATCGCGCCACTGGATCGTTCAATCCGCCAGTTTGTCGAATTCTTCACGGCGACCAGCGATCTGACCAAGCTTGGCGCAACGATGTGCATCGAACATCTGACTGCGATTGTTGCCGCAGAGATGATTGCAGAACCGCGGCATCTGGAAGGCTGCGATCCTGAAATGCGCAAGCTGTGGATTTGGCACGGCATCGAGGAAATCGAACACAAGGCCGTAGCATACGATGTGTGGATGTACGCCACACGCGACTGGAGTCCATTCCGCCGTTGGATCACGCGCGCATCGATGATTTCGGCTGTGTCCTTTACCTTCCTGATCAACCGCACACGCGGACAGGTTGAATTGATGCGGCAGGATGGTGTGGGCTGGCGCCAAGCTTTGCCTCGGTTAATCCAATACGGCTTTGGCAAATCTGGGATCGGCCGTGCAATTTTGAAGCCTTGGGCGCAGTTCTTAAAACCTGGCTTCCACCCTTGGAACATCGATGACCATCACCTGATCGCCAAGGGTGAAGCGATGCTGGCGGCAATGAAACCTGCGCCAGCACCGCGCGTAGTTAAGCAGCTTCCAGTGGTGATCGCAAAGGCCGCCTAAGCAGCCTTGGCAAACGACATCCTCGGCTGCATTCGGCCCATCGCAACAAACGCGTCGGGGTCACCGCCGCTCTTGCCGTCGCTCGATAGCGGAAGCTCAAACAGTGCGGACGTAGCTTCACTACCCCGACCCGCGCTATAACGTTGCTCCACACGCCCCAGCGGACGGAAGCCGACTTTGCGCAACACACGGCCAGATGCTGGGTTGTCGGTGAAGTGGCCTGCGACCAGCTTGTTGTGACCCAATGTCTTGGCGATGCCGACTACGGCCTTGGCTGCCTCTGCCGCAAAGCCCTGCCCCCAATAGGGTTTGGATATCCAATAGCCCAGCTCTGCTGAACCTTGACGGTCGCCAAGCCCGCATGATCCGATCAGCTGCGGCGCTTCATCGGTGCGTAGCATCAGCATGAAAGACGGGAACATCGTGGAGTGCTCGACCGCAGCAAAGCGGCTGGCTTCAGCTTGGGTGTAAGGCCAAGGCGCGCGCGCGAGGTTGCGGACGATATCTTCATCGGCGATTGCTTCATACAACGCCGCGGCATCTTCGGGCCAGCTGGGCCTCAGTAACAGTCTTTCGGTCCGTGCGAACATATTCTCTCTCCTGTCCGAATGGCTGCCCCTTTCACAAGTTAAGTGACAGCCATGTGAAAACCACCCGTTTAGAGGTAGGTTGCAGGGAGAATAGGGTCAGTACCCATTCGGCAAAGAAAAAGGGAGCCGGATGATCCGTCTCCCTTAAGCGATGGGAGGTGTCACCACTCTCCCCGGATCATCCAGATGGGCAATCCGTTATCGATTGTCCGTATTTATTCGGCGGCCATTGCTGCCATATCGACCGAGACGTGTTTACGGCCAAGGCGACCAGCATGAAATCGGACGCGTCCTTCAATAAGTGCAAAGAGGGTATGGTCTTTGCCCATGCCAACGCCTTTGCCCGCGTACACTTTCGTGCCGCGCTGACGAATAATGATATTGCCGCCGATCACTTCCTGACCGCCGAACTTTTTCACGCCAAGCCGACGACCTTCTGAATCGCGGCCGTTACGGCTGGAACCACCTGCTTTTTTATGTGCCATGGTCTAAACTCCTTCGCGTTTCTTATGCAGCTTTGTCAGCAGCGGCCTTTTTGGACGCAGCTTTTTTGGCGGGTGCGGCGTCTGCCGCGGCTTCGGTTTTCGCAGCAGCCTGCGCTTTAGCTTTTGGGGCAGCAGCGCCACCAACAGCGGTGATACGCAGCAATGTCAGCGACTGGCGATGACCCTGCTTGCGGCGATAGTTATGACGACGACGTTTTTTGAAAACGATAATCTTTTCGCCACGTTCTTGCGCAATAATTTCTGCCGAGACGACCAGACCCTTTGAGTCCTTGATCTCGCCACCGTCGCCCGCGAGCAACACATC
>JANMGR010000113.1:0-1551 GCA_031374785.1 Sphingomonadales bacterium | reverse complement strand
GAGACAATTATGAACTTAAACTCACTCTTTAACCTCAACGGCAAAGTTGCGGTTATCACCGGCGGATCGCGCGGCATTGGCAAGATGATCGTCGAAGGCTATCTCGCCGCAGGCTGCGAACGCATTTATGTCAGCGCGCGCAAAATCGATCAGATTGAGGCGACAGTTGCCGAATTTGGCGACAAAGTCATCGGCATCCCTTGCGATTTATCCACCGTCGAAGGCTGCACGAGCCTTGCCGCGCAAATAGCCGAGCGTGAGACCAAGATCGACATCCTCGTCAACACTGCAGGCGCTGCATGGGGTGCGGAATTTGGCACTGTCACCGACGCGCAATGGGACCGGGTGTTCGACCTGAACGTCAAAGGCTTGTTCTTCCTAACCCAAGCGATGCACCCGCAGTTGAAAGCCGCAGCGACCTTTGACCGCCCCGGTAAAGTTATTAACATCGCGTCTATCGACGGCCTGAAAGTCAACCCTTGGCCAACCTTTGCGTATCAATCATCGAAAGCCGCGGTCATCCATCTGACGCGAAAAATGGCGGCGGAGTTGATCCGCGATAATATTCAAGTCACCTGCATCGCACCTGGTGCATTCCAGTCCGATATGAATACAGCGGCACGCGATCATGCCGATGCCGTTTCCAAAGGCATTCCTTTCCCGCGTATTGGGACGCCGGAAGACATGGCAGGGCTCGCCATATTCCTCGCAAGCCGCGCTGGCGATTATATTGTCGGCGACACAATTGCCTGTGATGGCGGGATCGTCCACGGATCGTTACCGGGGAACAGCATCCAGCCGTGAAGGCGCTGATCTGCACCGAATTGGCGCCGGACTTATCCGGAGTTAGCCTAGCCAATGTCGATATGCCGCGCATCGGCCCAAACGATGTGCTGGTCAAAAACCGCGCGGCCTGCGTCAATTTTCCCGATCTGTTGATGACCGAGGGGAAGTATCAGCACCGGCCCGAACTGCCGTTCATCATTGGAATGGAAAGCGCAGGCGATGTTGTTGAGGTTGGCAGCGAGGTTTCAGGACTCACTGTCGGCGACCGCGTGATCGCGGGCGGGAAAGCGGGGGCGTTTGCCGAGTATCGCGCTGCGCCTGCGTCTTTGGTTCGTCCAATTCCAGCGGGTCTCGATTATGCTGAAGCTGCCGCCCACACAGCGGGGCTTTTGACTGCCTATGTCGCGTTGGTCCGGTTGGGACAGATGCGAGGCGGAGAAACACTATTGGTCCACGGAGCAGCGGGCGGTGTTGGCTTGGCCGCAGTGTCGCTTGCGCAGCACCTTGGCGCACGCGTGATCGCGACTTCGGCCAGTGAGGAGAAGCGGCAATGGCTGCGCGACGAATGCGGCGTAGACCATGTTCTCAACACTGGCGAACATCTGCGCAACCAGGTTAAAGCCATTACCGATCCAAAAGGCGTCGACCTGTGTTTTGACCCCGTGGGCGGCGATCTGTTTGACCAATCGGTGCGCTGCATGGGATTTGGCGGACGCTATCTGGTGATCGGCTTCACCAGCGGACGTATTCCAAGCATCAGCGTCA
>JANMGR010000105.1:0-6080 GCA_031374785.1 Sphingomonadales bacterium | reverse complement strand
CGCCGCCGAAATAGATATTCGGCAGCGCAATGGCTTTACCAAGCGGCAGACCGAAATCGAGAACGCCGACCAGAGTTTTGGTCACATGCATGATAATACGCTTTCCGCCCGCTGAACCCAATGCGAGCACAGCGCGACCCTCGGCATCAAACACCATAGTCGGGGCCATCGACGACAGTGGGCGTTTTCCGCCCATCACGCGGTTGGCAACGGGCTCTCCGTCTTTTTCAGGCGCGAAGGTGAAATCTGTGAGTTCATTGTTGAGGAAAAAGCCGCCTGCTATCAACTGGCTGCCAAAGACACCCTCAATCGTCGACGTCATATTGGCGATATTGCCGTCACGGTCGACTGCGGAAAAATGCGTCGTGCCAGCGACTTCGCCCGAAATTGCTGCGGTACGCGGGGCTGACCCCGGCGGATTGCCTGCGGGATAATCCGTACGTGCTTTATCAGGATCAATCATCGCGGATCGTTCCGCGACATAGACAGGATCAAGCAGACCCGCGACTGGCACATCCACAAAGTCACTATCGCCCAGATATTTTTCGCGGTCCGCATAGGCAAGCTGCATGGCTTGGCCGAGCAAATACCAGCTTTGCGGATTATCCGCGCCCATTGCGCTCAAATCAAAGCGTTCGAGCGAGCCCAGAATTTGCAGCACAGTCGTTGCGCCCGACGACGGCGGTGCCATGCCGCACACCACATAGACACGGTAGGGCGCGCAAACAGCAGCTTGTTCTTTAGCCTTATATTGCGCCAAATCGTTCCGCGTCATGTCGCCAGGCGCAACCGCCGTTTTCGTCGTTGCATCAAGGATACTGTCAGCAATCTTGCCGCTGTAAAAAGCATCCGGACCCTTTTTGGCAATCGCCTTTAACGTAGCCGCTAGTTTTGGATTTTTGATCCGCATGCCTTCGGTCGCAGGTTTACCATCAACCCAATAAATACTGCGCGCCTCATCAAATTGTGGCCAGAGTTTCTCCACTGTTTTCAGACGCGATTCGAGCGTTTTGTTGACGAAATAGCCCTCCTCCGCCAGCCGGATCGCAGGCGCAAACAGATCCGCCCATTTCAGCTTGCCCCATTTTTCATGCGCCATCGCCGCCAGACGGATATTGCCGGGAACACCAACGGATTTACCGCCGGGAAAGGCCTGCAAGAACGGCAACGGCTTTCCGTCAGCGCCCATGAAACGATCAGGCGTTGCCAAAGCCGGTGCAGTTTCGCGGCCATTAACGGTGCTGAGCGCACCTTCATCGCCGTCAAAATGAACAAGGAAACCGCCGCCGCCAATGCCGCTCGATTGTGGTTCGACAACCGTCAGCGCCAGCATCATCGCCATCGCAGCATCCGACGCCGAGCCGCCCTTTGCCAGAATATCTGCCCCAGCCTGTGTTGCCCGAGGATCCGCAGAAGTTGCAACTGCGACAGTTTCAGCAAAAGCAATGTTTGGCAGAGCGGTGAAAATAAGTGCGAGCGACAGTAGGATTTTTTTCATAGTGCAATCTTTACGCGGAGTTTGTGAATCGAGGATAGCCTAAATTTAATCAACACCAATAGCATCAGCCACATTAGCAAAACCGTCGCGGGTCAGCAGCTTGGTAAGACCATCGTTGATACGCTGCGCCAAAGTTGGGCCTTCATAAACCAAAGCGCTGTAAAGCTGCACCAACGACGCTCCGGCCCGTATCCGTGCATAGGCATCCTGCGCCGAGGCAATACCGCCAACACCGATTAATGGTACCGCGCCGCCGGTGGCTTTGCGGAAATCGACCAGCCGTTTTTGCGCCAAATCGCGCAACGGTGCGCCCGATAACCCTCCGGTTTCGGCAGCATGACAAGATTGCATCGTTGGCCGCGTGATCGTGGTGTTACTGACGATCAGTGCATCAATCTTATGTTCGATAATCGATGCAGCAATGTCATCGATATCGGCAGGCTGCAGATCAGGGGCGACTTTCAAAAACAGAGGCTTACCCGTGGGCGCCGCTTCCTTCACCCGCACCAACAGATCATCCAACGCAGCCTTATCCTGTAAAGCGCGCAAGCCCGGCGTGTTAGGTGAACTGATATTGACGGTCACGTAATCGGCAAGGCCCGCCAGCCGTTTTGTGGCTGTTACATAATCGGCGGTTCGGTCTTCGCTGTCTTTGTTGGCGCCTACGTTGATCCCGAGTGGCCCAAAGCGTTGCTGCGCAGGCCGCGCTGCCAGCCGGGCGGCCACAGCCTCCATCCCTTCATTATTGAAACCCAAGCGATTGATAACCGCTTTGTCCTCGACCAGCCGGAACACCCTAGGCCGCGGATTGCCACTTTGCGGTTTAGGGGTAACGCTGCCAACTTCTACAAAACCGAAACCTAGGCCATACGCCGCCTGAAACACTTCGGCATTTTTGTCATAGCCGGGTGCGAGGCCAATGGGGTTGGGAAAGCGGAGGCCCGCAACCTTCTGCGCCAAAATGGAGTTGGCAGGCGCAGGCCTTGATGGCAGCAACCGAAGCGCAGCCAGTGAAAGACCGTGCGCGGTCTCTGCGTCAGTTAAAAACAATGCGGGGCGCAAAAACGAATACAACATATCCGGCCTATGCCGCCCCTGCTCGCTGCACGCAATTGCTACGGCAAAATTTGATTCCAAGTGTGCAGACCATCTTTTGGCCGAAAATGTCAAGCAAGCGGGGGCGGCATGACGATTCCATGCAAGATAATGTTACATTTGCATCGCATAGAGGCGTTGCGACCCGAAGGGCTCCAGTCTTTTTGACCAGAGTTCTTGAACTTTGAAGGCCTGCCTAACCGGCAGGTCTTTTTTTTGGCCATTTTTATGATAGAATATACTGCGATGGGGGTGTGGGGATGATAAACCTGCAATATCAAGCGCCGCATGATGCTTTGACACCGTTTGTGTCGTCATTCTATCATTTCGACTATAATGGTCCGCCGACAAAGGAGCTGGAGCGTGCCGATCGAGCTCAGTTTCGCATCTTGTTAAAAGGCGCGGGGATTTATGAGTTCATCGATGGCACAGAGTGTCCGACTTACCCGGTAACGCTGGTGGGGCCAACAACTGCACCCATGTATATCAGCACGTTGGAGCCATCAATCGTCTTTGGCTGGGGCTTAATGCCGGCGGGATGGGCCGCGTTGATGGGAAAGACTGCCGGCGATTGGGTCGATAAAGCGATGGATGCTCGCATCATTTTTGGCGATGCGCTGATCGCTTTGCGGCAACAGTTGATCGATGCCCCCGATATCGAAGCCCAGTTTGCCATCGGGCAAGCCGCAGCCAAAGAGATATTTGCTGCGTCCGACACTGCCCCATTTGAATTTACATCGATTGTCGACCAATGGCTACTAGGCGATGTTGACCACCATATTGATGCGCTAGCTATAGCGACCAGACTGTCACCCCGCCATCTGGAGCGAATGACAAAGCGCTATTACGGGATGCCGCCGAAAAAACTGGCGCGCAAATACCGTGCGGTTCGGGCTGCGCATTTGCTGGCAAAGGGGGACAGTCTGGACGACACGGACCTTGGCCTGTCTTTCTATGACCAATCGCACCTGATCCGCGAGATCAAGCAATTCACAGGCCTGACACCCACCGAGTTAAAGACCGGCAGTTCCATCTTAACCGAAGCGACAATGCGCGAACGCGGCAAGCTGGGCAATAGTGTCAGCCCTTTGATTTCGGAGAGTTAGAGGGCGGCGTGTTCGGTGTAGGGGCAGGTGCTTTGCGCCGCCGCAAATTGGCGCGCAGTGCTTCGGCAAGGCGGTCTTCTTTGGTTTTGGCTGTCACAGGCTTCATTCCAAAAGCGATGCCAAAATCGCCTCGTTGGCGCAAGCAGCTTGACATCTGCCCCGTGCCTTAGCATAGGCCCGCCCTTCTTGGGGTGCGCTGCTGTAGCTCAGTGGTAGAGCGCGTCATTGGTAATGACGAGGTCGGGAGTTCAATCCTCCCCAGCAGCACCATAAGTCGTCCGGCTTTTTAGCCGATGCCCCCAACCGTCCCTAGTTCACAAGCCGTATGACCTTAACCCCGGGATCGTCATCAATACTGACAAAGTAACTACCAAGCGCCCCTTTGCGAACGCGAACCTTATCACCGACCTTTGGATATTGCTGGCGGCCCTCGGTCTGTTTCCAGCGCGCGCCATCGGCCAGTTCTAAAATGATAAAGCCGTCGCGTGCCGCACGAAACGATGCGACGGTGCTTTCGATTTCGGTAACTTCTTCGCTGTCATCCCCGCCGAACAGCTTGATTTTGGGCAGGCTCAATCCAAACAGACCGCGCTTTGCCTCGCGCATAGTGCTGCGATCGGCAATGACCAGATCCTTTGCATTGCTCGCTGTTTCCATCGCTGCAACGGAACGATCATAGCAAGTGAGCCTTTCCGCTGAATCAGCGATAGCCTTGCAATCAAGCACCGCTTGAAACACCGGCGGCGGCGTTGATAATGCATCGTCATCTTTATCCTTGGCCAGTGCGGCCCCTGAAATAGCAGCGCAAAGCGCGGCTGAACTGAGTATCAAACGGTAACGCATTTGAGAACATCCTTCTCCAATTCTGCCAAGCGTTAGGCCAAGGGTGTGTGTAACGTCAATTGCCGCTTTTGGGGGGAGGAACCTGCGACATGCTAGTGAGAGGGAATCTCCACGTAATTTCGGAAAAAGATATTGATGTTCCCTGCGATTTCCTTTTACGGCGCTGGCCGACGGAACCATTTGCAGAAACGGTTTCGCGGTTTACGAAACCCTGCACCACTATCGATTATTAGGCGACGAGCATAATGGCATCTGTCAGCAACGACACTGCGGCAGAGCCGAGCTTCCTTAGCCCGCGTGTCTTTTTTCCCTTTATGCTGGTTTCACTGATCTGGGGTTCGACCTGGTTTGTGATCCGTGACCAATTGAATGTCGTTCCCGCAAGCTGGTCTGTCACATATCGCTTTGCCATCGCGGGCGCAGGCATGTTCTTGCTTGGCGCCGTTATGCGGCTGCCGTTCCGGCTTGACCGGCGCGGGATGCTGTGGACCGCCCTGTTGGGCGTCATGCAATTCGCGCTGAATTTCAACTTTGTTTACGAAGCAGAACATCACATCACATCCGGCCTTGTCGCTGTAATGTTTGCGCTGTTGATTGTGCCGAACGCGTTGTTGGCGAAATGGTGGTTGGGACGCGAAATTGGGCGACCGTTTATCATCGGCAGTATCGTGGCCTCAATTGGCGTGGCGTTGCTGATGATCCAAGAATACCGCGCTGCACCCGTTGGCAGCACAGAGGTTGTGATCGGCTTTAGCCTTGCGATGGCAGCTGTGTTCTGCGCGTCATTCTCTAATGTCGTGCAAGTCCTGCCACAGATCGCCCGCTTTCCATCTATTACAGTGTTAAGCTGGTCGATGCTTTGGGGAACTTTGTTCAACGCGTGCTGGGCTTGGGCGAACTATGGGCCACCCATCATTGATCCGCGACCATCTTACGTCGGCGGCGTGCTTTATCTGGCCATCATCGGGTCGGTCATCACCTTCCCGCTGTATTTCCGACTGATCCGCGACATAGGTCCGGGTAAAGCGGCCTATACCGGCGTGCTGATTCCCGTCATCGCGATGCTGCTGTCGACGGTGTTTGAAGGCTATGTCTGGACGCCGCTTGCGATAGGTGGCGCACTGTTTGCAACCGCCGGATTAGTCATCGCAATGCGTCCTCGATAGCAGACTCGCTTTCTGATTTTCTTCGTTCTACCATCCCCACAAACCTGCACAAAAGGGGAGAGCAGTATGGAACAGTTAAGCGGCCAGGACGCCAGTTTCGTCTATTTGGAAACACCAACAACCCCGATGCATATTGGCTCGGTCGGGATTTACGATCCATCCTCTGCCCCCGGCGGCTTTGTCCGGTTCAAAGACATATTGGCACATATCGAAAGCCGTTTGGATAAAGCGCGCAGTTTCCGCCAAAAGCTGGTCCGCGTCCCGTTTGACCTCGACCATCCTTACTGGGTTGATGATGCCAATTTCGACCTTGAATATCACGTCCGCCATGTCGCGTTGCCAAAGCCCGGCGATTGGCGACAATTGTGTATT
>JANMGR010000051.1:0-2011 GCA_031374785.1 Sphingomonadales bacterium | reverse complement strand
GGCCAAGCCGCCCGTCACCGCCATCTGGATCGCAATCGAGCTGAAATTGGCAAAGCCGCACAGGGCAAATGTCACGATGGCGACGCTTGCAGGGGACAGGTTTTTCAGCGCGCCCAAATCGATAAAGGCGACAAATTCGTTGAGCACGATCTTGGTGCCAAACAACCCGCCCGCCTGAACCGCTTCATTCCACGGCACGCCCAGCAAATACATCACGGGCGAAAAGACATAACCCAGAATGCCTTGAAAGCTGAGCCCTTCGACTCCGACCAGATTGCCCAGACCGCCCAAGATGCCATTGGCCAAAGCTACCAACGCGACAAAGGCCAGCACCATCGCGCCAACCGCGACCGCCAGCTTCACGCCGGTTTGCGCTCCTTGTGCGGCGGCCATGATTAGGTTTGCGGGCTTTTCCTCATCATCCATCTCCATCGCAGTGGATGGGTCGTCTGCGGCAGGCGGTGCATTCGGATCATCGGGCATGATCATTTTTGCCATCAAGATTCCGCCCGGTGCCGACATAAAGGCGGCGGCCAGCAGATAGTCAATGCGGATACCCATCGAAGCGTAAGCGGCGAGGATTGTTCCGGCCACACCCGCCATGCCGACGGTCATCACGCAGAACAGCTGAGATTGATTAAGCGTCGCCAGATAGGGCCGGATTACAAGTGGCGATTCCGACTGGCCGACAAAGATGTTCGATGCGGCGCACAGGCTTTCGACCTTTGAAATGCCCGTGATTTTTTGCAACCCGCCGCCGATCCAGCGGATGACATATTGCATAATGCCGAGGTAATAGAGGATTGAAATGAACGCTGCAAAAAAGATGATCACTGGCAGCGCCTGAATCGCGAAATTCTGCCCCAAAGGATCGCTCGCGAGCGCGCCAAAGAGGAATTTCGTGCCTTCGTTCGCGTAACCCAAAAGGTTGGAAACGCCGAACGAGGCGTTCTGCAATATAACTTTACCGAACGGCACATATAGCACCAGCGCAGCCAATCCGGCTTGCAAGGCAAAGGCAGAGAGCACCACACGCGGGCGGATCGCTTTGCGGTTTGACGACAGTATGAACGCGACCAACAAGATCAACGTCATTCCGCCCAAGCTCATTAAGATTTGCATGGTTTACTCTCCCCTTATCCCCAACCCTCGTCACCCCCGCGAAGGCGAGGGTCCATCACCCACAGTTGAAATTTACAGTGCAGGTGACGGATTCCCGCCTTCGCGGGAATGACGAAGTGTTGTGCACATCGTTAGCGCGCCCTTCCATCTTGCGCCAATGAAAATAGCCGCTACCCATGAGGCAGCGCAAAAACAGGGGAGCAAAGCCATGACCAGCAATCAACAACAGGGGCCATCGATCCCGCAATCGCTTTTCTTGTTTGCGATATTTTACGGCGGTATGGTGACCATCGCTGGTGTGTTGGGCGCAAAGCAGGTGGCGCTTGGCCCGTTGGCGGTTGAGGCCGGAATTTTCCCGTTTCTACTGCTAGTCGGTATTTCCAGTGGAATTGCCGAGCTGCACGGAACTGAGACCGCAAACCGACTGGTGCGCTTCGGGTTTCTGCCGCTCATTGGTGCGATTTTGCTGTCGCTGATCGTCATCCAGCTGCCGCACGACAAAGACATGTATCCACCGGCAATCGAAGCATTTCCGGTCATTCTTGGCCAAAGCTGGCGGATGATGCTGGCGGGGATTATCGCTTATGGCACATCGCAGACGCTAAACGTCTGGTTGTTTGACAAGCTGCGTTCGGCGACGGGCAAATACGCGGCGGTGCGTGGGATTATCGCGGCGGCTTTGTCACAGATTATCGACACGTTGCTGTTCATCTCGATCTCGTTCTACGGCGTCCGCCCGATTGGCGAGTTGATGGCCGGACAGATGCTGACCAAAGTCGTGCTGTCGTTTGTGCTGATCCCCGTTGTGATTGCCATCGTCGTCAAACTGGGCCGCAAACTTGACGGGGCAGCGCCCAGCGCATAACCCGCGCCGCATTATGACAACACC
>JANMGR010000035.1:0-3001 GCA_031374785.1 Sphingomonadales bacterium | reverse complement strand
GTCCCCCTCTCCCAACCCTCTCCCCTGAAGGGGAGAGGGCTTTTAACCCCCCGGCATCTCCAATATCCGTTTCGACACCACGTTCAGCATCACCTCGCTGGTGCCGCCCTCGATGCTGTTGGCTTTGGTGCGCAGCCAGTTGCGGGCTTTTGATCCGCCGCCCGACGCTTCGCTATCCCATTCCAGCGCGGACGATCCGCCGGTTGCCATCACCAATTCATGCCGGCGCTTGTTCAATTCTGTGCCGACATATTTCATCAGGTTGGACTAGGCCGGATGCGCGCGGCCGGTTTTCCATTCGTCCATAAAGCGTTCGCCATGCGCACGGAATGTCAGGTTATCGACATCGAACAACGCCATTTGCGCGCGCAGCACAGGTTCTTCGCACAGCACTTCCTTCATCGCAGCGCCAATCGAGGTGACGCCGCCATCGCCGCCCATGCCCGATATCATTTCGCGTTCATGGCCGAGCAGATACTTGGCAACATCCCATCCGCGATTGAGTTCGCCGACGATCTGATGCTTTGGCACAACGACATCGTCGAAAAATGTCTCACAAAAGGGCGAGTTGCCGGAGATCAGCTTGATCGGTTTGGTGGTAACACCGGGCGTTTTCATATCGAACAGCAGAAACGAAATGCCCTGATATTTGTTGGTTTTGTCGGTGCGGACAAGGCAGAAAATCCAATCGGCTTTGTCTGCATAGCTGGTCCAGATTTTCTGGCCGTTGACGACCCAATGATCGCCCTTATCTTCACCATAGGTTTGCATCGAAACAAGGTCGCTACCCGAGCCGGGTTCAGAATAGCCCTGACACCAGCGGATTTCGCCACGTGCGATTTGCGGCAGATAATGCCGTTTTTGCTCTTCGCTGCCGAACTTTAACAAGGCAGGCCCAAGCATCCAGATGCCGAAACTGTTTAGCGGACTGCGTGCCTTTGCCCGCGCCATTTCTTGACGAAAGATTTTGGTTTCCGCCGCTGACAGGCCAGCGCCACCATAATCTTTCGACCAATCTGGAACAGTCAGGCCAGCCGCTGCACAGCGATCCAGCCACACTCTCTGCGCATCGGATTGAAAGACAAAATTGCGCCCGCCCCAGCAGACATCTTCGTCGCCGCGTTGCGGTGTCCGCATTTCGGCAGGGCAGTTGGCCTCGATCCAGCTCCGGATTTCTGTCCTGAATGCGTCATGATCGCTCATCGGGAATCTCCTCAAAATCTACAGAATCATTATGTCGCTTTGCGGGCTTTACGCAAGCGTCAACTTGTGCGCCCTTATTTCCGTAACGGCATTTTTGCGCCCGTTGACCAAGGCTTTTTATGCGCACAGGGTAGCGCAGAGAGAGTCGAGGCAGAGGAGCGCACAATGAGATTCGCCAAAGCGATTTCCAACACGGGCCAGATTGTCCAAGGATGACCGTTGCGGGCAAGCTTCCGACCCGGATAAAGATTTTCCACGGGCTGGGTTCGATTGCCTATGGTGTTAAAGATAACGGCTTCTCGACATTTTTGCTGCTGTTTTACAATCAGGTTGTGGGGCTGGATGCACGGCTGGTTTCGCTCGCGCTGACGGTGGCGATGGTTGCGGATGCTTTTGCTGATCCGTTGATTGGCTATTTCAGTGATCGCACGCACACACGATGGGGGCGGCGACTGCCGTGGATGTATGCAGCTGCGATCCCGCTGGGTCTCGCTTGGATGCTTTTATGGGTCAATCCGCAAGGCATGGGCGACGGCGTGTTCTTTTACCTGCTGGTCACGGCGTTTTTTGTCCGCGTGTTGGTATCGGCTGTGGAGGTTCCCAATGCGGCATTGATCCCTGAGCTGACCCCAGACTATGACGAGCGCACCGCGATTATGCGGATGCGCTATCTCTTTGGCTGGATCGGCGGGCTGGCGCTCTTGTTCCTTGCCTATGACGTGTTTCTGGTGCCCAGTGCGCAATATCCTGTGGGTCAGCTGAACCCCGACGGCTATTGGAACTACGGTCTATGTGGCGCGGTGTTGATGGTGGTCAGCGTTCTGCTCGCAGCCCTTGGCCAGCATAAACACGTTGCGCATTATCCAAAGGAGCGGAACGTAGCCAAGCACAAAAATGGCGCTTTCGGCGAAATTTTTGAGGCGCTTAGCCATCCTGCGGCGGTGATTTTGCTGCTCGGCGCGGGCTTTGCGTATGTCAGCCAAGGGATCACCTTTTCGCTCAGTAACTATCTGTATCTGTTCGTCTGGCGCTTTTCCCCCGGCGCATTTGCGCTTTATCCCCTGCTGTTGATGACAAGCGTTGTTGCGACATTTTTCCTCGTCACTCCACTGGTTGCCCGATTTGGCAAAAAATTTGTGGTGATCGGTGGCGGCCTTACGGGCATGTGTTTTTGGACGACGCCGTTTGCGTTGAAGCTGACGGGGTTTTGGCCAGAGACAGGAACCACTCTATCAACCGCTATGGTCTTTGCCTTTGCGTTCGTTTCAAACTGCACCAGCGTGATGGCAATGATCGCCGGACAATCGATGGTCGCTGATTTGGTCGAGGCATCCGAGGTGAAAACCGGCAAGCGGGCCGAAGGTGTGTTTTCGGCGGGATGGTTCTTTGTGCAGAAATGCGGCGTCGGGCTTGGTATCTTGTTCTCGGGCCTGATCGTCCATTGGTCGGGCCTGCCTGCAAAGGCTGACCCGGCGACGGTTGCCCCGGCGGTGATTGATAATATGATGCTGTTTTACGCTGTGGCTGTTGCGGTTCTGGCGATCATAGGGGCGATCGTGTTCCGCAATTTCCCCATCGGTCGCGCTGATCACGACGAAAGATTGCGAATTCTGGCAGGCGCAGGCGAAAAAAGGGATTGAAGCCCCTTGGTTTAGGCCGCATGGATTTTGTATTAACCGGACGATTAAAAAAGGACGACTCACATGGATTTCACCCTCACCGAACGGCAAAGCTATTGGCGCGACCGCGTGCGCGATTTTATCGAGCAGAATGTCCGCCCCAATCACGCAGAATTTAT
>JANMGR010000018.1:0-10690 GCA_031374785.1 Sphingomonadales bacterium | reverse complement strand
TTCCGCACCGCCGCTGCTCCGCCAGCTCCAGCTCCACAAAGCGAGCGCTTTGCAAAGATCGACCGCCAGCGCCTTACCGCATCGAACATGATCGACCCTGACGGTCCTGTGACCGGCCTGTCCGAAGAATTCCGCATTGTGAAGCGTCAGCTGTTACTCGCAGCTCGCGGCGGCAAGGGGCTTGATCCGGTAGATCGCGGCGAACGCATTCTAATTTGTTCGGCGCATCCCAATGAGGGCAAAACCTTTTGCGCGATCAATCTGGCGCTGTCGATGGCGTCGGAAAAGGACAACCGCGTCCTGTTGGTCGATGCTGATTTTGCCAAGCCCAGCGTGCTTGCACGGCTTGGCATTCCAAGCAGCCCCGGGCTGATGGACGCGCTCGCCAATCCGGCTGTGGATGTAGAGGATTACGTCATCGCAACGGATATCCCCAACATGTCGATCCTGCCAGCAGGCGCACAGACTAATCAGGATACCGAATATCTGGCCGCATCGCGCGCAGGAGCTGTGCTCGACCAGCTGACCGCGCACGATCCGGCGCGGATTATCATCTTTGATTCACCGCCTGCATTGGCCGCTTCGCCCGCCTCTGTGCTGGCGTTGCAAGTCGGGCAGACCGTGGTTGTCGTCCATGCAGATGTCACTACCGACAGCGCCTTACGCGATGCACTCAGCCTGTTGAGCGGTTGTGAGCATATCCAGTTGATGCTCAACAAAACCAAATTTTCCCCCACTGGACGCAAGTTCGGCAGCTACTACGGATATGGAGCATGATCATGCACAACCGCAATTTTCTCCCCCTGAAAACAGTTCTTTTGGCTGGCATTGCCTTGGTCACATTGCCAAGCAGCGCCTTTGCACAACAAATCGCGTCTGACTGGGCACCGATGGACGACACGCAAGCGTCCGGCCCCGTCGCCGCCGAAGAAGCGCCGCAGGGCATCGCCCGTGAAAAACCACGTCTTGACGTCACACCCTATATCGAGGTGCAGCAAGTCGCCTTTGCCGATTTGGACGGTGGCCGTGACATTTTAACCTATACCACGCTCGCTGCGGGCATTGATGCTGCCATCTCGACACGCCGTGCCGAGGGTCAGGTTAGCCTTCGTTATGAACGCGTTATCGGCTATGACGATCAAGTTGAAAGTCAGGATGCGGTCAGCGGCCTTGCACGCGGTTCGGTTGCGGTTACCCGCAATCTCAGCATCGAAGCAGGCGCTTTGGCAAGCCGCTCGAGCCTTGATTCTCGCGGCCCTAATCGCGGTAGTTTTCAGCCATTTTCGGATAACGTAACACAAGTTTATTCGGTCTATGCAGGCCCCACGTTAACCGCGCAGGCGGGCGAGCTGGCGGTCAATGCAGGATACCGCGTTGGCTACACAAAAGTGTCCGAAGAAAACCGCGGCGCTTTGCCTCCCGGACAGCAGCCGATTGACCTGTTTGACGACAGTGTAAGCCATGCGGCGAGCGCGTCGGTTGGGATGCAAGCGGGCACGCTGCCTTTCGGTTGGACAGCAACAGTTGGTTACAACCGCGAAGACGCAAGCCAATTGGATTCACGCTTCGAGGATTTCTACGGCCGCGCGGACGTTATCGTTCCGGTCACGCAAACACTCGCGGCTGTCGGCGGCATTGGGTATGAAAAAGTCAAAGTCAGCGAGCGCGATGCTTTGCGCGATGGTGGCGGCAACCCGATTGTTGGCCCCGGCGGGCGGCTAGTCACTGATCCCAATTCGCCGCGACTGGTTGCGTATGAATCGGACGGCTTGATTTGGGATGCAGGTGTATTGTGGCGTCCAAGCCGCCGCACCGCGTTGGAGGTGCGTTATGGCCATCGTTATGGCAGCGACACCTACACCGGTAGCTTTAGCTATGCGCCCAATGACCGCACCGGCGTGAACATCTCTGTGTATGACAGCGTTCAGGGTTTTGGCGGTTCGATTAACAATGCACTGGCGGATTTGCCAACCGCGTTTAACAGTAACCGCAACGCGATCACTGGCGACCTCAACTCGTGCGTTTTCTCCAATACCGGCGGTTCATGCTTTAACAACGCGCTGCGCACCGCAAGCTCGGCAACATTCCGTTCGCGCGGCGTGCAAGCATCGGTTGCTGAAAGCGCCGGACCCTGGAGCAGCGGCCTTGCCATCGGTTATGACCGCCGCAAATTCCTTGCTTCCGCCTTGGGTGGCCAAGGACAGATTGCCGGTTTGATCGACGAAAACTATTATCTTTCGGGCTATCTGGGCCGCGAACTTGATCGTCAATCAAGCTTTGGCACCAACGTCTATGCCAATTTCAACGATCCGGGTCAGGCGGGAGCCCCCGACAGCTATGGTTTTGGCGCCAACGCGTCCTATAACCGTAACATCTGGCGCGGATTACAGGGAACAGCTGCTATCGGGATTGATACCTTTAGGGTTGAGGATTTCGAACAAGACGTCTCCGCCTCTGCGCTGCTTGGCCTGCGTTACAGCTTCTGATCCGGCAAACGGACAAAGATTGGGAATAGAATATGTACGATCAATATTACGGATTTTCAGGCCGCCCGTTTCAGCTGACGCCCGACCCGCATTATTATTTCGAAAGCCTGACGCACCGTAAGGCGTTGTCGTATCTGGGCTATGGTTTGGCGCAGGGTGAAGGCTTTATCGTCATCACCGGCGAAGTTGGGGCAGGTAAGACGACGTTGGTCACGCATTTGATGCAGACCATCGACAAAGCGCGGTTGACCGCAGCGACCATCGTCACGAGCCAATTAGACGGCAACGACATGGTGCAGATGACCGCCGAAAGCTACGGCATCGACACGCGCGGGCTGGATAAAGCCGCGACGTTGAAAGCCATTGAGAACTTTTTACACGCAGAGGCGCGTGCCGGACGGCGGTGTTTGCTCGTTGTGGACGAGGCGCAAAATCTGGCGGTCGATGCGCTTGAAGAACTCCGCATGTTGTCGAATTTCCAACTCGGATCATCGGCACTGTTGCAGATTTTCTTGCTCGGTCAGCCAGAGTTCCGCGATCTGGTGCAATCATCGCCATCGCTGGAGCAACTGCGCCAGCGGGTCATTGCAACGCACCACCTTGATGCAATGGATGCCGACGAGGTTGAGCCGTATATCCTCCACCGTATGCAACGTGCCGGCTGGACCGGTCGTCCGCAATTGACCGAGGAAGCCTATGAAGCGGTCTTTGAAGAAACCGGCGGAGTTCCGCGTAAAATCAATGCGTTGATGAACCGCACGTTGTTAATGGGCGCAGTCGAACAGCTTGATACGCTTGATGGCGCTCTGGTGACTGCGGTGATCGCCGACATGGCGGGCAAGCCATTTGAATATGAAGCGCCACTGTCGGCGCATGGACCGGTTTCCATCGCTTTGCCGGAAGTGGACGTCGCTGTTGTTGAGGACGTTGCCGACCCTGAAATCGTTGAAGTCGCTGAAGAAGAGGTTGCTGTTGGCGACGTTTTGGAGCTGCCTTCTGCATCGGTTATAACCTTGTCGGCGCCAACCAGCGCAGAACCGGTTGCCAACTCCGCCGATGCCGAAACGATGAATGCGCTCCACGCGCGGGTCGAACGGCTGGAGACGCGCGTGGCGGAACAAGACGCCGACCTGCGCCGCGTGCTTGCGTTAGTGATCGATTGGGTCGAAAAGGACAACCAGTCGCTAGCAGGTGAAATCCGGAATATCCGCGCCGCTTGAGCCGACCAAAAAGGGGTGTTTTTGGTGCTTAACGCGCTTTCAGTTGATGTTGAGGACTGGTTCCATGTCGGTGCTTTCGAGAATGTAATTTCTCGGGACAATTGGGCTGCGCTCGAATGCCGCGTGGAGCGCAATACTGACGCGCTGTTGCAGATGTTTGATACTGCCGGCATCAAAGCGACCTTTTTTACGCTGGGTTGGGTGGCAGAGCGGTATCCGCATTTGATGCGCCGCGTTGCTGATGCTGGGCATGAGCTAGGCAATCATGGTTCCGAACATGACCGCGTGTTTACTTTGGGCTGCGAGAAATTCGCCGCCGATATTGATCGAGCGCGCAAGATTATCGAGGACGCCAGCGGCATAAAGGTCACTGGCTATCGCGCGCCGAGTTTTTCCATCGACCAACGCACACCTTGGGCGCATGAGGTGCTCGCCGAGCAAGGCTATGCCTATTCGTCGAGCGTTGCCCCTGTAAAGCACGACCATTACGGCTGGGCCGAGGCACCGCGTTTTGCCTTTAAGCCTGTTGCAGGGTCGGACTTGATCGAAATACCGGTCACTACTGCTGAGTTCGCCGGACGGCGCTTGGCGGCGGGTGGCGGAGGGTTTTTCCGGCTGTTGCCTTATGCCTTTTCGCGCTGGGCGATCCGGCAGGTGAACAATGAGGCGCAGCGTCCCGCGATCATCTATTTCCATCCTTGGGAGATAGATCCGGGCCAACCGCGTGTTAAGAACGCGCCGACCAAATCAAAGCTGCGGCATTATACCAAGCTGAAAGCGATGGCACCAAAGCTGGACCGGCTGATGTCCGATTTCAAATGGGACCGGTTGGATGTGATTGTCGAAGCCGAACGGGCGCGGATGGCATGAATGCACCATTGATTCATGAACGCGTGATGGTGCGGCAGGCCAATCTTGCCGATGCGGACGATTGTGCGCGTATTGATGCGTTTGTTGCGGAGCATCCTGAATCGACGCCTTTTCATCGGACAGCTTGGCTGAACGGCGCTGCGGCAGGGACAGGGCAAAAGGCGTTTTGTCTGGTTGCCGAGACTTCTACTGGAAACATCGAAGGTTTGGTGCCCGCTCATGCTGTCGGCTCGCCGTTATTCGGGCGGGCTATGGTGTCGTCTGGTTTTGCCGTTGGTGGCGGCATATTGGCGTACAATCAAAGCATCGCTGAACGCCTTGCTGATGCCGTTTGGGAATTGGCGCAATCGCATAAATGCCCCACAGTAGAACTGCGCGGCGGGGCGTTGCCGCTGTCGTCGTGGATGATCAAAGGTGATGCCCATGCCAATTTCGCGCGGCCCTTAACGGCGGATGATGAAGCAGAGCTGCTCGCCATTCCGCGCAAACAACGCGCCGAGGTGCGCAAAGGGCTGGACAAGGGATTGGTAGTTGAAACGGGCAGTGCCAGCCGCGATCTGGATTGGCACTACGCCGTCTATTCCGAAAGTGTGCGCAATCTGGGCACACCGGTATTCCCAAAAGCGTTGATGGCTCAGGTGCTCAAAGCCTTTGGCAATGATGCCGATATTTTGACCGTGCTGTCGAGTGGCAAACCTGTGGCAAGCGTGCTGAGCCTGTATCACAAAGGCGCAGTCATGCCCTATTGGGGTGGGGGTGTGCATGAAGCTCGCACGCTTCGTGCCAATGACGTGATGTATTATGCGCTAATGAATCACGCGCGGCGGCGCGGCTGCACAGCGTTTGACTTTGGCCGGTCAAAGGTTGGATCTGGTGCGTATAGTTTTAAGAAAAACTGGGGTTTTGAGCCGCAGCCACTGTCTTATGCGGTGCGCACCGCAGACGGCGCAGAGCCCCGTGACATCAACCCGAACAACCCGAAATATAAAGCACAAATTGCGATCTGGCAAAAACTGCCGCTTCCCATCGCCAACCTGATTGGCCCGTGGATCGCCAAAGGGCTCGGCTAATGCGTGAAATCCTTTTCCTCGCCCACCGCGTTCCTTGGCCGCCGGATCGCGGCGACAAAATCCGCTCGTTTCATATCCTCAACAAGCTGAAAACTCTGGCTCCGGTGCATGTCGGGGCCTTTGCCGATGATGCGCGGGACATGGGCTTTGCGGATGCCGAGCGGGCGGGCTTGGCTTCGCTGCACGCCGAGTTGCGCGATAAGCCGCAATGGCTGGCGGGGATTGAGGCATTGGCACGGGACAAGCCGGTGTCGCTAACCAGTTTTGGTTCGCGGACAATGCAGGATTGGGTCGACGAACGGCTGGCGGGCGGCAGCATCAGCCATATCTTCGTCTTTTCCGGCCAAATGGCACAATATGTTCCCGCCGATTTTGCTGGTCGCTTGATCATGGATTTCGTCGATGTCGATAGCGCGAAGTTTGAAAGCTATGCGGGCGAGGGCCCAAAAAGCACGGGGGGGGCATTCATGCGCTGGATCAATGCGCGTGAGGGCAAAAAGCTGGCGGCGTTTGAGGCGGAAGTTGCGGCGCGTGCCGATGCCAGCCTGTTTGTCAGCGAGCCTGAAGCCGCGTTGTTCCGGGCCCGTAGTGGTGCGAAAAACGTAACCGGCGTCGGAAACGGCATCGACACCGTTTTTTACGATCCGGCAGCTTCGTTCAAAAAACTGCACCCCGTGTTCCCCGATCCGTTGATCGTCTTCACTGGCCAAATGGATTACCGCCCCAATGTAGAGGCCGTTTGCGATTTTGCGCAGAACGCACTTCCCATGATCCGTGTGGCGCATCCCGACACGACCTTTGCCATCGTTGGACGCAACCCGACCGAGGCTGTTTCGGCGCTATCGGCTTTGCCCGGCGTGCAAGTGACCGGTGCTGTTGATGATGTGCGGACCTGGTTGGCTGGAGCGGATGTGGTGGTCGCACCGTTGCGGATTGCGCGTGGTATCCAGAATAAGGTGCTGGAGGCTATGGCGATGGCGAAACCTGTGGTCGTTTCCAAAGCTGCGGCGGAGGGCATCGACGCCAAGAACAAGGCTCATTTCCGCGTTGCCAAATCTGTCGCCGATGAAGCTAAGATCGTTAGCGAGTTGCTGTCCGATGTCGATGCGCGAATGAAACTTGGCGCGTCGGCCCGCGCGCATGTCATAAAGCATTACGGCTGGGATGGTCAGTTGGCGGCTTTGGATAAGATACTACAGCCAACCTACATTCGTCATTCCCGCGAAGGCGAGAATCCATCACCCGAACAAACGGTTTCCAATGGGGTTGCTTTGTGACCAACGGTCAGGTGATGGATTCCCGCCTTCGCGGGAATGACGAAGTGGGGGAGAAGAAGGCGTTGTGGAAAAATGCGCTGACCCGCCTTGGCATTGCCACCGCCCTGATCCTCGCGTTATTTTGGCGCGACGCGTCGGACATGGCGTCGATCTGGTGGAACAGTTCAACCTTTAACCACTGCTTGCTGATCTTGCCGATTATCTGGTGGCTCGTCGACCAACGGAAGACCGAACTGGCGAAGATTACGCCGCTAGCTTGGACGCCTGCTTTGGCTTGGGTCGGGGCAGGCGCTTTTGGCTGGCTACTCGGCGATGCGGCGGGCGTAGCTTTAGCGCGCCACGCTGGCCTTGTTATGATGCTGCAAGGCGCGGTGGGCACATTGCTAGGCCCCAACGTTGCGCGCGGCCTCATGTTCCCGCTGTTCTACAGCTTTTTCCTGATCCCATTTGGCGAAGAATTCGTTCCCGCCCTCCAAACAATCACCGCCAAAATGTGCATGTGGTTGCTGGGCCTTTCGGGCATTCCGGCGCATATTGAGGGGATTTATATCTCCACGCCTACAGCGTTATTCCGTGTCGCAGAGGCGTGTTCGGGGGTGAAGTTCCTCGTTGCGATGGTGGCGCTGGGGGCGTTGATCGCCAATCTATGTTTCAAAAGCTGGCTTAAGCGCGGGGCATTTATGGCAGCCTGTGTGATCATCCCCGTGCTCGCCAACGGCCTGCGCGCCTTTGGCACAATCTATATCGCGCACCACGGCAACGTCGATTTCGCTGCGAGTTTTGACCATGTTTTTTACGGCTGGATATTCTTTGGGCTGGTGATTGCTTTGGTGATCGCGGCGGGCTGGCCATTTTTTGATAAGGCGGCTGATGATGTCGCGGTCGATGCAGCGAAGCTACAAACGCCGGTTCGTTTTCCATTGGCCGCCAAATACGCAGTGCCAGCCTTGCTAGCCATTGCGACGGTTCCTTTTGCTTGGTCAGCCTTCGTAATGTCCGCAACTTCGCCGGTTCCAGCGCAAATCGCTTTGCCCGAAGTGCCGGGATGGCAGCGCGTTGATTACGCGCCGCAACTGGCGTGGCAACCACATTTTGCTAAAGCCAGCCACGAGTTGCTTGGTCGATATCGTAACGCCGCCGGACAAGAGGCTGACCTGTATATCGCCGTTTACGACCGCCAATCCGAAGGCCGTGAGCTGGTTGGATACGGCCAAGGCGCGGTTGGCCCAGACAGCAAATGGTCGTGGATTGCGGACTGCCCTAACCCCGCGCAAGGCCGCTGCGAACGCATTAGCGCCGACAACAAAAGCCACCGCGAAGTTGTTAGCTTCTACCGCGTTGGCGGGACCACCAGCGGCTCTGGCTCAGCCATTAAACTCTCCACGTTGGAAGCACGCCTGCTTGGCGGCAACCAGCAAGCAGTCGCGGTGTTGGTATCGGCGGAACGTATCGACAAAACCCAACCCCGCGCCGCCATCGACGCTTTTGTCAAATCCTTGGGGCCTATCGACAAAATGGCTGACCGCATGGCCGGATTGGACTAAGCGCAGGCCATGTGCGGCATATCCGGTATCTTCCACGTTGAAAGTTCAAAGCCTGTCGATCCAGCGCGGGTAGAACGGATGAACGACGCCATCGCGCACCGCGGCCCAGACGGTGCGGGGGTGTGGACAGCGCCGGGTATCGGCCTTGGCCATCGCCGTTTGTCGATCATTGACCTTGGCGGCGGCGCGCAGCCGATGCTGACCAGCGACGAAAGTCTCGCGCTGGTTTTCAACGGTGAAATCTACAATTTCCTCGACCTGCGCCGCGAGTTGGAAACTCTGGGCCATGCCTTTCGCACCAACAGCGACAGCGAAGTCATCCTAGAGGCCTATCGCCGCTGGGGACCTGAATGTGTAGGCCGGCTGCACGGCATGTTTGCCTTTGCTTTGTATGATGTTGCCAAAAGGCAGCTGCTATTGGCGCGCGACCGGTTGGGCGTAAAGCCACTGTTCCATGCGGCGCTTGCCGATGGCAGCATCATTTTCGGGTCGGAGCTTAAAGCGTTGCTGGCGCATCCGGCGCTGCGCCGCGAACCCGACCTGCAAGCGGTCGATGACTATCTCGCTTTCGGTTACGTCCCCGATCACGGCTGCATCGTTTCGGGCGTGAATAAGCTAGCCGCCGGGCATTACTGGGTGCTGACCCAAGGCAAAACGCCGCCGCCGCCGACACAATATTGGGACATTGATTTCTCAAGCCGGGTAAACGGCAGCGAGGCCGAACTGCAAGAGGAACTCCTCCGCCTAATGCGCCAAGCGGTGC
Source organism: Sphingomonadales bacterium (assembly GCA_031374785.1). Lineage (GTDB taxonomy): Bacteria > Pseudomonadota > Alphaproteobacteria > Sphingomonadales > Sphingomonadaceae > Sphingorhabdus_B. The sequence goes on along the minus strand of JANMGR010000018.1, from coordinate 1,460 downwards.
TTAGCCGCATGGTTGCCGATGTGCCGTTGGGCGCGTTCCTCTCGGGTGGCGTTGATAGCAGCAGCGTGGTGGCTTTGATGGCCGAAGCGTCGCGCCAACCGGTGAAAACCTGCTCCATCGGTTTTGATGTCGGCGCGCTGGATGAGACTGAATACGCCGAAACGATTGCCAAACGCTTTCTGACCGAACATCGCAGCCGCACGGTCGCAGCGGATGATTTCGGTCTCGCCGATATGCTGGCGCATCATTTTGATGAACCCTTTGCCGATGCCTCGGCGCTGCCGACGTACCGTGTGTGCGAAATGGCGCGTGAGCATGTGACCGTCGCGCTGTCGGGCGATGGCGCGGATGAGGCGCTGGCGGGCTATCGCCGCCATGTATTCCACCACAATGAAGAGCGCGCGCGTAGCCTGTTGCCGCAAGCCATTCGCGGGCCGCTATTTGGCGCGCTTGGGGCGATCTATCCCAAGGCGGATTGGGCTCCGCGACCGTTGCGAGCGAAGACGACGTTGCTGTCCTTGGCGCGCAGCGGGGCAGAGGGTTATGCCGAGGCGGTGGGTGTTACTCCGCCTGCGATGCGCCACGCGCTGTATTCGCGGAAAATGCGTTTGGCGCTGGGTGACTATCGCGGCGAGACCGCGATGCACGCTTTGATGGAAAACGCGCCAGCCCGCAGTGGTCTGGACCGCGCGCAATATGCCGATATGAAACAATGGTTGCCCGGCGACATTTTGACCAAGCTGGATCGCACCAGCATGGCGGTGGGGCTAGAGGCGCGAGAGCCTTTACTTGACCACCGGCTGATGGAATTTGCAGCGTCGCTGCCAGAAAATATGCGCGTGCGTAAGGGCCAAGGCAAGTGGCTGATGAAGCGGACGATGGAACGCTATCTGCCGCAGGATATCCTCTATCGGCCGAAAATGGGTTTTGTAACGCCGATAGCACAGTGGTTCCGCGGGCCATTGGCAGAGGCGGCGCGCGGCATTTCGACAAGCGCGACATTGGCTAAAACCGGCTGGTTTGATCCGGCGGTGATGTTGAAAGTGGCCGACGACCACATCGCTGGGCGGTCGGATAACAGCCGGTTGTTGTGGCAATTGCTGATGCTCGATAAATCGGTGAGCCGGATATTTGGGTAGGCAACTGCGCGAAGCGCTATTATTGTAAATGAGACGGGAGAAAGGGAGAGAGAAGTTTAAACCTCCAACCTCTCTCCTCCTCACGTCTCTTTTACATTATGTCCTGCCACCCGTTGTCACGGATATACAGCTCGCATAAAATACAGCCCTTCGGGCGGTGCGTTGTGGGCCAATTGATTGCGGTCTTTGGCTTCGAGTGATGCTTTCAAATCACCCGCGCTCCACCGGCCAGTGCCGACTGCCGCCAGACTGCCGACCATCGACCGCACTTGATGGTGCAAGAAAGATCGCGCTGCCGCCTCGACGATCACATGCTCGCCT
>JANMGR010000002.1:0-8944 GCA_031374785.1 Sphingomonadales bacterium | reverse complement strand
TAAAAGCCTTTTGCCTGCTCCAAGATGTTCTTGTGCTTGGCGCGGGTGGTAACACCCCGTTTGACGCGTGCCATAGTTCAGCGCTCCTTATTTCAAGCCGTAGGGCGCCCAGAGGCGGACATGGCCCACATCGGCGTCGCTGAGCACATCGGTGCCGCGGTTTTGACGAATATATTTGCCATTATGGCTCATCAGACGGTGACGTTTACCGGCTACGCCGCACTTCACTTTGCCTGTTGCGGTGAATTTGAAGCGTTTCTTCACACCGCTTTTGGTCTTCAACTTGGGCATTTCGGTCTCCTTTTGGATGTCCGTGTCAAGCAAACATGGCAGCCCTTTTAGCCAGCCTGCTTATTCGGAAGCGGCGCGCCTAAAAGGATTCGTTCGGGAAAGCAAGTGAAATGCCCGGTTTGGGGTCAGGACCTTAATCTAAGCTTCTTCTCGCGCCGCATGCAACCCTTGTAAAGGATCACCCAGTGCCTTCATCCGAGCCATCGCCGCGACCATAGTGATCGGTTTATCCAGCGCCAGATATTGCTTGGGCGACATGCTGAAAAAGCGCTGGAAATCCCGATTGAAATGCGCCTGATCATAATATTGCGGGTCAAGGATTTCGCCCCATTTCGCCTCTGGTTGCCGCATCAGGAGCGCCAATGTCCGCAAAAACCGCTGCCGCCGGATCAGCAATTTGGGTGGAAAGCCAAATACCCGTTTGGACAGCCGTTCCAACTGCATACCGTTCATGCCCAGCTGTTCGGCAATTTCAGTAACGCTGGTGGAGCCAGAATCGAGCAACGCGCTGTGCAAACCCTGAATCGCATAATCGACGCCTTTTGCCGATAACGGTGTTTCTAAAACCGACTGGATCAACGCGTTATCGAAAATGGCCGCAACTTCCTCCAAATTTTCGGCTGCTGCGACCGCCGGAAACAAGGCGGCAAAATCGATGCGGGTCTTCACTGCACGCGCATCAACCGATTGATCGGCGAACCGCGCCGCCGGAAGCCCAATTAAATGATGCCAACCAAGCGGCAGCAAGCCAAAGCTAACAACGCGCATCGATATACAGCCAATACGCGTCGCACGGCTACTATGACCAACCAACGTTACCGAAGGCACAGCCTGCATCGGATCGGGATGCGCGCTTCCTTGCACTGCACCACTACAAACATAACGAACACTGCCCCATTCGGGGTGGAGCAAATCCTCGACCATCCGGCCATCGGGACTGTTGACCTCAGCGATATAATAGGTCGTGACATAGGGGCGCAGATCGGGGTGGGGCGCAACGAATTGCGCGCTGGTAATGCCACCTGCTTGCACCATATGCTTCCCGTATGCGGTTCACATCAGGCTATGCCCGTGTGATTCTTTGTAATTATGGGATTTTGTGACGCAAATTTGTTGGCATTGCAAGGCAAGTGCGACGGTCAGTGATTGCACGCAAGCGCCTCAAGCACTTCTTCAAGCCTCGCTGGATCGCCAAGCGCAATCACATGGCCTTCGGAGGCCGCGTGCAAAGGATCGCCGTTCCAATCGCACATGATCCCGCCCGCGCCTTCGACGATGGGGGCCAAGGCGGCAAAATCATGCAGTTTCAATCCGGTTTCAACCACCAGATCGACATGGCCCGATGCGAGCAAGCCGTAGTTATAGCAGTCACCCCCCCATACGGTTCGCTGGTTAGTTTTCGACGCGAGCGCCATGAAATGTTCAGCACTGTGATCGTCAAAATACTGGGGACCGCTGCTCGCCAGAACAACATCGGAAAGCTCGCGGCACAAACGGGTTTTAGCGGGCTTTCCGTTCAGCAACGTCGGGCGCCCCGTTACTCCCAGCCAGCGTTCGCCACTGATGCACTGGTCGATAATGCCAAGCACCGGAAAGCCATCTTGCAGCAAAGCAATCAAGGTGCCGAATATCGGGCGTCCCGCCATAAAGCTGATCGTGCCATCAATCGGGTCCAGCACCCAGCAACGGCCAGAGCTGCCATCCTTTGTGCCAAATTCTTCGCCAACGATGCTGTCATTAGCGCATTCCTTGTCAAGGATCGCACGGATCGCGGCTTCTGCAGCCCGGTCCGCCTCAGTCACAGGCGACTTGTCAGCCTTTGCCTCATGCGCGAAATCGGCGCGAAACAGCGGACGGATAGCTGCCCCCGCCGCATCGGCCAGTCGGTTGGCGAGGTTAAGGTCTTGAGCAGAAGGCATAAAGCAATCTTTTTTAGTCTTTAGCAACCCAATATGGGTCCTCATTAATCGCAAAAAAATCTCTTTTTGGATCGTATAAAAAAGCCTTTGTCACACTGGTACTATCATCAAAATCAAAGCGAATGCTATAGCCATCAATTACATATCTCCCCCTTTTTGCAGGTTCAACTTTATAAGCTGATGGATCAGCATAGCCGGTTTTCTGAATCACGCCCCCTTCATTACTCCAATAAAATCGGCCATCGGACTGCATGACCAAATTTTCTTTCCAAGCCTGAGTCGAAAAAACATAGCTATTCCCCGTCGTCACCATGCCTGATGTCTCAAAAGTGCCACTATATTTGGTATTGAGTGGTGCTGGAGACTTAAAGTCTGCAATGTCATATGTGCGTGGTTCGCTGGTGCCTTCATAAGTGATCACATACTGCGAACCCTGTCTTTTCCAACGCCCTACATCATTTGGATATTGGACCCTATATTTGGCCAGTCCAGGATCGGTTAGCAAATCATCAAAACAGTCCCAGCAGGCGATACCATCTTTAAAGAGAACTTCGACACGATCACTTCTGTTGATGCCGCCGACCGGGCCAGCGCTCACAAACATAGTCTGCGTATCAAACCGTGCACCTATCACATCGGCAAAGGCCTTTTTGGGATCAACCAATATTGGAGTTCCGGCCTGACCTGCATTTGCAGGGCCAGACTCAATAGCTACGACTGCATTCGGTCCAAAAAACAAAAAGGCCGAATTGGCCCGCTGCAATTCGGTTAGGACCATCTGAATTTCACTGACTGGCCGTCCTTTCATCCTCGACATCATCAATGATTGGAACAACATATCCATCATCATGCTGTCAGCCTTTCGCTGTTTTGCGCTGCTGGAAAGTGTCTTGAGTGCTGCTATCGCCTGTGTCTGGGAAAGAATTCTAGTTTTTATGTCCGCCAACTGTGCCGTAGTTGGACTGACTGTTGCAGATGCCGACAGGCTGTCATTATGAAAATGAAAAAGCGTAAAAACATCGATCAAATTGTCTGCGCGCATATCATGCTGACGCAGCATTTTATCGGTTAAAGCATAGGCATCATATTCTTTGATAAGAATTTCGTACAATTCCTCAAAGGGTTTGTTATCTGGTGCAAAAAGTTTGCCTTGAGCCAAATAGTTAGCGACGCGTTGTTGCAGATCGGAACTGTACAAAAATGCCTGATCGGAAACCTGCGCGTTCACTCCCGTCTGTACAAGGAATATTGCAGATGATAAGAAAACGGCACTTAAAACTGGAGCGTTGCGGAGCATGATCAAGGCCTCTATGATGCTGATGCAGACTTCAAGAGATGATCATAGCCGGATGACCGGTTTAAGCAATTAGATCCAATGCACGAAAGTTAATCGAAGAGGCTCGAAACACTGCTTTCATCGGCAATCCGCTTGATCGCTTCGCCCAACAAGGGCGCGATGGGGATTTGACGAATTTTATCGCTGTCGCGTGCCGCGTCGGATGCCATAATCGAATCGGTGATGATCAGCTTGCGCAGGCTTGAAGCATTGACGCGGTTGACTGCTTCACCCGAAAGCACCCCGTGGGTGATATAGGCAACGACATCCGATGCGCCCGCCGCTTTCAAAGCATCCGCCGCGTTGCACAATGTGCCCGCGCTATCGGCGATGTCATCGATCAAGATGCAGAACCGGTCCTTCACATCGCCGATGATATTCATGACTTCGGACACGCCAGCCTTTTCGCGGCGCTTATCGACAATCGCCAGCGGCGCATCGTTGATCCGTTTGGAAAGCCCGCGCGCGCGGACGACACCGCCGACGTCTGGCGAGACGACTGTGATTGCCTTGTCGCCGTGCCGTTCCATGATATCGACGCTCATCACTGGCCCTGCGAACAGATTGTCCGTTGGAATATCGAAGAAACCCTGAATTTGTCCGGCATGCAGATCGACAGTCAGGACGCGGTCTGCCCCCGCTTTTGTAATCAAATTGGCCACAAGTTTTGCCGAGATTGGGGTGCGCGGGCCGGGTTTGCGGTCTTGCCGCGCATAGCCGAAATAGGGCAGAACCGCTGTGATCCGCTTAGCCGAAGAGCGCTTCAACGCATCAATCATGATCAGCAGTTCCATCAGATTGTCGTTCGCGGGATGGCTGGTCGATTGGACCACAAACATATCTTCGCCGCGGACGTTTTCGTGGATTTCGACAAAAATCTCATTGTCGGCAAAGCGCCGGACGCTTGCATCGGTCAGCGGAAGCCCCACATAGTCAGCAATACCTTTGGCCAAGGGCAGGTTGCTGTTGCCAGTCATCAATTTCATGGTTGTGTCTTCCCGATTCCCGTCGCGGATTTGCCGCTCCTCTAACGCCGTGACACAAAACTGACAATCGCCTTGCGACCCTCGGCTGTGGACAATAGACAGATTATATGACCGACTCCCTCGTTATCGCCATTGCCCAAATCAACCAGCGCGTCGGCGACCTGAAAGCCAATGCCGATGCGATGCTGACGTGGCGTGCTCAAGCGATAGAGCAAGCGGGCGATGTGGACCTGATCCTGTTTCCCGAACAGCAGCTGATAGGCTATCCGGCGGAAGACCTTGTTCTCAAACCTGCCTTCCAGCTTGCGGCGGCAGCGGATTTAGCGAAACTGGCAGAGGCGACCGCAGATGGTGGACCCGCGATGTTGGTCGGATCGATATTAAGGGAAGGTGACGCGCTCTTCAATATCCTTGCGCTGCTCGACGGCGGAAAAATCGTCGCGATTCGCAAAAAGCATGAGCTGCCCAATTACGGCACGTTTGATGAAAAGCGCATTTTCACCAGCGGGCCTTTGCCCGAGCCAGTGGAATTTCGCGGCGTCAAATTGGGCCTGCCGATTTGCGAAGATGGTTGGTTGCCGACTGTGTCCAAACATCTGGCGGATCAAGGCGCGGAAATCCTGATTTCGGTCAATGGCAGCCCGTATGAAATCGACAAGGATGACCGGCGGCTGGAGGAAGTTTTTTCCGCGCGCGTTGCCGAAACAGGATTGCCGTTACTGTTTCTCAACCGCGTTGGCGGGCAGGATGAGCTGGTCTTTGACGGCTGTTCGTTTGTGTTGAACGCAGACGGAAAAGCAGCGCATCATCTGCCTGATTGGGAAGAACATTTGCGTATCACCCGCTGGACACGCGGCGATGCGGGATGGTCCTGCGCGACCGGCGAGTTGGCCAAATGGGAGGATCATCCAGCGGACATTTACTCCGCGATGGTGCTGGCCCTGCGCGATTATGTGGACCGCAACCGCTTTCCAGGCGTTGTGCTTGGGCTATCAGGCGGAATTGACAGCGCGATCTGTGCCGCGATTGCCGCCGATGCTTTGGGGCCAGACCGTGTTTGGTGCGTCATGCTACCGAGCCGGTTTACAGGTCAACTCAGCCTCGATCTTGCCGCAGAGTGCGCCAAGCTGATTGGCTGCAAGCTTGATACGATTCCGATTTCCCCCGCTGTCGATGCCTTTGACGAAATGCTGTCAGGTAGCTTTGCCGATGTCGAGGTCGATATCACCGAAGAGAATGTCCAGTCGCGGATACGGGGTGTCACATTGATGGCGCTGTCGAACAAGTTCGGCCATATGTTGCTGACCACCGGCAACAAAAGCGAGATGAGCGTCGGCTATGCGACGATCTATGGCGACATGGCGGGCGGCTATAACCCGTTAAAAGACGCGTATAAAATGACGGTGTTTGCGATCTCTCGCTGGCGTAATGCGAACCGTTGCCGCATCGGCCTTGGCCCCAATGGCCCTGTGATTCCCGAAGCGATCATCACCCGGCCTCCGTCCGCTGAACTGCGCCCTGATCAGCAAGACAGCGATTCTTTACCTGCCTATCCGGTGCTCGATGACATCTTGCTGGGGCTGGTCGAACAAGAACTCTCGGTCGATGAAGTCACCGCCCGCGGCCATCCGCGTGAGATTGTCGAAAGGATCGAGCGACTGCTTTACATCGCCGAGTATAAACGGCGCCAAGCTCCTCCGGGGGTAAAGCTGGGTTCACGCAATTTTGGGCGAGACAGGCGTTACCCGATTACGAACGCGTTTCGGAGTGGGTGAGGTTTGGACCCACGTCTTTTACGAATTCCCCCATATCCGTTCGTCCTGAGCCTGTCGAAGGACGAGCGAGCACTACGTTAGTTGTTCATTCTGTTGCGGGCTAATTCAGAAATCAGCTTCCAATCACCTGCGAGCAAAGCTGCTTTCTTAGCCTTAGACCAACCCTTAAGCTGCCGCTCAATAGTCAGCGCTTCAAGACGGGTTTGGAAGTTTTCGCTCCAAACCAACTCGACGGGTCGACGATGCAACGTATACCCACGATATGCACCTGATTGGTGCTGCCCAATGCGGAATGCGAGATTATCGGTGTGTCCGACATAAAACCGACCATCGGAACACTTCAGCATGTATGTCCAAAATGCCATTCCGACAGGTCGTGCATGCTCGTCCTTCGACAGGCTCAGGACGAACGGAAAAGGAGTGTCAGCCAGTTTGTTATAACAGGCTTCGAATCCCTCACCGGCACTCCCGCCACGCCAGCGCATTCCAAACAGCGGACTTGCGCACCTTGCGTTGTGGTCAACATCCGCAAGTCCGCAGCCATCCGGTCGAACAGTATTTGCTGCTGCCACGCCGCATGAGCGAACAGGTCCGTCGGCGCTTGGGCATGCGCCGGTTGCGGCATGAAAGCCCCAAGCAATCCGCTGGCAAAGTCGGCTTGCGGGTCAAGATAACGCGGATGCCATTCGCCTTTACCTAGCTTGGCCAGCTTAGCCGCCTCGGCGAGTGCATCGTCCAAATCGCCCATACGGTCAACCAGACCCAATTGCCGCGCAGTGCCGCCCGCCCAGACGCGACCTTGGCCGATGGCATCGATTTGCTCCACAGTTTTTTTGCGCGAGGTAGCAACGCGCGACAGGAAATCACGATAGCCTTTTTCAATGACGCTTTGCGCCATGCGGTCGAACACCGGGCTGACCCCGCCGAGGACATCGGGTTCTCCTGCTAAGGGGGTGGTTTTCACGCCATCGCTAGTCACACCCCATTTGGCGAGCGCTTCGCGGCCCGACGGTATCACACCGAAAATGCCAATCGAGCCGGTGATCGTTGAAGGTTCAGCGAAGATCGTCGTCGCAGGGGTTGATACCCAATAACCGCCGCTGGCCGCAAGGTTCGCCATCGACACAACAATGGGTAGCTTTTTCTTCTTGGCGGCCTCCAACGCCAGCCGGATTTTTTCAGAGGCAGTAACCGATCCACCGGGTGAATCCACGCGCAGAACCAGCGCCTTAAGGTCGTCCTCTTCCAAAGCCTGATAAATCAGCGCCGCTATAGTATCGCCCGCCGCTGTCCCAGGCCCTGCCTTGCCATCTACGATTTCGCCAGCGACAGTAATAACACCAATCGGCGCACCGTCATCATCGGGGCTATGCGCGGCAAGCAAGGCCTCTGGCCGCGATGCCGCAAAGCCGCCGATAGTCTCGGCACGGTCTTTGCCCACTTTGGAAGCAACATAGGTGCCGAAAGCGATCCGGTCGCCGAGTTTGTCGACCAGCCCATTGCTAAGCGCGAGCTGCGCCAAATCGCCCTTTGCGGTTTCAACCTGTCCAGCGGGGTCCGTCAGCAATGCGTCCAGCTTTGCCTTTGGCCGCGCCTTGGCCACATCCGAACGCCACTGGCCCCAGATTTCGTCGTAAAACGCTTTTGTTGCCTGCTCGGCTTCGGGCGATTGGTCGCTGCGCAGAAAAGGTTCGACTGCGGATTTGTATGTGCCGACACGATACACATTGGCCTTTACACCCAATTGATCGAGCAAGCCTTTGTAATACAATCGCGACCCGCCCGGGCCGGTGGGGATTACGCCGCCCAAAGGATCGACCCAAATTTCGCTGGCGTGGGCGGCCAGTTGATAGCCATCATCGCTATAGCCAGTGGCAAAGGCATAGACCGGCTTGCCTGCTTTTTTGACAGCATCCAGCCGGTCTCCGATGGCGGCAAGGCTGGTCTGCCCGCCGCCCATGAAGCGATCAAGATCAAGCACCACCGCTTTGATCCGGCCATCGGTGACCGCCAGATCGAGCGAGCGGACTATGTCGCGCTGGCGAAATTCGCGCACTGGCACGCGCTGCGAAATCAGCGCGTCGATGGGATCTATCGCAGCGGGCTGTTCCGCGACAACGCCGTCGAGTTGCAAAAACAACGCGCCGTCGCGCACCGCGCCGGGATTAGGTCCGCTGGACAGAAACGCATACAGCGCAAAGAAAAAGAGCAGCAAGAACAGTAGCGCCAACCCATCCTTGATCACCACAAGGAACCGCCACGCGCTTTTCATAAATGCCATCTTACTTCGCCTTTCGATACGCGTCCTCTGTAGAGAAGCGCGCGCAGCTTTCCAGCGGCAATTCTATGATGCTGCGATAGATTTTTCCAAACAGCTATAAAACTCCGTTAGTCCTGAGCCTGTCGAAGGGCGGAGACGGCAGCTGGGACGTGCTTCGACAAGCTCAGCACGAACGGATAGTGTGGGCAAGTCGCCACACAGGCGAAAGGGGCCGGTCCGCATTGGAACGACCCCTTTCTTACATGGGTCAGCAGCCAGACAGCCGCTGCCGGGAGTGGATTCCTGCTGTTACCAGCAGCCGCTCTCCCGAACGGAAATGCCCGACCCCTTAACTGAACCATGAGACATCGGATCAC
>JANMGR010000204.1:0-12344 GCA_031374785.1 Sphingomonadales bacterium | reverse complement strand
GCTTGACACGGGGCTTGGCTATTTTTCTGAGGGTAGCAGCACGAGCCGCAGGGCCCAATCAAATTGCCGTGACGCGCTCGATTCCACTATTTAGCTTCAAGCTTGAGGGTCATCGTTGCAACAATTCCGTAATCCTCCCATTTCATGACCATGCTACCACTTCTTGCACGCATGATCTGATCCATCAATTTTAAGCCCTGCCCTCCCTCGCGCGAATTTTGCTGCACCGGCACATTACACCGCTCGCGCCAAACAACTGAAAGGACGTCGTGTTCATCGACCGCAGCAGAGACACCAACGGCTCCTCCATGACGAAACGCACCATGTTTCGAGGAATTGACCGCTAATTCACCCACAACCAATGCAATGGCATCTGCTTGCGATTGTTCCAAGGCGATCGAAGGCAAAGAATCGAAAGTTACCTGTGCTGTATCGCTTCTAAACGGCGTGACGAGTGCTGGAATGAGCTGATCGAGGTCGCATGGCGCGTCATCATCAGTAAAGAGCGCCTGCGCCCTACCGAGTGCACCTAGCCGATCCGCCATCTGCTTAGCGAATTTTTCATGACCGGCATTGCCGCGAGCAGTCAAAACTATAAGACTGCTGATTGTCTGGTAGGTATTACTCAGCCGATGTTTCATCTCGGCAGCCGCAATTTTTAGAGCCTCGCGGCCTTGATGATTAAATGTCACATCGCGGGAGATCGACAGAAACCCGACAATCACTCCGTCACCGTCAGCAAGCGGGGAAACCGAAATATCCCACCAACGCGGACTGTTTTTTAACGTAGGTATGAAAGCTCTGAATTGAACGATGGTACCGGAAGCTGCTTCACGATAAGAATCGATAACCGTTTGTCGAGCAGGCTCAGGCAACAAATCAGACCATGATGTTCCTTCAATAGCAGTGAAGTCATCAATCTCCATCGCACAGAGACCATTGGCGTTCATATACTGAGTCTTACCGTCGATAGTGAGGAGCTTAAAACAGTCGCCACTTTGGTCGAGAACACTCACCAGACTTAAAGCGGAAAGCGGGCTTATGACCTTTGCTAGTATAGCATTGCTGTCGTTCATACGAGACGCCTTTACTTACCAACGGACAAAATGTGTGAACTGGCCTTCTGTAAGCGCGCCGACTAAAGCGTCCCTAAGATATGTGCCAGTGATACACGAACGCTGTGATGCCGCAAGTCATTACCCTTGCGAACGCTCATCGATTCTAAGAGTGCATCGTTGGCTAATAAACTTGCCTGTGCGGCCTCAACTCAAAGCATAATCCGACACATAGGCATTCGTTTTCCGCTCATGGCCGAACTGGCTGGTCGGGCCGTGGCCGGGAATAAACGTCACATCATTGCCCAGCGGCCACAGCTTCTGCGTAATCGAATCAATCAGATCCTGATGATTGCCGCGTGGGAAATCGGTGCGGCCGATGCTTCCCTGAAATATCACATCGCCAACAATCGCCAGCTTTGACGCGGCGTGGTGGAATACGACATGGCCGGGGGTGTGGCCGGGGCAGTGGATGACGTCGAGCGTCAGGTTGCCGACCGTCACCGTGTCGCCATCGACCAGCCAGCGATCAGGCTCAAAGCTTTCGGCGTGCATGCCCCAGCGCGGGCCGTCTTCATCAAGCTGTTCAATCCAGAACCGGTCGTCTTCGTGCGGGCCTTCAATCTTTAGCCCCAATTCCTTGGCCAGCATCCCCGCCTGTCCGCAATGATCCAGATGCCCGTGCGTAACGAGCAGCTTTTCGAGCGTAACGCCGGTCTTTGCCACCGCATCTTTCAGCTTATCCAGATCGCCACCGGGATCAACCAGCGTGCCGAGCATCGTTTCGGTACACCAAAACAGCGTGCAGTTCTGCGACAGCGGGGTGACGGGGATGATGACGGCCTTTAACGGCGGCTCAATCGGCTTTTGCGCGTTCAGGTTTGACGTGATGTTCGACATGCTGGCTATGTGGCGATTAACGTGGCGAGAGGCAAGCCCGTCACAATTTCCGCCCCACCCACACAACCCGCCCGATGATGGTCACGTCGCTGGCGGCCACATCCTCAATCGCGGGATAGGCCGAATTGTCGGACAGGATCGACAGCGTGCCGCCTTTGTTGGGTAGCAGGCGCTTGACCATCAACGTGCCGTCGAGGCGCAGAACGTGGATGCCCTTTTTCGGGGCGCGCAGAGCGGCGGCGGTATCGACCATGATGTCGTCGCCGTCGTTCAGCGTGGGCTGCATCGAATCGCCGACCACGCGGATCAGCGATAGCCCGGCGGGGTCCAGCCCCATTTGCCGCAGCCAGCTTTCGTCAAAACCGACTTTGCCCGCCAGCGCCTCGACATCGGTCAACGCGCCGCCGCCTGCCGATGCGCCGACCGCAAGCTTTGGCACCAGCCGTAGGCCAGCGCCTCTGGGAGTTTCGGGTGCGCCTAAGACGCGTTCGTCCACGCCGAAATAGCGGGCGAGGATTTGGCGTTCGCGTTCTGGCAGCCGCTTTGGCGAGCCGCGTTTGATATACTGCTGCACATAGGCCGCGTTGCGCCCGATCAGCCGCGACAACGTGACATAGTCGTCGTTGTTGTCGCGGATCAGGCGGTCGAGCGTTGTGCGGGATTCGGCCCCAGATTCTGTGCGCGATTCGATATCATCCATATTCTTTCTATAGCAATAGGATTTTTCCTAGACAAGTAGGATTTGTCCTATCACATATGTTCTTGTTACGTTCCGTTCGATTCGTGAAAAGGTTTTAGGGCCGGTTTGCGGATCAAGTCTTCGGGTGTGGGGGCAATGGGGCGGGCGCGAAAGGACAGTAAAAGGAGACCCCCCGATGTATTCTAATGGACACATTAACCGGAAAATTGAACGCTTTTTAATCCAATATGACATGCCCGCTACAAAGTTTGGGCGGCTGGTGGCGCGCGACCCGCGGCTGGTGCTCGATATGCGTAACGGCCGCGAGTTGCGCGGACCGATGATCAATCGCGTAGAGCGTTTTATGACAGCCTATGCGATCATCATCGCGCATGATCTGGCGCAAGCCGCATGACGCGGTGTACATTATCCGAAGCACTGTGTGCGCTAGCTCCGGGCGCGATTGTGACGCGGCATAAGCAGCGCGATTGCCACAGCGCGACATTTTCGGGGAAGCGCGTTACACTGGATTTAATGTGGGGCGCGCCCGAGGTTGAGGTGGAGGCGTTTGCAGCGATGCTTGGCGAACATGAGTTTGCCGATGCCGATCTGTTGGTGGCGGACATAGTTGTTGCCCAGCAGTCGGCAGAAGCGGGTGGAGCAACTGTGTTGAGTATCGAGGCTTTGGTGTTGGATGATGAGGTTTAATGACGACGGCTGTCAGACCTAAACCCTTAGCCCTGAGCTTGTCGGAAGCGAAGCTGGCCGAAGACCAACGGTGCCCATCGGATGTGGCGCTATACTGAGAAACGTGCTTCGACAGGCTCAGCACTAACGGTAATATTTGTCGTGTATTTTTCGACTAGCGCGTCCGCACGTTCATGCGGTGGAGGGTTTCAAGCGCGCTGCGCAATGCGGCGTCCATATCGTCCTCGGCAAGTTCCTTGGCGGGTTCCGTGGGGACTGCTTCCAAGATTGTCTGGCGTGCTGGCTCCACCACTTGGATGGGTTCCACTTCAGTCTCAACCACGGGCGCAACCATTTCTGGCTTAGCGATTTCCGCACTGGCAAGCGCTTCCAATTTAGCAAGCTGTTCTTGACGCTGCGTCACTGCGAGTTCCAGCCGGTCGACCATATGGGTGACCGTGGCTGCGTTTGACTGTGTTTCTGCGATTGGAAGTTCAACCACGTCCTCGGTCGTCACAATGACGGGCTCAACCAAGGCGACCACTGATTCTTCTACCACTTCCTCAGTCACTACTTCGCCAAAATCACGGTGGGCAGAGATCGGGCGGCGCGGGGGCGCGTCGGGATGGGCGTCGCCTGCGCGCAATTTGGGCAGATCCGAAAGCTCGGTAACCGCGTTCGCATTGCGGCGGCTGTCGGCATAGTCGCTGATTTTTGCGCGCATCTTTTCCATAAACGAAGGCCCAGCGCTTTCGCCAGCCAGCGTTTCGCTAGCCAGCGTTTCGCTCGCCACCGTCTCGGCAACAGCCTTTGGCGCTTTTGTCGCCGCTTTCGCCATTACGGGTTTACGCAAATAATATCCGGCCAATGCGGCAAACGCGAGCGCCCCAAAGCCAAAGGCAATCATGGCGCGTGCGGTATCGCCCAACGGGGCACCTGTTGCGGGAACCAGTTCAGAAAAGCCGGTCGCGCCGGTCATCGCTTCAAATACCGATACAGGAATGAACATCGCGATCACCGATGTCAGGATAGCGCCGCCCAGCGCAATCGCCAGCGCGCGCATTGTTCCGTCGATTTTAAAGCCCTTTTGCATATGCACCCTTGCAAATACCGTAGCCATTAAAGGCCTATTTAACACGGCCTAGCAGTAAATGGTAAACAGGATCGTAACGCACTATGTTCCTCTGCCAATTGCGTTCTTTGGCAACAAAATCGCGCGCATTCGCTTTGCGGGTTGGCCAGCTTTCGCTGTCAGCCAGCAAAGCATCCAGCGATTTTGCCGCAGCTAAGGGATCATCGGGGGCAAACAGTGCGCCGGTGACGCCGTCCTCGATAAGCTCACGATGGCCGCCAACGCTGGATGCTGCAACTAACCGCCCCTGTGCCATTGCCTCTAACGGCTTCAACGGCGTGACAAGATCGGTCAGCCGCATCTTTTTGCGCGGGTAAGCGAGCACGTCGACCAGGCTGTAATACCGCTCCACTTCTTCATGCGGAACGCGGCCAACGAAGTGGATGCGGTTTTTGGCGGGTGAAACCTCCGCCTGCGTCCGCAACGCCGACTCCATCGGACCACCACCAACAAGCAGCAAATGTGCGTCGCATTCCATCAACGGCATCGCCGCAATCAAGTCATCAATCCCCTCGTAATCATAAAAGCTGCCGATATAACCGATCACCTTTTTGCCCGTCAGGCCCAGTTCCGCCGCCAACGCCGTATCGGGCGGCGGCGGGTTGCCGAACAATTCCATATCGACACCATTGGGCGAGACAAAAATCTTGTTCGCTGCAACGCCGCGTGACACCAAATCACCGCGCAACCCTTCACAGATCACCGCAATCCGGTCAGCGCGTTTGACGACGTAGTTTTCCAACGCACGCGTCATTCGATAACGTGTAGAACCCTCAGTCCCCGTGCCATTGCCAACTGCCGCATCTTCCCAAAAAGCGCGGATTTCATAGACAAACGGCAGACCCAGCTTTTTCGCCGCACGTGCTCCCGCCAATCCGTTCAATGCAGGCGAATGCGCGTGGATCAAATCGAACGGCCATTCTCGGTGCAGCGCAACAATCCGCTCCGACAGCGCCTTCACCTCACCCCATTCGCGCAACAAAGGCGGACCCAACGGCAGACTTTGTGTGCGAAAAAAGCGAAGACCTTCAACGGTTTCCTCGGCGGCATCAGGCAACACGCCGTGCTGATAATGCCGCTCTCCGGTCAACCCCGCAACATCCCAGCCAGCGCCCGCCTGCGCCTTCATTATGGCGCGCGTGCGAAAGGTATAGCCGCTGTGCAGCGGCAGGCTGTGGTCGAGGACGTGGAGTATGCGAGACATGGCGTTCCCATAGGCGCAATATATTTAACGACGCGTCAACCCTATGCCGCTATTACGCATCAAGATTTTTCATTTCGTTTTAGGCCGTAGAAACCGGCGCGCACAGGAACCAAGGCAATATGATCGACAATTTATCGATATTGCTAAGCCATGCGCTGTTGGCGCTGGCCTTTTGGTATCTAACCCTGCGCGATGATTTGAACGACGAAGCGCCACCTGCGCCCGATGCCGAACCCGAAGGTTTCGGCCACGCAATCCGCAAGCGGCCGCAGAACAAAACAAAGGCTGCGCCCGATGCGTGACCTGTTCTTTGTCGGTTATCTGGGGCTGTTGCTGCTGATGGCGTTCAAGCGACCGTTTTTGCTCACTCTCGTCTATGCCTATGTCGATATCGTCGCGCCGCAACGGCTTAGCTATTTTCTGCTCAATTCTATCCCGTTGTCGCTCATTCTGTTTGGCCTTGCCTTTGCCGGTTTTATGCTGAGCGATGATAAAAAGGACGTGCGGATATCACCGCGATGGGTGTTGCTGATCGTCCTATTGGCCTATTGTGGTTACACAACGTTCGAGGCTGTCGAGCCGCTGGCAGCGCAAGAAAAATGGGCATGGGTATGGAAGGCATTGGTTTTTGCTGCTTTCCTGCCGCTTACTCTGCGCACGCGATTGCGGATCGAAGCGCTGGCGCTCACGCTTGTGCTATGCGCGTCGGCGCTCATCGTCACCGGCGGCTTAAAGACGGTGGCTGGCGGCGGCGGTTACGGCGTGATGGTATTGCTCGTCGATATCGACAGCGGGCTGTATGAAAGCAGCATCATATCGTGCGTCGCCATAGCGATCATCCCGATCATCCTGTGGCTGGCCAATCACGGCACGATTTTTAAGCCCGATTGGCGGGTGAAACTTTACGCCGCCGCGTTGATCTTTGCCTGTTTATTGATCCCCATCGGCGTGCAGGCGCGGACAGGATTGATCTGCGTCGTTGTGCTGGCGATCTTGTTTCTCCGCACCGCCAAGCGCCGGATGCTCTATATTATGGGCGCAGTTGTATTGGGGCTAGTCACCGTTCCGTTCCTGCCAACCGCCTTTGCCGAGCGTATGGGGACGATCAAGAATTACAAAACTGACGAAAGCGCCTCGACGCGTATCGCGGTGTGGAAATGGACGTGGGAATTCGTCAAGGAACGGCCGATGGGTGGCGGTTTCAACGCCTATATCCAGAACAAGATCCGATACACCATGCCCGTTATTGACGACAATGGATTGGACACTGGCGAGGTTGATACCGGCGAAGTCATCGACCAAGGCCGCGCCTATCATAGCAGCTATTTCGAAATGCTCGGCGAACAGGGCTGGCCCGGGCTGATCATGTGGCTGATAATCCATGTCGGCGGTGTCTGGCGCATGGAGGCGATCATGCGCATCTATAAAAAACGTAATCGAGAGGATGAGGAATGGGTCATTCCGCTCGCGCGGGCGCTGCAAAGTTCGCAGATCGTCTATCTGGTCGGGTCGCTGTTCGTCGGCATCGCTTTTCAGCCGTTTGTCTATATGATGATCGCAATGCAGATTGGCCTTGATACCTATCTGACAAGGCGGCGTCAGGAATCGGCATGGCGGCCGATCAAGGATTTGCGGTTGAAGACGTCTGAGGTGTAATCTTGCCAGTGCAGCGTTGCCCCGATAGGAGCACGCCATGAGCACGCCATCCCGCATCGCAGAACCAAAGCTAATCAACCCAGACATGGTAGCCGCTCTCACGGAGCGGTTTCGTGGTTATTACAGTCTCACAGTCGATTGGATTGGCACCAACGCCTCTGAATTGGTGATCGCAGTTGTTATCGGCTTTGCGCTCTATGCTGTGCTTAGCTGGATCAAACGCAAAGCCGCCACGAATGCAGCGCGGCGCGGCGACGACGGACGGATTGCGACCGTGGCGTGGCGCGCACTTTCGCGCACCAAACGCTTTTTCAGAATCATATTGGCGGTGGAGTTGGTCAACAGCGTCGCCAATACGCCTGCCCCGCTTTCGCGCGTGATCTTTATCGTTTTTACCGTCGCGGCGGTTATTCAACTGGCCATTTGGGTCCGCGAAATCATTCTCGCTTTGATCGAACGCCGCGCTTATCAAAGCGGCACCGAGCACGACACGCTGCAAAGTGCGATGACGCTGATTAAGCTGGGTGTCAGCTTTGCGGTGTTTGCGATTGCAGCGAGTGTTATCCTCGACAATCTGGGGGTGAATGTCACCGGCCTGATCGCCGGGCTTGGCGTTGGCGGCATCGCCATTGGCTTGGCCGCGCAGGGGATATTTTCTGATTTGTTTGCCGCGATTTCGATCATCTTTGACCGACCGTTTAAGCGCGGCGACACGATTACATACGGCACGACCACGGCGCGGGTCGAAAAAATTGGGATGAAAAGCACGCGTTTGCGCGCCTTGTCGGGTGAGGAGAAAATCATCTCGAACAGCAAGCTGCTCGATCTTGAAATCACCAATAATACCCAGACGATTTATCGCCGGATCACGTTCATTTTCAATTTGGTGCAGCACACTGCCCCGTCGCTTGCGGCCAAAGTTCCGGGCATCTTGCAGGAAATCGTTGAGGCGCATAATGGCGAATTTATCCGCGCTGGTTTCACCACATTCGCGCCCAGCTCGCTCGATTTCCAACTGGTGTTCGATGTGAACAGCGAAGACATCGACGTGATGTTCGCCAGCCGCCACGCGGTTGGTATCGCCATTGCACAACGCTTTGCCAGCGAAGGCATCGAGTTCGCCTATCCAACGCAGACAACCTATACAGCCGCGCCAGATGGCACGTTGGTTATGCCCTATGCTGCGCCTGCATCAGCGCCCGCCAAACTCGCCGCAAAGAAGTGATTCGCAGCGCAGCGCATCAACTGACGTAGGGTCAGCGCGGCTCTTGGGCACAGGCTTGTCAATCGCGCAAAATGGGCGCAAAACCGCCGCCAATTGTATAAACAAGGAGCAGGATATGAGCGGAATTACACCGGCTGAACTCGCAAGCCGAGTCGGCGAATCCATCGGCACATCGGAATGGATTTTGGTCGATCAGGACATGATCAACAAATTTGCCGACGCAACCGGCGACCATCAGTTTATCCATGTGAACGAAGAAATGGCCAAGATGACGCCTTTTGGTGGCACGATTGCCCACGGCTTTCTGACGCTGTCGCTTTTCCCGGTGATGAGCGCAAAGTCCGATTGCCCCAAAGTCGAAGGCGTCAAAATGGGCGTCAATTACGGCGGCAACAAAACGCGGTTCCTGTCGCCTGTTCGTTCAGGTAAGCGCGTGCGCGGTCATTTTAAGCTGCTCGAACTCGTCGAAAAGCGCCCGGGCCAGTGGCAGCAGACATTGGAATTTTCGGTGGAGATCGAAGGCGAAGAAAAGCCTGCACTGACCGCCGAATGGATTAGCCAGTTTTTCGTTTGAGCACTAACCCAACCCCTCCTCTTTTGGGGAGGGAGGGTTTTTAATTTTACCGTTAGCCCTGAGCCTGTCGAGCCGCAGGCCACCAAAGGTGAACGGCGTTTATCGGCTAGACGTGCTTCGACAGGCTCAGCACTAACGGTTCAGTAAATGCTTTCTTCGCTCTTAATGCGCGCAACACAGATCAAAAAAGGAACCTCACATCATGCGTGACGCAGTAATCGTATCCACCGCCCGTACCGCCATTGGCAAAGCCTATCGCGGCGGGTTTAACGCCACATCGGGTCCCACCTTGGGCAGCTACTCCCTCGCCGCCGCCGTCGCGCGTGCAGGCATCGAGGGCGGCGAAGTTGACGATGTGCTTTGGGGCAGCGCGCTGCAACAGGGCACACAGGCGGGCAATCTTGCACGCCAAGTCGCTTTGCGCGCTGGCCTTCCTATCACAACATCGGGCATGACGATGGATCGTCAATGTTCGTCGGGCCTGATGACCATCGCCACTGCCGCCAAAACCATCATCGTTGATAATGTCGATGTGATGGCAGCCGGCGGCCAAGAATCGATTTCGCTGGTGCAAACCCCAGAAATGCGCGTCGCCCCCGACCGTGCGTTGATGGAAATGCACGGCAATATCTATATGCCGATGCTGCAAACCGCCGAAGTTGTTGCCAAGCGTTACAATATCAGCCGCGATGCGATGGACGAATATGCGCTGCAATCGCAGCAACGCACCGCCGCCGCGCAAGCCGCCGGACTGTTCGACGCCGAAATCGTTCCTGTCACCACGATCATGAATGTGACGAACAAGGAAACCAAAGAGGTCAGCCAGCACGAGGTGACTATCGCCAAGGACGAAGGCAATCGTGCCGATACGCAATTGGCAGGGCTCCAAGGACTGAACCCGGTCATCCCCGACGGCACAATCACTGCGGGCAATGCCAGCCAGCTGTCCGACGGTTCGTCCGCCAGCATCCTGATGGAAGCCAAAGTTGCAGAGAAAAAGGGCCTGTCCCCACTCGGTCGCTATGTCGGCATGGCGGTTGCAGGCACTGAGCCAGACGAAATGGGTATCGGCCCCGTGTTCGCGATCCCGAAATTGCTGGAGCGTAACGGCCTGAAGATGAGCGACATTGGCCTGTGGGAACTGAACGAAGCGTTCGCCGTGCAAGTGCTGTATTGCCGCGACACTTTGGGCATCCCCAATGAATTGCTGAACGTCAACGGCGGCGCAATCTCCATCGGTCATCCTTATGGCATGACTGGCGCGCGCTGCGTCGGCCACGCTTTGCTCGAAGGCAAACGTCGCGGCGCGAAATATGTCGTCGTCACCATGTGCGTCGGCGGCGGCATGGGGGCGGCCGGATTGTTTGAGGTTTTCTAAGGGAACTATGACGGCGTTGGATAGTTTCCTGTTTTGAACACAGGAGACTATCCATGCCAAACGATCAGACCGCGCAAAACAATCAGGAAATCAAAGAAAAATTCTGGACGGCCCTCAAATCGGACATGACGATGTTCCTTGGTTTGGCCGAAGGGGATGACGGCCATGCCCGACCGATGACCGCCCAGCTTGAGGAGGGCGGCTGGAACGGTGACAATTATAGCGGCCCGATCTGGTTTTTCACCTCGACCGAGAATGGCCTGTATCAACAGATCCACGGATCTTCACGCGCAATGGCGCATTTTACCTCAAAGGGTCACGACGTCTGGGCGACCGTGCATGGCAATCTTTCGTCGTCGCAAGATAAGGAAACTATCGACCGGCTTTGGAACCGGTTCGTAGCAGCGTGGTATGAAGGCAAGGATGACCCCAAAATCGCCCTGATCCGCCTTGATCCCGAAAATGCCGAAATCTGGATTGACGCTTCCAGCATCGTTGCCGGGATCAAGATGCTGATTGGGATCGACCCTAAAGAGGATTACAAAGACAAGGTGGCTGAAGTCAGCCTTTAATCTACCGCTTGGCGACGCAACCCTCGAGCCATACATCGTCATGGCTGGAGGGTTTGCATTTCCCATTCACCAACCGCTCGATCCGGACCGCGCGCTCCAATAGCTTTGTATTGGGCTTATCCAGCGCGAGTTCGACCGGCGCTATGCCAGTGGCAACCATCAGGGTGAAGCTCTTGCTATCCAACACAGCCAAGGACTTGCCAAAAAAGTGGCGGCTGGCTGCGTCAAAGCTTTTGGTCCAACGGCCGTCCGACCCGCGAAAGCTGCTTTCTGCAAGAAACAGCGTCAGCACTTCTTCTTTGCTTAGCGTCTGGCTAAGCCCGATGGCATAACCGGTCTGGCGGAGTTTACGGATGCCGGGTTTGAACTTTTCAAACGCAAGCCGTTTCGACAGCGATTGCGTGATCGTGGTCTTCCCCGCGCCGGGAGACGAAAAGTCAGTGCCATTGTTACGATCAAAGCTGGGGTCTTCGACCTTCAAAAGCAATACACGCTTTTCTGGCCCAAGCGCATCTGCACCCAAACCTTGTGCAGACAATTCTTTTGCGCGTTCCCGTAGTTTGGGGGCATCTGCTCTGGCATCATACCAACCTTTGCCGGTGTAAGCCGCTAGTGCGAGGATAATCAGCCCAATGACCGCGAACAGCCGCAACGCCCACATCTTCATAGTGTGATCTTCCCACTTTCAAACTGAAACCCGTCACCTCGATCTTCAGCCAATAATATCGGTCCGTCGAGGTCCACCCAATCCGCGCCTTGCGCTACCAAAAAGGCGGGGGCTATGCCGAGGCTGGTTGAAAGCATGCAGCCGACCATGACTTTCAGCCCGCGCGCCTCGGCCTCACGCCGCATCGCCAGCGCCTCTGTCAGCCCGCCAGCTTTGTCGAGCTTGATGTTGATGCCATCGTAGTAACGGGCGCATAGTTCGATGTCGGCGGCGGATTGGCAGCTTTCATCGGCAAGGAATGGCACGGGCGATTGCACGCCCTCCAGCAATGCATCCTGCCCGACGGGCACTGGCTGTTCAATCATTTCGACGCCCAGCGCCGCAAGAGCTTCCACTTCTGCCGCGATATCCAACCCGCCCCAACTTTCATTTGCGTCGACGATTAGGCGGGCATCCGGTGCACCTTTACGCACCGCGGCCACACGCTCGCGGTCGCCCTCGCCGGTGAGTTTGAGTTTCAGTAAAGCAAAGCCCCGCGCCGCTGCTTTTGCTGCATCCGCTTCCATCGTCCTTGGATCACCCAGCGAGATAGTGAAGGCTGTCTGGAGCGGCTTC
>JANMGR010000183.1:0-5453 GCA_031374785.1 Sphingomonadales bacterium | reverse complement strand
GCTCAGCACTAACGGTATTACGCCAGATCCCGCAGAGACTTGTCAGCCTCTTCCTCAATTGACTCCGGCAAAGTCAGCGTAAACCGCGCGCCTCCCAGTGCACTGTTTTCTGCTTTAACACTGCCATTATGGCGTTCTGCCACGGCGCGCACGAATGCCAGCCCAAGACCTAAGCTTTTAACCCGCGATGTCCCTTCACGGCCCGATGCAAAGCGGGTGAACAGTTGCGGTAATAGGTCGGCGTCTATGCCTTCGCCTTGGTCTTGCACCGATAGCTCCAGAACACCGTTGCTGATACGGGCAACATCAATGGTAATCCTGCCATTATCGGGGCTATGTTTGATCGCATTATCGACCAGATTGGTCAGCGCGCGGGATAGGCTGTCGGCCTCGGCAAAGACAAATGCGTCGCCTTCATGATCGATCACGTCGATGATGATGCCGCGTTCTTTGGCGAGCGGCCAAAGGCTGTCGGCAACGTCGCGCGCCAACTCTGCTAGCAATAGGTCTAGCCCTGTAAATTCGGTTTCGCCCATGCGCGCAATCTGCACAAAATCTTGTGCTAATTGCATCGTCCGCCGTGCATGGCGTTCGATCCGCACTCGCGCATCTTTGTCGCGCAGATCGGGCAGCATTGCGATGATCGCCGATTGCGGTGCGCGCATATCGTGCGACAGCAACTGAAGCGCCTCTTCGCGGTCTGTTTCTGCGCGGGCAAGATCGGTGATATCAGCCAGATAGTGAATATAGCCGCGCAATTCGTTGGTATCGCTTAATATCTTTGCGGCGCGCAGGACAAATGTTCGCGTGGTTTTTGAGACAAAGCGGACAAATTCGTCTTCTTCTGCTTCGCCCCGCGCAGCGCGTTTCGCAAGATAGCTATCGACCGCGCGGCGGTGTGCGGGCTGGACAAAATCGTCAAGCGCAACGGCCAGCGTTTGCCCTGTGATGTCTTTTTCGATCCGGTCGTCGAGCTGTTGATTGGTCAGCGTGATAGTGTCATCCAGATCGGTCACAAACATCGGATCGGGCAGGTGTTCCAGCGTATCGGCAATCACTCGTCGCAGATCGCGCATATGGTCAATCGCGCCAGCGAGCGTCGCGCTTTGCCTGCTTACCATATCGGCGGCAAGCTGGGTCGGGGGCGATACAGGAACGATTTCGCCTTCCTTTTCCAGCGCGCCGAGTTCAGCATCCATAAAATCGCTCATCGCCTGCAACCGTCGCCAACCCCATAATGGATAGACCAGGAACAACCCTAGAATAGCTGCGCCGGGTGGAAACCATATTTGGCTGCCGAGCAGTAAGGCGCTCGTCAACAGGACGACAGCGACAGCAGAGAGCGAAGCGATCAACGCCCAGCGCGGGCTGAGCCTTAGAAATCCGAGCAGCAAGAGCCACACTGGGAGCAGCGATAGCAGGAGCGTGGAGGCAAAAGGCAAAGGCTTGACGAAATTGTCGCGTTTTATTGCACCATACATGTTCGCCATAATCTCTGCGCCTGACAACAACCCGCCATCAGCAAGCGGCACCGGATAGGAATCGCCCATGCCGACTGCGGTTGCGCCGATGATGACCGTGCGACCTGTAATCAGATCGGCGGGTACTTCACCGTTCAAAATGTCAGCATAAGAGATTTCGGTAAAGCTGCCGCGCGGTGCATAGGGGATTAGGACAGAGGTGCCGCAATTACCGCTTTGATAAGCAGCCGAAGGCTTGCTGTCTTTGCGCGCGAGCAACTCCGCCAAATGCGGCCATTTCAGCCCTTCTTCTCCGTCGGGAAAGCACAAAACAGCGCGTCTGACGACACCGTCAGCGTCGAATTCTATATTGACTTGACCAATCCCGGCGGCGGCATTGGCAATGGATGCAATCGGTTTGACAACATCATAGTCTCGCCCGTCGCTGCCCGGGGAAACGAAATGCATCGGGACATAGACTGGCGAGCCTTGCTGCATCGCGGCGGCAAGTGCGATGTCATCCGCCTCGGTGCTAGGCTCGCTCAGCAGTATATCGAACAAGATCGATTTGGGCTTTGCCGCCTTAAGCTTTGTCAGCAACTCCGCGTGATTGGTCCGTGGCCAAGGCCATTTACCAATCGCTTGCAGGCTGGGATCGTCGATGGTGACGAGCAATATGTCGGGATCAGCCGCTGGCCGTGATAGCACGCTCAACTGATCATAGAATAGATAATCAAACGCAGACGTTCCGCGCCATTGTAGTGCCATCACCACCGCGAGTGACGACAGCAAAGCAATCGCCAACCATTCGACGATCAGGCGCAGGCGCAGGTTCATTTGCGCGCATCCGAAATCGGCATGGCAAACTGGCTATGGCGCGGAAACGATAAGCTTTTCAAACGGCGTCCAGTTCGTTGAAACTTCGCCGTCCACATATTGAACCGACGCGACACGCCAGTAATAGTCACCTGCGGGCAAATCGGACAGGCTTATCTCGGTTGCGTCTAATCCCGCTTCATCAACAATCGCGATGCCATCGGTTTTGCCTTGAAATAGCTGAAAATGATACAAAAGCTTGCCGCGTCCTTGGCCACCCCATTTGAACGCATAGCCAAAATCGCTTTTGCCGCCGCTGGCCGACACGGTGTTTAGCCGCCGCTTAAAGGCATAAGTGGCTGGCATGCCCTCTATTCCCGTGGGGGACACCGCGCGGAAACGAGCAAAATAATTGCCGTCTTCGATGCTATCAAAACTTGCTTCGGCCCCGGTAAAAACACCATCGGCAACTTGTTCGACAAATCCGGCGTCAGTTGCCAGTGATATCCTGAGGCCGCTCGGGCTTCCAGCTGCGGCCAATGGGAAACTAACACTTGTTTCTTTTTGCAAACGCCCAGCCGACGCTAACTCAATCGGCGCGATCAGTCGTTCCTTGATTACCGCACCGTCGGCTTTCACCGCGAGACCATTGCCCGCTGGCATGTCTGTTTGCGTGTCGCCGGGCAACGTGACAGCGAGTGCGCCTTCGGTTACTTCGGAAAAATCAGCTCCCGCTGTATCATCGTAACGTGATTGAAAATCGGTGCCGCGAACCGCTGAAACGGCTTTGGGCGTTTTGACGACATAACGGTCGTTGCCGTTGGTCATCGGTGTGACCTTTGACTTTGCCGCACCGCGCCCGACTTCAAAATCATAATCGAGGCTGGAATCGATCAGATAGCGGCGCAATCGAACGATTTTCAAATCGCTGTTTGATGGCAATGAAACGCGCGAACCGTTTTCCAGCGTGATCGTGGCGAAGGACGAACCGGCAGTTTTTAACGTCGAGCC
Organism: Sphingomonadales bacterium; assembly: GCA_031374785.1. Taxonomy (GTDB): domain Bacteria; phylum Pseudomonadota; class Alphaproteobacteria; order Sphingomonadales; family Sphingomonadaceae; genus Sphingorhabdus_B. The sequence goes on along the minus strand of JANMGR010000183.1, from coordinate 2,166 downwards.
TTCGCCAAGGCTTGCGCCTTTAACCGCAGTATTTTGTATTCCGCGCGTTAAGTGGAGGACACTCCCTCGAACAGACGCAATCTGCGCCGTGCTGCTACGAAACTTCAACAGGCTGCGCTCGATCCGCAATTTGGTCCCAACCGGGATCGCGCGGTCATTGCGGATATTGTTGGCTTTTTGAACAACGCGGTAATCGGCCGCTTGGACGAAATATTTTGTGCCAAGACTAATCAAAGTATCGCCACTTTTTACTTCATAAACGAGTGTATCGTCAGCCGCTTGCGCCGGTGTTGCAAGGGCCAGCAACCCCAAAGCAATCGAAGTTAAAAAGATGCGCATGTTCAGCCTCGCTTTTTAAGCCTCACTTTGGCTCCATCGTCTCCAGTCGGTAACCGTAACCGAAAACGGTGAAAATGCGAAATCCGTTTTCCGGTTTCAGATCTAGCTTAGACCGCACCCGCGAAATATGCATGTCGAGTGTGCGTGTGGCAAGCGCCGCAGTCGTCCGCCAGATCGTTTCCATAATGTAATTGCGCGACAATGTCCGATCGCGATTGCGGAAAAACAGATCGGCGAGTTCAAATTCCTTCGCCGTCATCATCACCGTCTGGCCATCAAAAGTGACCGTCTGTTCGATCCTGTCAAAATCATACTTGCCATAGGTTGCTTTGGTATCGAACGCGCCGCTACCCGCATTGCGGCGCAGCATCGCGTTAATCCGCGCAGCAATAACGCCGCGATCCTCTGGCTTAGTAATGTAATCATCGGCTCCGGCGTTCAGCGCGTCAGTGATGTCCTTTTTCGCTGTGCGGTTAGTCATCATGATCACGGGTGGCCGCTCTTGCATGGCTGTTGCCATCCAGTTCAGTGTTTCCAGCCCGTCTTTTTTGGGCATCGACCAGTCGAGTATAACAAGGTCATAGGTTTCGCGGACAAGCGATTGCGACAAAGCATTGCCGTCTGTAAAAGTCACCGCGCTATGGCCCAGTTCTTCTACGATAGCTTTCAGATAGTTGACTACGTCGGTTTCATCATCGGCGATTGCGATACGCATGATATTACCCAGCTCCACTGTAACTGCCTTCTATAACACAAAAACGTGCGGGCATGTATAAGTGCGCGTTAGGAGTTGTTTACAAATTGTTCCAGTGTTTGCAGGCAGTCTTTACAACCATTTACAACACTGTATTTGCGCTGAACGTAGGGGAAAATGGCTGGGGTGGCAGGATTCGAACCTGCGAATGCCGGCATCAAAAGCCGGTGCCTTACCACTTGGCGACACCCCAGCAGCTGACGGTTTGCATCAGCAAGCGTCCCTATAACGAGAGATTTGGCTAAGGCAATGCAGGTTTTGTTGGAATATGGGTGTTTAATAACTCCATTTGAAACTTCACCGTCAGCCCTGAGCTTGTCGAGCCGCAGGCCACCGCAGGTGAACGGCATTTATCGGCTGGACGTGCTTCGACAGGCTCAGCACTAACGGTCTTTGTATAGCGCAAAGTCTATTAAGCTATCCGATCAACCCAGCCAAAACTGTCCGGCGCAGTGCCGCGCTGAATCTCAATCAACCGCGATTTCAGCTTTTGCGTCAGCTGCCCGGGACCACCGCTGCCGATATTAAAGCTAAAGCCCGGCGCGCTGACTTTGCCGATTGGTGTTACAACCGCTGCTGTTCCGCACGCAAAGGATTCGAGCAGCCGTCCTGATTCGGCATCGACCTGCCATTGGTCAATCGCATAGGGTTCTTCGCGGACGATCAGCCCTTCCTCACGGGCAAGCGCGATCAAACAATCACGCGTTACGCCTTGCAGGATCGTGTCCGAAATCGGCGGCGTCTGAATGCTGCCATCGTCGAACACGAAAAACACGTTCATGCCGCCCAGTTCCTCGATCCAGCGATGCTCCTTAGCATCGAGGAACACGACTTGGTCGTGGCCCGCCTTCATCGCCTCGGCAATCGGCACAAGGCTGGCGGCGTAATTACCGCCGCATTTGGCAGCACCTGTGCCGCCGGGGCCTGCACGATTGTAATGTTCGCTAACCCACAACGACACCGCAGGCGCGCCGCTTTTGAAGTAATTGCCGCTTGCCGCTGCGATGACCATAAACAGATATTCGTTGGCAGGCCGCACACCAAGGAACGCCTCGGTCGCAATCATAAACGGG
>JANMGR010000126.1:0-11437 GCA_031374785.1 Sphingomonadales bacterium | reverse complement strand
TCAATTAGTTAATTAAACTGGCACAGTCTCTGCTAGGAAGATGATATACCGGAATTGACCGGAAATATGAACGAAAAGGAATTTAAAATGACCACTATGCCACGCACCCAGTTCACCGCGATCTTCGCTGCAGTCGTTTGCGCATTTATGACCATCGGCTTCAGCGTTGCTCCTGCCGTCTCTCCTATCGCCCCCTATCTCGCTTGATCTTGACTGATTAAGCCGTAATCAAGGAACCATGACAATGATCCATTTTAATCAAACCCGCTTTGCCTCGATGTTTGCCGCCGTTTTTTGCGCCATCGTCACTATCGGCTTTAGCGTCGCCCCCGCCATATCCTCTGTTTCCGGATTGGTCGCATAACGATGCGTCCCGGAGAAACCCCCAAATTCGACATCCGTCCCCTCGATGAAAAGAAGAAGAAATTTATGACCAAATTATCCTTAAACCGCGCCAACAAGAAAATCCTTGGCGTATGCGCTGGCCTTGCAGACTGGAGCGGTATCGACGCTATGATCGTCCGTGTAGCCTTCGTATTGGCAACGCTCATCGGCTTTGGTTCGCCAATCCTGATTTACGTCGCACTTGGTCTGATCTTAGACTGAACGGCGGATAACACCGCAGATTCCCTCCCTATGGCAATTGCTGTAAAGTCTGCTAACGACACCAACGATTAAACCGACCGTCGCGGGGAGGCGAAGAAAATGTCGGCAGATGGAAAAGACAATCGGCCCTATAACCACAGACGCTATTCACGCGGCGACGTTCACATTGTCGCGCAAATACGCGAAAAGGGTTATGGCCATCATCAAGCCAAAGTTGCCGATTTGTCGCGCGCGGGCTGTAAAGTCATCACGCCGATGTATCTGAACCCCGATAGCTCGCTGTTCATTACAATCCCGGGCTTTGCCGCCTTGGAAACGCGCATTGCCTGGCATGAGCGCGACGAATATGGCTGTCACTTTGTCAATGAACTGCACGAAGCGATTTATGAGCATATTTTGAAAGCGCATCCGGCGGCGTTTAGACGATAGTAATGGTCAATTTCCCCGCCGACCGTGTTTATCGCAAACAAAGGTACGGTTTTTGGCGAAGTTTATCCATCGCACTCGTTCTTGCCTTTATGACAGTCGCCGCATGGTTTTACGGTGAATGGACCGAACAGCGCCAGCCCGTAGCCATTAATGGCCAGAAGCTTTATGTTGTCGACGGTGACAGTTTTGTTGTCGGTACGCGAAAGTTGCGGCTTGATGGCATCGACGCGCCTGAACTCAATCAGACTTGTAAGGACGCTCAAAATATCGAATGGCAATGCGGCCGGGCGTCGCGGGCAGCGCTGGAAAAGCTGTTGCTGGAGCCAAGGTTATCGTGCGAGGCCGATGCGCAAGACAAATATGCCCGCTCAGTTGCTACCTGTCGCTCCACTACAACCCCAGATATAGCTGCGCACCAAGTCGCCAGCGGCATGGCCGTTACGCACGAATTCAACGGTATGCGGGATTATGGCAGCGAAGAAGATTTCGCCCGCGCCAGAAAACGCGGCATCTGGCGCGGCATTTTTGACAGGCCCGAAGCATGGCGCGCAAGCCACCCGCGCAGCAGTGGATTATAGACCCACCTTACGCACAAACACGCAGCCCGCCGAATAGCCCGCGCCGAACGAACAGATCAGGCCAACGTCTCCGGCAGATAAATCCTGATTATGTTTGTGAAACGCGATGATCGATCCCGCGCTTGATGTGTTTGCATAAGTATCAAGCACAGTCGGGCTTTCATCCTCGCTGGCTTCATGCCCCAATACGCGCTGTGAAATCATCCTGTTCATCCCCTGATTGGCCTGATGCAGCCAAAGTCGGCGAAGGCCGTCGCTGGACAGCCCAAGGTCGCCAGCATGTTCAACGATCATCTGCGCCACCATTGGAACGACTTCTTTGAAAACCTTGCGGCCTTCTTGGACAAATAACTTGTCATTACGCGGGCCGCTTTGATCGACCGGGCCTTTGCCCTCGGCGCGATTAAGGAACCCGAAATTGTTGCGGATGTTGTTGCTGAATTGGGTTTTCAATCGGGTGCCGAGAATTTCCCAATGTGCGGCGGGAGCCAAATCCTTGGCCTCAACCAAAATTGCCGTTGCTACATCGCCAAAGATGAAATGGCTGTCACGATCCCGCCAGTTCAAATGGCCGGAGGTAATCTCTGGATTGACCACCAAAACCGAGCGCGCATTGCCGCTGCGTATATAGTCAGCTGCTGTTTGAATACCAAAGGTTGCCGACGAACAGGCGACATTGATGTCAAAAGCAAAGCCGCGTTCCATGCCCAATTCATGCTGTATCTCGACAGCCATAGCCGGATAGCCGCGCTGCATATTGGACGCAGCGCACAGCACAGCGTCAACATCGGCGATATTGCGGCCAGCTTTGGCCAAAGCATCGAGGCAAGCCGCAACGCCTATTTCCGCCATCAGTGAAATTTGATCATTAGGCCGTTCGGCATAACGCGGCTCCATTATCGCTGGATCAAGGATGGCCGCTTTGTCGATCACATGGCGCGACTTGATCCCGCTTGCCTTCTCAATGAACTCGACCGAGCTGTGAACAAGCGGCTCTGCATCGGGGTTCTGCGCGTTGAACAGGTCCGCATAGGCATTATAGCTTGCCACCAGTTCCGCGTTGGAGATGGTGTCGTTTGGGGTGTAAAGACCGGTCGCTGAAATGACCGGAGTGAAAGCATCTGTCATGGCAATCCCGCTTTGCGTATTCTGATTTTCAGTTCCAATACGCGCGGACTAGCGCGGTGACATAGGGGAAACAAGCTAATTGCTTTTGCACAGGGTCCAGTCCAGTGTTGGATGGGATTAAGAGGGGATTCACATCATTTATGGCTGAAAATATTCGCCAACCAAGCACAGCCTCGCGGCTTTTTCGTAAGGCCCTTGTTTGGATTTATCATCGAAATGGCTGGACGGCATTTGGCGAAGTTCCGACACCGCGCAAATTCGTCCTCATCGCAGCGCCGCATACCTCGAATTGGGATTTCCTGAACTTTATCGGGCTTACCGATGATCTTGGCATCACCCCGCATTTTATGGCGAAAAAATCTTTGTTCCGTTGGCCGTGGAAAAACTTCCTGCTCGATATGGGCGGTGTGCCGGTCGACCGGTCGGGCAGCCAGAATTATGTGCAGGCGATGATCGACGAATTTTCCAAACGCACCGAGTTTATGCTGACGATTGCGCCCGAGGGAACACGCGGTGCTGTGCGCAAATGGAAGACCGGTTTCTATCATATTGCGGTCGGCGCGAGAGTGCCCTTGGTTGTGGGTATGATGGATTATGCCAAGAAAACTGGCGGATTGGGCCCAGCGATTTGGCCGACCGGCGATTTCAAGGCGGACATGGCAAAGGTCGCTGAGCTGTACGCTAAAGTAACTCCCAAATATCCGAACAAAAAAATGGCGAGCATTGCTGGAGATGAAGAATGATTGCAGGCGCTGTAACGATGTTGGCCATTAATCTGGCAGTGCTGATGGTCGCAATCCTGTTGCTGTGGATATATGCTACCAAAATCCGCGATGTTTCCTTTATAGACGCGTTTTGGGCATTCGGCATGGTGATCCTTGCCTGGGCCAGCTGGTTCCAGATTGATGGCGATGGCAGGCGTGCCGATGTCTTACTTGGGTTGACGAGCCTTTGGGGCCTTCGTTTGGCGCTACATCTTTACACCCGCTGGCGGCGTGAAGGCGAGGATCCGCGTTATAAAAAAATCATGGGCCATGCGATGGAAAGCAAAGGCTGGAGCTGGAATAAAACTGCGCTTTTGGCGGTGTTCCTGACGCAAGCGCCTTTGTTGTTTATTACGGCTCTTCCTGCACAACTCGGCATTTGGGCGAGCGAAGGCGGGCGGACGATCATGGGACCGATTGCGTGGCTGGGCATTGCAGTGGCGCTGACCGGCATTTTGTTTGAAACCATTGGTGATGCGCAGTTGAAATCGTTTCGCGCCAATCCCGCCAACAAAGGCAAAGTGCTTGATACCGGGTTGTGGCGCTACACCCGTCATCCCAATTATTTCGGTGACGCTTGCACTTGGTGGGGCATCTGGCTGATCGCGGCAGAAACGGGCCCGCTCGGCTGGGTCAGCATCATCGGGCCATTGTTCCTCACCTTCACGCTGACTAAATGGTCGGGCAAACCTTTGCTGGAAAAGGGTCTAAAGAAAAGCCGCCCGGGCTATACCGACTATGTTGAACGCACATCGGGTTTCTTTCCTTGGCCGCCGCGTAAGAACTAGGGTCCAGACTCATTAAGAATACGTGCGAGGCGTCAAAATGGCTTCGATCTCGAAGCAAAACGTCCTTGCAGACAGAATAACTGTCTGCGGTGGACATTTTGTTCCGATATCTTTGCCATTTTGACGTCCCCCCTCTAACGCTAATTGGGGATTTGACCCATTTTGCTCATTGCTTCGTTGGCAAGCTAGGAAACATCGACATATGCCCGTCGCTTGCCGTCTCGCACTGAACAAAATGGCCTCAAACCTCGCAAGTATTCTTAATGGGTCTGGACCCTAAAGCGGTCTCACAGAAGGTGTAAACATTCCCAGTTGCGGAAAGTTTACCATGCTTACTTGATTTCATTGACGAAAATCAATTCGTTTACACCGCATTAACCTTATCAATTTTACATTTTAGCCAGCACCTTGGGCTATTGAGCCGCAATGCTATTGCGGATTAAAACAAAGCGAGAGGTTCGGCTCTTTACTGCGGCCATCACTGCGATGACGGTGTCCATTCCGTTTGCGATTGCAGGCGCAGCGATCAGCATGACGTCAGGGGGTTTTGGCGCAGACTATGTTGGCCCCTTGTTCGCTATTGCGGTTTTGGTCCCGTTGTTTCTGATTCCCCCAATCGTTTATGTCGTTCTCGATCTAATCCGGAGCCAGTCCGATATGATCCGCACTGTTGACAGCAGGATAATGTTCGACATGCTGACCGGGACATTTAACCGGAATCATTTCTTGGACACTATGCGCGCCGCGCAGGCGGCGGGGCCGATCATGATCGTGGATGCTGACCATTTCAAAGCAATTAATGACCACAATGGTCATGCCGTCGGGGACGAGGCGCTTCGCATTATGGCCAACGCAATTCAGCAATGCGTCGGCGATGCAGGCATTGTCGGGCGGCTGGGCGGTGAAGAATTTGGCGTCTTTATGGCTGGCAAAAGCGAGATTGAGGGCCATGTCTGCGCGGCGGATGTCTGCACCGCCGTGCGTAGCCTCCACCCCCTTATCGCGGGGCACGCCATCAAGCTGAGCGTTAGCATCGGTTGTGCATTTCATCGGCCGAACAAAGTGATTGGCCATTCATTGAAACAGGCCGATGATTTGCTTTACAAAGCCAAAGCTGAAGGCCGCGATCAAGCTGTTTTCATTCCGCTCGAAGGGCGTCGCCGGTCGGCATAGCCGCCGCAAGCGCAGTCACATAGGCTTCGGCTCCCACAGCTCGATCTTGCGCCCTTCGGGGTCCATAATGTGCGCAAAACGGCCATTGGCTTCGTCAAGAACGTCGCCCACCGGAGTCACGCCGTGCTCTGCGCATCGCTGTATAATGGCATCCAAATCATCAACCATCAGGTTGAACATAAACTCTTTATCCGAGGGCGCGAAATAATCGCTGTCGGCTTTGAAGGGAGAAAAGACTGTGCCTGCGCCGGGATGTGCCGCTGCGGTTTCGGGCAAGAACACCAGCCCACCCCAGGGTTCAAACGCCAGACCCAGCACATTGCCATACCAATCACGCATCGCGGCGGTATCCGCCGATTTGAAGAAGAGGCCGCCTAGTCCAATAACCTGTGCCATTTATATGTTCCCTCTAATCAATTACCAACTCGCTTCAGCTTAGTCCGATTGCGGCTGATCCATTCCTGTTTGTCATCATCCAGAAAATCGACCTGTTTTAGCGTCTCGACTATATTCCCGTCACGCACCGTCGTTTCGCGCAGCATTGCCGGACGATTATTGTCTTGAGCCTCTACCTCCGCAATCAATGTCCAACGCAGCGGGTCTTGCGACTGCCCCTCGATCCGCACAGCATAGGTCGTGATGCTTGCCTCTCGCCCTTTGCGAAAAGTGCCTGTGGCCACTGTGCCTGCCGCTGCATCAAACAATTCAACAGAGGTAATCCGCACATTGCCAACCGTCGGCCCATCGTCAAAATCGGACCGGCGAATAGTCGTTGCTTTATCGCCCTGATCCTCAATGGAGGTTTTGACAGGAATGCCGAACCATTCGTTCGCCGAATAATCGAGATATTCCAGCGTGCCTTCCCATTTGCCGCTAAGCGAAGCACGCGCCGCCGCGACATCGACAGGAGACGCTTGCTCTGGAGCAGCGTTCGCGCTGGTTGTGAGCGCAAAAGCAGACAGGACGAACAAGGAAACATTACGCATTAACCGGAACTCCATTTTGAATGATGATGCCTCAATAACGGAAGTCTATGCTGTCTGGATGCAATGCGAAAGCGGATAAAAATGCCCTATTTGTAGACCTCACGCCGCGAACCAAAATCTTTCACCCTTTTCCGCCAAGCGCGATAGCTGCCGGGTTTCAGGTTGGATCGCATCAACGCTTTCACCGCATCGGCGCTCAGCCCGGTTTGCGCCGTGATCGTCGTAAAACTGACATGATCGCTCAGCGCCATTTCGATCACCTCGCTGATCACGGCATCTGACATTGTTTCGTGTGTATCGGTCATCCCACTCCTTAATCAGTCTGCCGTTTCGACGATATATTTCACTTTGCCGCGCAGGAATATCCAGACAAGGATCATGATGGGCGCGACGCTGTAAGCCACAAGTGTGTCATGCGGAATATGTGTATATTCCGCAACAGCGCGTAAGATATAGGACAACAGACTGACGGCGTAATAGCTGACCGCGACAACAGATAGCCCCTCGACCACGCGTTGCAACCGCAATTGCCTCTCGGAATTTTTATCCATCGATTGTAGCAAAGCCGAATTTTGCGCCTGCAATGCCATTTCAACGCGCGTGCGTAGCAATGATGTCGCCCGTTCAATTCGCACCGCCAATGCCTCTAGCCGCGAGCTAAACGATGCACAGGTGCGGGTTGCAGGCAGCAAGCGGCGCTCGGTAAACTCCTCCAGCGATTGATAGCCTGAAATACTGACAGCATTCAGCGCCAATATCCTGTCTTGCACGATCTGCGCATAGGCGGCAGTGGCGCTCATACGAAACGCTGTGGTTGCGGTAATCGCGGTGACTTGTGCGGCCAGTTCGCACAGCTGATCAAGCAAAGCGGGATCAGCCTCGCCATCTGCCATGCGTTGCGCGATATCGACGAGGACTTGTTCCAGCGCTGCGACCTGCGGCCCTTGTTCCTGCGCCAATGGCAGTCCGAGAAGCGCAAGATTGCGATAATTGCCAAGCTCTTGCAGTTGCTGCACCACGCGGCCCAAATCAGCGGCGGGCATGTCGCCGCCGGTCACCAATAACCGCCCGAAATTGTCATCGCGGATTAGGAAATCAGACCAGATACGCACAGAGCCGATAGTGCAGCTGACAAGTTCGGCGGCGCTAAAATCGGCGTCTGCCATAGACGCCAAGGCAGCGTCATGGTTGCTAACAACCGCAACGCGTACCGCCCGCAATACGGTCCCTGGTGCATTCAACAACCACTGCATTGCGTCATGATCATCCACTCCGGCAATAAAGGCGCTGGTTGCGGATGCGGGCATAATCAACGTCGCTGTGGTCGCCTCGCTATGGCATTCCCACAAAAACTCGATGCCATCGCTGCGCGTTCCCCCGATATGGCGGTTGCGTTCGTCGACATCGGCGGCATTCACTCCCGGCATGGCCAGCACATGAATGCGCTCTGCGGCGCGCTCGCCCTGGCTAACCAATCGGACCATCTGGATCATCAACATGGGCGGCGACAGTGGCGGCATGCGCCGCATATGCATTTCTGAAACAACGCGGGTTCGCAGCGGATGGTCAATAAACGGCATGTGTTCCAAGCTCGACCGCGCCATGTCGTTGCGGCCCATACCGCAAACGCCAGGCCATGCCCATTTGCGAGGTAGCACGCCAATCGCTGGACTGTATCCTATACCAAAGGGGGTGTTTGCCGTCACGCGCTCAGACATTCGCAACCCCAGCGTGTCCCTTGGACCGCCGGTTGCTAGGAGCCTAGACGCCGCCGATTCGCTACAACAGCTTTTGAATAATGCGCGATGCTACCGCTTAGGATCGCCGCGGGGCTTGCGCCGAATTTGCCGGTCATCAGGTCAAGCCCTAAAGCCATATTGGCCGAGACTTTCTCAGAAACCATACGTTCGGCCTCTTTTGCCGCCGCTGGTCCGCCAAAGGCTATCGCGCCCATCCGCTGCGCAATCACGATGTTCGATTCAGCCGCTAGCGCCCAAGCATCCATACCGATAGTGAACCAGTTTGCGGGTTTTGTCTTGCGCGTCATTTCGGTTACACTTTCACAGCGGCAGTTGCTTATGATGGCCTAGGCAATTGCCGCATCCGTAGCAACAGATAACCGGCAAAGCCCACCGCAACCCCGGGCATCGCACCCAGCAAGATGCACCACAGACCGTGACGGACTCCAAGGGCGCTGCGTTCATAAACGATCCATGCCGACAATATCGCCCAGCAAGCGAAGACATCGGCGGAATAACCACTGGAATAGGGATTAACGAACCCGGCGGCGAGCGCGCCGATGATGTCGGGATCAGCGATCAAAGGCGGGATGCACCAATAGGCGAACAACGCGGTGAAGATCGCAGCGGCGGCGATGATGATGGTTTTGAAGAGGTGTTCGTTCATGTCAAAATCCGGTCCCTGTTGGCGTAGGACGTATGCTCAAAATATGCCAAGCGCAATTCCTCGCAATCCGTCCTGAAAACTTACCGGTTCCCAAACCGCTATTACAATTTTATGACACCGCAACGCGTGTAAAGAGTTCCAGAATGTTTGAAGTCGATGCAGTCATAACATGGGTGGATGGTTCCGACCCTGCGCATAGGCAAAAGCGCGATCATTATCTGACACAGGCGCAAACGCCGCTCCACGACAACGGCACCAACCCCCATCGCTGGGTGTGCAGTGATGAGCTGAACTTTTGCGTCCGCTCTATCGCCAATCATGCGCCATGGGTGCGGCGGATTTGGATCGTGACCGATGAACAGATCCCGGTGCTCGCATCGTTGCCAGATGAATTCGCGGGAAAGATCAGCATCGTTGACCACCGGGAGATATTTTTAGGTCACGAGGATGCGCTGCCCACATTCAACTCGCTTTCCATAGAAACAATGCTGTGGCGCATTCCGGGCCTGTCGGAACATTTTCTCTATTTCAACGACGATGTGTTTTTGACCGCGCCGGTTACACCCACAGATTTCTTTGCCGGAAACGGCCCGGTGTTGCGCGGCAAATGGATCGATTATACCGCGATGGCTGAATCGAGTAACAGCCGCGACGACGCCAGCCTGTTGAACCATTTTAATCAAATCAACGCCGCAGGCATGATCGGCTATACCGCTGACCATGTGTTTGAAAGCGCGCATGTCGTCCACCCGATGCAACGCTCGGTAATGGCGGAATTGTTTGAAACCTATCCCGACGCGTTTATGCGCAACGCCGGTTTTCGCTTTCGCTGCACCGAGCAATTTTTAGCCCAAAGCCTGCATAACCATGCCTGCCTTGCATCCGGAAATGCCGCCATTTTGGACACTCGCGATTATCTGCACGTCGCGGTTGGCGCACTGGATCAGTGGTCAGTCGAGGATGTTCATGTCTATCTGGGCAGGGCCGAACGCCACGAGATTAAGTTTCTATGCGTGAATGACCTGCCAGAGGTCGAACGCAACTTTCCGGATGCCAGAGCGTGGATCGAAGAAGCGATTGGGTGTTAAGTTGAACGACGGCAAGCCTTTTGATCGCGCACGGATGGAGGCGGAATGGCTGGCGATAACGCGCGACACTTTGCCCGCGCTGGCAAAAGCGCGCCGCTGGCCCGTCAGCGTCGACCATTGTTTCATGCGTATATTGCTGGATGCGGTGCATGAGGGCCGTTGGGATAAGGCCGTGCAAGGCCGACCTGCGTACAAGCATATTCATGCGGAGCGATTGGCGGCGGCAGTTGCGTTGGCCGAGCGCGTGGTCGCTAATGAAGCGGACTTATCGGTGCTCAATGCGCAGTCGCTGGCATGGCGGGGGAAGGGATGAGGTGCGTTTAGGATAGCAACTCCAAAATTCTACTCAGATTTCTGATCTCCCATATTTCACAGCATCAGGGCCTGAGCGAGAAACCGGTTACCGACAAAGGCAAAAAACCCGGCAATCAGCAATGCACCAAAAACTAAGCCTAAAACACTCCACCGATGCTGCATAACGCGATGCTTACGCGCATTGAACAACAGCCGCGGAACAGAGACTAGCGTAATCACCGTGAAAATGTGGATCAGGCTAAAATTACCTCCGGCATCGCGGATAAAGAGTGTTGAAACCGCCGTGGCCAACATCAGGATCGACCATGTCCAGCCCAATATCCGGTGCATGCGCACCCCCTTAGAGCCAATGAACAAAAACGGCGTTAGCACCAATGCCGGGACTAATGTGAACAGATGAAAAACCACAGCTGTCGGCAATTGATCAATCGCTGCCCAGCCTTTCCAAAGCGCATAAAATGTCACCGCCAGCGCGACACCTGCGCCCAAGGCTGCAGCATATTCCAGCCAAATGCCTTTGCGCGGGACGCCAAATGGCAAAATCACATTTTTCGCGTTCCTCACTAAAGCCCCCTCACGTATCAATGCCCATGTTTGGCATATCGTCACATAATCTCAAACATCGAAATACTGCACCACTCCAATTTTATGAATTTCAGTGCGCGCGGCATTCTCGAAAGCCCCAGAATTGCTATCGGAGCCAATAGCAACCGGAGTTAATCGCTGGAAAGTCACACTAAAGTCTCACCTTAAACGATACGGAAGTGCGTGTGCGCTGGCGGCTCGGACCAATTAAAGTTACAAAGTTCACGCAAGCGCGGGGGGTGAAGTGTCACCTTTGTAACTTTAACGGGCGAATAGGCGTCGGCGCAGACTTGAGCGCACAGGGAGGAAGGAAAATTAGCGGCACGCGCGAGCAGATGGCAGGCCCTGTTAGCTCATAGGGCGATTGGCGATGTCTATGAGAAAATTGGCAGGAAAAATCCTACATTGCAAGCGCTTCGGGCGAAACTTCAATTTCTAATTAGTATAGTGTCCCCAGAATTCCTCTATTGGGCACAAATATACCTATTTCAGTATATTGCCTAGTGGCACTAATTAGTATTATGTCTCCGGAATTTCCGTCCCCGGAATTTGGTGTCACCGGAATTCCCCGGAATTCCCTGCGTGGCGGCG
>JANMGR010000102.1:0-23674 GCA_031374785.1 Sphingomonadales bacterium | reverse complement strand
TTATGATGACCAGAACATCTTCGCCAAAATCCTGCGCGGTGAAATTCCGAACCGGACGGTGTTTGAGGATGAATGGGCGCTGGCGTTTCATGACATTCAACCACAAGCGCCGCATCATGTCCTTGTGATCCCCAAAGGCGCCTATGTCAGCTGGGATGATTTCAGCGCGCGGGCCAGCGATGCAGAGATTGCCGGATTTGTCCGCGCGGTTGGTGAGGTCGGCCGCGAGCTCGGGCTGGTTGCGCCGGGATATCGGTTGCTGGCGAACACCGGACACCATGCACATCAAGAGGTTCCGCACCTGCACGTCCATCTTTTCGGTGGAAAACCGCTTGGTCCGATGCTCTCGCGCTGAAATTAAGTTGCGCGCCTGTGATTAGCGGTTAGGTTCTCCGTCAATCAATAATCCTTAAGGGAGTGGGTAATGATATTTGGTCGTACGAAATCAATCGACGCCATATTGGCGACGGCAGAGAAAAAATCTCTGCACCGGACGCTGGGTGCGTTCCAACTGACATTATTTGGCATTGGCTGTGTGATCGGCACCGGCATTTTCGTGCTGACCGCCGCTGGTGCGCAGAAGGCTGGACCCGGCCTGATGCTCGCCTTTGCGATTGCAGGCGCGATCTGCATCGTCGCTGCTTTGTGCTATGCTGAAATCGCTTCGATGCTGCCGGTGGCGGGGTCTGCATACACCTACACCTACACCGTCATGGGCGAGCTGCTTGCATGGACGGTCGGCTGGGCGCTGGTGCTCGAATATGCAGTCGCGGCCAGCGCGGTGTCGGTCGGTTGGTCCGGCTATTTTAGTGGCACGATCTTGAATGAATTTTTCGGTATAAAGCTTCCAGCTGCTTTGGCAGCCGGGCCGCTGGTTTTGGGTGGAGCCGAAGGCGGCATTATCAATCTGCCCGCTGTCATCATCGCATTGCTGATGACGTGGCTGTTGATGATTGGGACCAATGAATCGGCGAAGTTTAACGCAATTCTAGTTGCGATTAAGGTCACCGCGCTAACGGCGTTCATAGTGCTGACTTTGCCTAAGGCTGAAATGGCGAACTTCAATCCGTTTCTGCCCGCTGGCGTCTTTGGCGGCTTTGGCTCGGGCGTTGGTGCCGTGGGTGCGGCGGCGACTATCTTTTTTGCTTATGTTGGTTTTGACGCAGTTTCGACAGCAGCGGAGGAAACAAAAGATCCGCAACGTAACGTTCCCATCGGCCTCATAGGCTCACTGGGTTTCTGCACAGTGTTTTACATCTTGGTTGCTGCAGGTGCCGTAGGCACCATTGGCGGACAGCCCATCATGGGGCCAAATGGCATTCCTTTCCCGGCTGGTTCAGAGGCTTTAGCGGTGCAGTGCGCTTTGCCGCAATATAACGAAATGCTGGTGTGTTCTAATGAAGCTTTGGCCCATGTGTTGCGCCAGATTGGCTTTGGCACAATCGGTAACATGCTGGGTATCGCCGCGTTCGTCGCGTTGCCATCGGTGATCCTGATCCTGCTGTTTGGCCAAACGCGCATCTTCTTTGTGATGTCGCGCGACGGCTTGCTGCCAGAGGGTCTGTCTAAGATCCATCCCAAGTGGAAAACACCGTATGTCGTGACGGCGATTACCGGTGCAGTTGTTGCCTTTGCGGCGGCGTTTCTTCCGGTCGGCCAGCTTGCCGATATTGCCAACGCTGGAACGCTCTATGCGTTTATGATGGTGGCGATTGCGGTGATGATGCTGCGTAAATCAGAACCGAACCGCGTGCGTTCGTTCCGTACGCCTGCGCTTTGGCTGGTCGGTCCGTTGACGATTGCAGGCTGCATCTTCCTGTTCCTCAACCTGCCGTTTGAGGCGATGATCGTGCTGCCGGTATGGGGCGGGATCGGTATCGTGATCTATTACCTCTATGGCTATCGCAAAAGCCATGTTGGCCAAGGTATCATTGATGTGCATGAAGACGATGCGGATGGGCCAAAGTCTCCAGTGGATCAGCATCTGGCCTGATCTTAGGATGCCATATATTTAGAAGAAAGGGAGGCTTCGGCCTCCCTTTTTTGTTTGGCTACGCAGCACACATCCCTCAACCGTTTGTGCTGAGGAGCTGCTGAACACAGCGAAGTGGCGTATCGAAGCACTGTGCGCGCACTCCAAGCCCTTAGATACGGCACTTCGCTAACGCTCTACACCTACTCAGGGCAAACGGGCTAACAACAGAATGGCCTTAACTGCGCGGAGCGTGGGGGACGTTAACCGTTGTCCCCGGGCGAGTGAAGAGCTTTCCCTTTTCACCCCAGAAAATCAGCGCCAAAGAGACTAATCCGCATAGGATAAAGCCGGTGGCAATCGGCACGACGCTGCCGTCAAACTGTTGCCCAATCAATGCGCCGATGGCAGCGCCGAGGATGGTTTTGGTAAAGGTTTGAAATGACGATGCAGCGCCCGCCACGGCTCCGAATGGGGACATCGCAATCGAGGAGAAGTTAGATCCGATAAAACCGACCATTGCCATATTACCGGTCAGGAATATCAGAAACAGGACCATCGATGTTGGCGCATACATAGCCGCGCAAAGCTGCAATACGCCCAATGTGATAAAGACAAATAAAGCCGCCTGCGACACGCGCCGTGCGCCAAATCGTTCGACAATGCGGGCGTTGGTAAAGTTTGAAACGGCAATGCCCAACGCCACAATGGCAAAGCCGGTGGTGAAGAACTCCGCCGCGCCAAAGACCTTGTCAAACGCCTGTTGCGAGCTATTGAGAAAGCCGAATAGTGCCCCCTGCACGATGCCCGCGCCCAGCATATAGCCTGCCGCAGCGCGGTTAAGCACCACAGTTTTCCAAGCTTTTGTCAGTGGCTTTAACTGAATGGGGATGACGTTTTCCGGTTTCAACGTCTCCGGCAGTCGCCGGATTGTCCACAATGCCGCTGCGATGCACATAAAGGCCATCACATCAAAAATGGTCCGCCATCCCGCGAATAACAGGATGAACTGACCCACAGTAGGCGCGATAATCGGGACGATCATGAATACCAGAAAAATCGTCGACATCCGCTTTGCCATCGCGTCGCCTTCAAATTTATCGCGGATAATCGACGCAACTAAAACGCTTGCAGCAGCAGCGGAAAGTCCATGCAAAAAACGCATCGTCAACAGCATGTCAAAACTGGTCGAAAAACTGCACGCAAAGGAAAAGATGGCAGAGGCCAAAACCGCACAGACCAATACAGGCTTTCGTCCGAAACGGTCGGACAACGGTCCGTGGAACAATGCGCCAATACCGGTGCCAGCGAGAAAGACCGAGATGACATATTGGATATGGTTTGGATGAGTAAGCGCCAATCCCTTTACCATGCGCGGGAACGCGGGCAGCATCGAATCGATGGCGAGCGCGTTGAGCGCCATCAATGATGCCATCATCACGACAAGCTCACGCTCACCGATATCGGCTTTGGGAGTGGCGAGCGACGGGGCAGAGGCGGGAGAGTCCATAATCGCCCTATGCGGAGCAAGCCGAAATTTAGCCAGCACCTTTTCCATCGAAAGTCGAACTGCGCGATGATAGAGCGTTGTCTGAACTATGGAAGACCAGCACCCTCTAAGAAAGATCATCCATATCGATATGGATGCATTTTTTGCCAGCGTGGAACAACGCGATAATCCTGAATTGCGCGGAAAGCCGGTGGCGGTCGGCGGTTCGTCGAAACGCGGTGTCGTTGCGGCGGCCAGCTATGAAGCGCGCACATTTGGCGTGCGTTCAGCGATGCCGTCTGTGGTGGCGCAACGCCGCTGCCCCGACCTGATTTTCATCCCTCCGCGCTTTGAAGTCTACCGCTCTGTCTCGCGGCACATTCGAGAAATTTTTGCGCGCCACACCGATTTGATCGAGCCATTATCGCTGGATGAGGCGTATCTTGATGTGACCCAGGATAAGCAGGGCATCGGTTCTGCAATCAAAATTGCTAAAGCCATTCGCGCTGCGATCTGCGAAGAAACCGGACTGACCGCGAGTGCAGGAGTGAGTTATAACAAGTTTATCGCCAAGCTGGCTAGCGACCAGAATAAGCCTGACGGGTTATGCGTGATCCTACCCGATCAAGGCGCGGCGTTTGTCGCCGGATTGCCCGTCCGCCGCTTTCACGGCGTCGGGCCGCGTTCGGCGGAGAAGATGGCCGGGCTGGGGATAGAAACCGGCGCAGACCTTGCCGCGCGCAGTGAGGAATGGTTGTGCCAGCATTTCGGCAGCACTGGACATTATCTGTTCAAAGCGGCGCGCGGGATCGACAATCGCGCGGTCAATCCATCGCGTGAACGTAAGTCTTTAGGCGCAGAGTCTACTTATTTTGAGGACAAACGCGGCGATCACCAACTGCAAGCTGCGCTTGATGAGATCGTCGAGACCATATGGGAACGGATCGAGCGATCCGAAACAAGGGGCCGGACAGTAGTGCTTAAAGCGCGCTACTCCGATTTTCGCACCATTACCCGCTCGCGTTCTCCGGGCCATATCATCGACAGCAAAGCTGAGTTTGCGGCGCTCGGGCATGAGTTGCTATCGGCGATCCTACCCGCCGAAATGGGCATCCGTCTGTTGGGTCTAACACTGACCAGCATAGTTCAAGAGGGGGAGCACCCTCAATCCAGCGCCAAATCAGCGCGTCCTGCCGCGCTTCAAGAAGAGCTACCATTCGCTGTCATTGAAAATTGACGAATATCATCATATATCATAAAACTGTAGTATTGGCATAACGCAGGGAGGCTGCAATGGCACGTCCACAAACCGATATAGACGCAGGCCGGGAACTTTTGCTCGATCAAGTTGAAGAGCTTGTCCGCAAACGCGGGTCGGCAGATATCGCGATGAACGAACTCGCCGCCGCTGCGGGCATGTCGCCGTCAAACCTTTATCGTTTCTTTGAAAGCAAAGAAGCTTTGCTGGAGGCGGTCGCGGAAAAATGGTTTGCTGACAAAGTCGCGATAATGGAAGAAGTGACTGCATCCGACCTGCCGGTCCGCGACAAGCTATTTGCGTTCTTCGCCCGCCGTTTTGTCGTCATGAATGCGCGTTTCAACGAGGAACCAGAGCTGTTCAAAAGCTATTGCGAGCTTGGCCAGCAATATTTTGAAGTGGTGCGCGGCTATGTTGATTTAGGCGACCATTATCTTGCAGGCATTGTCGCAGAGGCATTGGATGCAGGCTATTTTGGAGATCTATCCATCGACGAGGCTGTATCGCTGATCAATCAGATGGTCAGCCCCTATTGTATGCCAGAACCGCTGACGCATATCGGGCATAAGCTTTCAGAGGCGAAGCTATCCAAGATAATCGACACAATCTTTGTCGGCCTTGGCCACGGCTATGAAGCAAAGACGCGAACGGCGCATATCAAGATTGTGTCCTGACCCCTTGCCAGCGCGCCGAACCTCTGGCAGAGGCGCGCCTTCGAAAATGGTCGGCGGGCGATTAGCTCAGCGGTAGAGCACACCCTTCACACGGGTGGGGTCACAAGTTCAAACCTTGTATCGCCCACCATTTTTGCCGATTAAACGACCATCCTGGGGATGGTCGTCGGCAAAAATCCCGAGCGCAAGCGAGGGGCGCGCGTGAGGTTTCGGCTACCGGTTATGGCTTAGGCGTTTCATCCGGGGGACGATTGTCCGAAAAAATCCCGAGCGCAAGCGAGGGGCACGCGTGAAGTTTCGACTATCGGTTATTGCGTATCCAAATCCGTCCGCTAGCATCGCAATATCAGATGTAGCGGAGGATTATCATGAAGCTTAAATTTTTGGCGTTTACCAGCGCCGCCTTGTTCGCCGTATCGACGCACGCGCAAGACAACATTCTTGTTATCCACGCTGGTCAGTTGCTCGACAGGCCCGGTAGCGCGGCCAAAGGCCCTTCCACTATCATCATCAAAAACGGCAAGATCGCCGAAGTCCAGCCGGGATATCAGACTGGCCCAGACGGTGCGACGACAGTCGATTTGAAGGATCGTTTCGTACTACCCGGACTGATCGACAGCCATGTTCACCTCGACAGCGATGCAGGCGGGAATGCCGGGTTGATCGAATCAATCACCAGCAGCGACGCGGCAACCGCATACCGTGCAGCGGGCAATGCAAAGAAGACGCTGCTGGCGGGCTTTACCACAGTCCGCAATCTGGGTGATGGAACAGGAGCAACGCTTGCTTTACGCGATGCAATTGCGGCGGGCGATTTACCCGGGCCGCGGATTATCGATGCAGGGCGACCCATTTCCACGACCAGCGGCCATATGGATGGCAAGAACGGCCTTGCAGAGGACCTGCACGGCAGCATTAGCGATGACAACTTATGTGACGGTACCGAAAGCTGCCGACAAGCGGTGCGCAAACAAATCCGGCGCGGTGTCGATGTTATCAAGATTGCAACGACGGGCGGCGTCAACAGCCGCATCGGTGTTGGCGTAGGGCGGCAGATTTTTGACGATGAAGTCAAGGCGCTCGTCGATACCGCGCATTTATATGGCAAGAAAGTCGCAGTCCACGCACATGGCAATGACGGCGTGAACGCGGCGCTTGCGGCGGGCGCTGATTCGATTGAACACGGCACACTGCTCGATGATGCCAGCGTCAAATTGTTTAAACAGTCAGGTGCGTATTATGTGCCGACCTTGTCCACCGTGAACGGCTATTTGGAAAGGCTTGCCGCCGATCCCAACGCCTATTCGCCCGAAGTGCTGGCCAAGGTGAAATGGCGGATCGAGGTGACGGGCAAAAGTCTGGCAATTGCCTATCCGGCGGGCGTCAAAATTGCCTTTGGCACCGATGCGGGTGTATCCAAGCATGGCCGCAATGCGGATGAATTTGAATTGATGGTCAAGTACGGGATGCCTGCTGCGGCAGCGATTGAGGCAGCAACTATGAATGCGGCGACGTTGCTGGGTGTGGAAAAAGAAGTGGGTTCGATAGAGCCTGGCAAATCGGCGGACATTATTGCAGTGACGGGCGATCCGACCAAGGACGTTACCGTCCTGAAAAACGTGCAGTTTGTGATGAAAAACGGCGTGGTCCATAAAGATCAACGCTGATCAAACGGCGGTGGATAACCCGTTCCTGAACGATGGCCCAGACAGCGCAGGCGCACTGGCCGATGTGGCGCATATCGCGGCGTTGCTGCAACAGGCCGCGTGTGAAGGGCGGGCGTTCAGCTATTCCGAAATGCTGATGACATTGGGCTTTCGCTTTACCCGGCCGAAAATGCGGGCATTGTGCAAGACGCTCGATGCCGTGGATCGAGAGGCCGCTCTGCGCGGAGAGCCGCCACTTGCGCCGTTGGTGGTGCGCGAAAGCGATCGGTTGCCGGGGCAGGGCTGGTGGGTGTCGCGTGGTGAATACAAGGGCGCATGGGAAGGGGCCGAGGCGCGGGCTTACGTCGCTGAACAGCAGCAGCGCGCTTTTGATTATTGGCAGAAAGCATGACAGACATCAGCATCGCATTACGGTCGATTATGCTGCGCGCAACGGGTGTTGATGCACCGGTCGAGAATATCACGCGCCTATCCGGCGGCGCGAATATGGAGAGTTCCTCATTTGATCATACGGGGTCCGGCTATGTCCTGCGCCGTGCGCCTTCGGCGGAGTTTATGGTAGGCCGAGTTTACGGCCATGATGTTGAGGCGGTGGTCGTGCGCGCCGCTTTCGCAGCAGGCGTGAAAGCGCCAGAGGTTGTCGCGGAATTGACGCCGGAGGACGAAATCGGCACTGGCTATATCATGCGCCGCGTTGTGGCAGATGCGAATCCGGCGAAGATACTAAGCGCACCGCCACCGTCTTTGGTGAATGACTTGGCACGAGAGGCGGCGCGGATTCATGCGATCCCGCTGAATACTATTCCCGCCTTGCCAAACCCTGCGCCCGCCGAGTTGCTGGCGGAAATGCGCGAACGCTTTGCCCTTTATGGTGGTGATCGACCGGTCTTTGCTTTGGCGTTTCGTTGGCTTCAGGAT
Organism: Sphingomonadales bacterium; assembly: GCA_031374785.1. Classification (GTDB taxonomy): domain Bacteria; phylum Pseudomonadota; class Alphaproteobacteria; order Sphingomonadales; family Sphingomonadaceae; genus Sphingorhabdus_B. Next base: position 15,696 of record JANMGR010000102.1, on the reverse strand, counting down.
TATTTGCCTGCACCAGTCGAACCCGTCCTGCTCCACGGCGATTTTCGCATGGGCAACATCATGGTCGATGCAGATAGCTTGGCCGCTGTGCTCGATTGGGAACTCGCGCATTTGGGCGACCGGCATCAGGATTTGGCCTTTGGCTGCATCAACAGCTGGCGCTTTGGTTATATCGACCGGCCAGCCTTTGGCGTGGCGCAATTGGATGATTTATGGGCGGCGTATGAACGCGAAAGCGGTGTTGCGGTGGACCCAGCGCGTTTTCGCTGGTGGCTGGTCTATTCGACATTATGGTGGGGCCTGTGTTGCCTGCAAATGGCCGAAATCTGGCGCAGTGGTGCGGATACCAGTCTGGAGCGGGCGGTCATTGGTCGGCGCGCTTCGGAGACGGAAGTTGATTTGCTGATGTTGTTAGAGAGTGACGCGCCGGAGAGTGAGCGGGGGCTGATTGCTTTGCCCGAGGTTTCACCAGCGCGGCGCAAAGGGGAGCCGTCGTCTGCCGAAATGCTAGAGGCTTTGGCAAAATGGGTCGAGGAAGATGTTAAGCCCAGCGCGCAAGGCAGAGCGCGCTTCATGGCGGCGGTGGCGTTGAATGCGCTGGGGATGTTAAAGCGCGAAGCAGAACATCCAGTTGCGGCGCACGATAAGGAACTGTCAGACGCTTTGCTGGCTGGTTCAGCGGGATTAGCGACAGCGGGCTTGCTCGCAAAATTGAAAGCGATGGCGCTGATGAAACTTGAGGCCGATCAACCAAAATACTCTGCGCTGGCCAAGGCGCGGGCGATGTGGGTTAAACGAACGGATATTTAACACCGTTAGTGCTGAGCCTGTCGAGCCGAAGGCCACCGCAGGTGAACCACGCCCATCGGCCTCAAGCGGCGGTTGAAACCCGAGGACGCACTTCGACAGGCTCAGCACTAACGGTGTTACTAAAACGACGTCTTTTGCCTCAAATCCAGATCGCGATTGTATGAATCACTAGCCCAGCCAACCCACCCACCAAAGTCCCGTTAATCCGGATAAACTGTAAATCACTCCCCACCGCATTTTCCACGCGATCGGTGATCGTGCTCGCGTCCCAGCCACCGATTGTGTCAGAGACAAGACTGACGATGTTATCGCCGTAATTTTCGGTGGTGCCGACAATCGCGCGGCGGGCGAAGCGATTGATTTGGCGCTTCAGCCCCGCATCATCCTGCAATGTTGAGCCCAACTTCGTTAGCGCATCGCCAAAGCTGCCCGACATCGCCGCATCGGGATTGCGCGCGGCTTTCAGCAACGCCGAGCGCCCCTGATCCCACAGCCCCTCGATCCATTTGTTCATTGCGGGATTAGCGAGCAGTTCGGCTTTCCAATTGGCGACTTTCGCTTGCAATTCTTTGTCCGATTTCAGGTCGCGGACAAGCTTTTGCAGGCCCTCCTCACCCTTGGCGCGCAATGGATGGTCGGGGTCAGCGGCCATATCGGCGAGCATTTTTTCAAGCCCGGTGACAATCGCATTGGCCAGTCGGTCGTCAAGGCCAGTCCAGCGCATGATCGTGCCGGCGCGTTCCTCGACCATTTGCCGTATCATCGGCTCATTGGCCTCTAGCGTTTTCGCGGCCCAGCCGATCATCGCGTCCATCAACGGCAGATGCCGCCGTTCTTTGATCATCGCGCCAAGCAATTGGCCAAGCAACGGCGCAACATCGAGCTTTTCCAACTGCGTGCGCACCGCCGATTTGGCGATGCCGCCGAGCCGTTCATCATCCAGCGCAGCAACAATATCGCCGATCAGCCGCGATGCGCCCATCCGCATCCGGCCTTCACCGCCCGATGGTTGCGCCAAGAAACGCCCCATCGCCCCTGCCACATCCATCGTCCGCACTTTGCGTGCGACAATGCCGGTGCGTAGGAAATTGCTGCGTAGAAATCCGGCAAGTGTGCGGCCGAGACGTTCCTTGTTGGTTGGGATAATCGCAGTGTGCGGGATTGGAATGCCCAAAGGATGGCGGAACAGGGCGGTCACCGCGAACCAATCCGCCAGCCCGCCGACCATGCCCGCCTCGGCAAAGGCGACCAGAAATGCCCAATGCGGGTGGACATTGCGTTCGAGCTGGAGGCCAACAATGAACAGCACCGCCATCAAACCGAGCAACGCCGTCGCAATGCGCCGCATTTTGCGCAGCTCATCATCGCGCCAAATATAACGTTCGCGCTCTGCCGAGCCCAGTTGGTTGACCATTTTCACGGTAAAAGCTTTAGCCGCAGCTGCTGCAAATCATACGCCCTATTTGGCCGCTTTATGCAGCTTGGGCTTAATCGTTTCCCCGGGGTTCAGGAATCCGCCAGCATACATCACGACGCGTTCGGTGCCATCAAGGCCTTCGGTAATGGCAATACCATTGGGTGTCACAATCCCGATCTTCACCGCCCGCCGCGCGACTTTGTTGGCCTTATCAACGACGTAGACATAGCTACCGTCTTTGTCGGTCTGGATTGCCGATTCAGGTAACAATGGCGCGGAGACGGCGCCAGCCTTTATCTCCACGCTCGCAAAGCCGCCCGGCTTCAGCGCCAGATTAAATGGTAATGCAATGCGCGCGATGCCTTGGCGCGAGGTTTCGTTAATCATTGGCGCGATTTGCCAGACTTGACCGGCAAAGGACTGCTCAGACCCTACCGGTGTCACCGTTGCAGGCACGCCGACAGAAATCTGCGCCAAGGCTGCTTCGCCAAGCTGCGCTTGCAATTCCATTTCGCCGCCCTGCGCCATGCGGAACAAGATGCCGCTACCCGCGCTCACCGTCTGGCCCGGCTGCACATTGCGTTCCAGAATATAGCCGCCAACCGGCGCGACTATATCGAGCCGGGCATTGCGCGCACGCGCTTCGTTCACTTGCGCTTCGGCAACGCGCACGCGGGCACGGGCGCTGTCGCGGGCTGCGGTTTTGCGATCCACATCAGCTTTGGAAATAAAGCCGCGATCAACCAGCTTCAGTGCGCGGTCAAGTTCATTTTGCGCTAGCTGCGCATCTGCACGGGCAACACCGATTTGCGCATCAAGGCTAGCAAGCTGTTGGTTTTGCACTGATCGGTCGATGCTAATCAGGACTTGGCCCTGCTTCACCCAATCGCCTGCATCAACAAAAACGCGCGCGACTTGTCCGCCTTCACCGACGACGCCAACCGGGATTTCACGGCGCGCAGCCAATGTGCCTGTGGCGTTAATGGCGCTGACGACCATACCACTGCCGGGGGCGATGACAGTTACCGTCTGCGCCTGCGAATCTTTGCCAGCATCGGCCGCCGCAGCGCCGCCAACGGGTTTGGACATGAAATAATATGCCCCTGCAGCAATCGCCAATATGACGACGACGGCAGCGATAATCCATGCCGTTTTGTTGCGATTCCTCGTCGGACCGGTATCCAGATCGTCACGGGCAGCGATTACAGAAGTTTCGTAATTCATATTTCAATCCAGGACTGCAGAACGGGAGGCTCTGTCGCTTCTTGTGGTTTTAGAGCTTTGCACTGTATTATCGTAACATGACACCTGAGGCAAGCTGTACAGGAGTCGGAATGGTTCAACGGATGCTAGTAAGCCATAAAATGCGTGGAAGCACGGCAAAACGACCATCGGCAACAGGTTTCGATGAATGATTTAGCTGTCCACCGGCCACAAAAAAGGCCGCGCCATGACAGCGCGGCCTCTTGTAAACACTTGTACCTGATTTAACGAACGCGTCCGCGCTGAACGAGGTTCATAATCCCCAAAACGACGACCGCGCCGACAAAGGCAACAATCAGTCCCGTTAGCGAAAATTCTTTCACGCTGCCGACAATGCCAAACTGGTTCGCAACCAGATTGCCAACAACTGAACCGACGCACCCTGCGACGACGTTCCAGATGATGCCCATCGACGCGTCACGATTCATCACCATGCTGGCCAACCAACCGGCAACACCGCCGACTATAATAGCGATAATCCAACCCATATCTTCCTCCTTATCACGCGCCCTGTTGTGTGTTGGACGACTGGGGTCAGGACCTACTAAATAGACCGTCGAGACGCCAAAATGGCTTCAATCTCGAAACAAAATGCCCTTGCAGGCAGAATAACTGTCTGCGGCGGACATTGTGCTCCGATGTCTTTGCCATTTTGACGCCTCGATGGTCTATTTAGTAGGCCCTGACCCTAGGCACTAATTAACCGGATTGTTGCAGAATCCAAACAGCAAATTCGGACCTATATGTAAATTGGGTCCAAACATAAAAACCCCCGCAGCCTATGGGCCACGGGGGTTGGTCGTTACTTCGTTGGCTCAATCGCTCAGTATTTTTGCTGGCGCTCGTATAGGTCGCGGTAATGCTGGATACGCGTCACGCGCAGTCCCGGCATTCCCGACCGGTCAATCGCCCGTTGCCATGACGCGAATTCTTCCAGTGTCAGGTCATAGCGTTCACACACATCGTTCACCGACAATAGCCCACCATTCACGGCTGCCACGACCTCTGCCTTGCGGCGGACAACCCAGCGGGTTGTTCCCGGAGGCGGAAGGCTATCGAGTGTCAGGGATTCCCCAAGCGGACCGATGACTTGCGCCGGACGGATTTTCTGATTTTCTAGCATGATGTTTTCAAAGCTCCGTGCCCCGCTCTGCAACCTGTAATTCAGGCTTTATGGTGTATGATTGAATAGAATTGCCATTCGTTGAACCAGCAAGGTTAACGGCAAATTCAAACTTATTTTTTAGCGAAAGATGCTTGTCTGATCCGTCGATCCAGAAGGCGCCGCGCGGCGATGCAGGGCGATTGCCACTCCGCATTGCGAAATAGGCGATCCTACTACCAAGGACATCCGTATCCTGCCCGTGCGAACGCGGCGCAGACAGCAATGCGCTGACTGTCCGGCTGTTTGCCTGACGCGAAGTCGCGGTCGCAATAAGAGCGGAGTAATCCGCCTTATACGTTCCGGCACTTTCGGTGCGGCGGGGATGTGGGAAGTCCATGTCCATGAACATCGTTTTACAGCCTCGTCTATAACGACTGGTAAAAGCACCGTTCACAGGGCATTAGGCGGCGTTAATGCGGGTTATTGTTTATCCCGCAATGTTGTTCCATTTTGAGAAAGAGCAATGCGAAACCACCATTTTCCTTGGTACCGCACCCACAGAATATTATGTCAGAAATAAATACTTCATCCGAAATATTTCAGCTTGGGGCCGATTTAAGCGGAAAAAGAATCGTTGTGGCCATGTCTGGTGGTGTAGATTCGTCGGTTGTCGCGGCTTTAGCGGCACGAACCGGCGCCGAAACGATAGGCGTTACTCTGCAGCTTTATGATCATGGCAGCGCAGTGAAACGCGCAGGGTCTTGCTGTGCCGGTCAGGATATCCGCGATGCGCGCGCCGTCGCCGACCGTCTGGGCATCGCGCATTATGTCTTCGACCATGAAAGCCGCTTTCGCGATTCGGTGATCGAACACTTTGCGGATGAGTATATGCGCGGACGCACGCCGATCCCGTGTGTGCGCTGTAACATGGGGGTGAAGTTTACCGACCTGTTCCGTCTCGCGCGTGAGTTGGGGGCGGATTGCCTCGCCACCGGGCATTATGTGCGGCGTGTTGAAGGTTCAGGGGGTTCAGAACTCCACCGCGCGCTCGACCCCGCTCGCGATCAAAGCTATTTCCTGTTTGCGACCACCAATGACCAGCTCGATTATCTCCGCTTTCCCTTGGGCGGGATGCCAAAACCCGAAGTGCGTGCGATTGCGAAGGAAATGGGGTTGATTGTGGCGAACAAGCCCGACAGCCAAGATATCTGCTTTGTTCCCGAAGGTGATTACGCCAGCGTCGTCCGCAAAATCCGGCCAGAGGCGGAGAGTGACGGGGCGATTGTCGATATGCAGGGCCGCGAACTTGGCCGCCATCGCGGGTTGATCCATTATACCGTCGGGCAACGCCGGGGGCTGGAGCTTGGCGGGTTGGTTGAGCCGCTTTATGTGATCCGGCTGGAGCCAGAGGCGCAGCGCGTTGTTGTGGGGCCAAAGCGGGCGCTTGCTGTTAGTGCGGCTCGGCTGATCGAGCCTAATTGGTTGGGCCAAGTTGAGGGACGCCCCGTTTGGGCCAAGGTGCGGTCATTGGCCAAGCCGGTCCCCGCGCGGTTGGACGGCGACTGGCTACGCTTTGACAGCGATGAATATGGCGTCGCGCCGGGACAAGCGGCGGTATTGTATGACGGCGACCGTGTTCTGGGAGGGGCTTGGATTGAGGAGACGGTTGGCGCGAACCTAAGCACCATCAGCCCTGAGCCTGTCGAAGGGCGTCCCACCGTCATACACAATAGTTGAAACCTCGGGACGTGGTTGGGCTGCGCCCGCCTTCGGCACCGACAAGCTCAGCACTAACGGTGAATAAAATCTAATCCAGCGCCGCAATCTCTTTATCGTTCAACTGCAAACACCCAAAATCACCGCGACGTTCTGCGACAGCACTCGCCAGCAATGGCACCGACGCAGTCACGCGTTTCTTCTCCGGATCATCCGCCAGCGATACCATCCCCATTCCGGGTTCAAAATCCTTGTAACACGCGTCCAATGGTCGGCCTTCTACATAGCGGCACGAACAGGCGACGTGCGCGGCATAGGAAACGCCAAGCTTTGCCTGCGCCTTGATACCGGCAAAGCTGAACACGAGCCATAATAACAGCAACGCCAACACCGCGATGACGCCGTATTTTACTTTCTGACTAACTGTCATTGCGGCTTTGGGCGCTTTGCTGTCTGGTTGCGGCGAAGTTGCGGTTGCCATGCGTTATCCTTTTGGGCATCGATGCTTCATGCCTAGATATTATCTACCCCATTACGCAAGCCTGATTTCAATTCTCTCTTTATCAGGCTGCGGCGCTGCCCCTGCGGTGGTGGAGACCAACACACCCGTTGTTGCCCGCTATGCCGATGATGCCGCCGTTTCGGAACAAGCGTTGAAAGATGCAATCGCTCCATTCTTTGACGATGAGACGCTGTCTGAAACGCGCGCGGTGGTGATTATGCATGGCGGCTTGATCGTCGCAGAACGTTATGCGCCCGGCTACACCCCAGAAAGCAAGCTGATCAGCTGGTCGATGGCAAAAAGCGTCACAGCGACGTTGATTGGTTTTATGGTGGCTGATGGATTGTTGGTGCTCGACGATCCTGCGCCAGTGACCGAATGGGCGAATGCAGGGGATGCGCGGAACACAATAACGCTGCGGCAATTGCTGCATATGTCATCGGGCATCGACCACACCGAAGTGCCCGAAGAGGGCAAAACCATTTATGAGGCGGATACCCCGCGGATGCTGTTCCTTGATGGCCGCGAGAATGTCGCGCGGTATTCCGAGGGACGCATGCTTGAGGCCGCCCCCGGCAAGAAGTTTGAATATAGCAGCGCGACCAGCCACATCCTTGTCGACATTATGACGCGGGCGCTGACCGATAGCCGCAATCCGCAGATTCGCCGCGACGCAATGCTCGAATATGCACGCGGGCGGCTGTTTGAACCGTTGGGCATGACCAGCGTTGTCCCCGAATTTGATCGTAACGGCACGATGCTGGGCGGCAGTATGATCCACGCAACCGCGCGTGATTGGGCGAAATTCGGTGAATTTCTGCGCAACAACGGATCGGTGCGGTCGGCGCAATTGCTGCCGACCAGCTGGGTGCGTTTTATGCGAACGTCTAGCGCTAATCACGCGAGCTATGGCGGGCATTTATGGCTGAATAAGCGCAGCCCCACCGGACGCAACCAGGTGTTGTTTCCGGATAAAGCGCCCGCTGATGTGTTTGCAGCATTGGGCCATTTGGGGCAATTTGTCGTGGTGTCGCCGCAGAATAAGCTGACGATAGTCCGGCTGGGCAAAACGCAGGATGACCAGATCGGGCCTATCAATGACCAACTGGCGAAAGTGATTGCGCTGTTTCCGAAACGTTAGGCTTTCAACACCGGCGCGTCGTCGCCTAGATCTTCGTACCACGCCTCAACTGGGCCTTTCAAAGTCAGCTGCATCGGGCGGCCTTTGCGGTCGAGGCTTTTGCCCGCTTGCACTTTGATCCAGCCTTCGGATACGCAGAATTCTTCTACAGTCGTGCGGCGTTCGCCCTTAAAACGGATGCCGATGCCGCGCATCAACTTATCCGCGTCATAATATTCGCTGAACGCGTGAATGGAAAGGCGGTCGGGCGGGGTGTCGATGCTATCAGTCATAACTCGCGCCTTTGCCGTAAACTGCATCTCAAGGCAATGGTGGATGCTTTATCAGTTCGACAGTGCAGGGATAATCCACATCAGCGACATCGCCACAATCGCAAGCAACAGTGAAATCGCCAATACATAACGCACGCCGTGATTTTTTACGCCGCCGCTGGCTTCGGTTTCCGTCAATTCGTCGTGATCGTGTAAATGCTTCACTGGATATTCTCCTAAAAACGCCCCTTTTTGTCATTCAACGTAACAACGCACACATAGCATAGCGCATCTGCAGCAATTACCCAGCACCTTGATCAATAAATTCCGTAATCAAAATGCGGATATCCTGCGCCGGTTCAAAATTGGTTTTGCGTATCTCGAACTGGGTCGGGCTGATTTTCTTTACGCCGGTCATACAAAAACTCATCAGATTGCCCGGCTTTTCCTTGTCCACCACGAGCCGAAAATCCTTGATCGGGCCTTTCCAATTGGCACCTGATTTCAACACATAGTCCAGCCAATGTTCGACGTAGAATTGGCCGACCTCATTGCCGTCACTGTCCTTTTTCCCGCTATAACGGCGTTTATCAAAACCTTTGAGAAAGCTTTTGTCGATGCAATAGTCGGCGGCATAGCCTTTGAAACCTTCTTCTTTCCGGCTGGCTCGCTCCAAAATCCCGCCCACGCTGCCACCGACGACAGGTTTATAACTATGTTCGACGACCATAGTTTTGCCAGCGGGAAAAACCTGTTTGCGGGTCACATGCGCTTGGACTTGCCAATTGGGTGTAAAATAATCGGCTTCCGCAATTTTGAACAGAAAACCTTCCGCGACGAGCTTTTTCTTTTCCTCTAAGCTTAATGGCGCGATATATTTTTCGGTATAATTCCAGTCATCCCAATAATGCAACGGCCAAGAAAGCGCCTTTAGCCGCGCTGCGACGTTCGTCACATTTGGCCGGTCGATAATCGAGACTTCTTCATGATAGCTCAGCGCTACAGGTTTTCCGTCGACCATCGTTTTGAAATTAAGATCATCTTTCCAATTGGGATAGCCTTGATCGCCCATGTAACCGCCGACCCCCTTTGGAATAGCGGGCAGGGGAAAACTGACCAAGGTTTCGACGTCCTTAGCCGATGTATTGGTGAACCGGTATTTCACCTGCACCAAATTGCGCGAAAGGAACAGGTCTTCGCTATCCATGCTGATCGCGTCATTTTGCGTCAGTTGCAGCCCGCCAAGCCCGATAGCGGAGGAGCTATCATTGGCGGAGCTTGGCATAGCGAGCCATGAAAGCGCGAGCGCGAGAACAAATTTCTTCATGTTAAGAATATGGCATGGCAAGGGGCAAACATGAAAGCAGTAATTTACGATGCAATAGTTCTGGGTGCTGGAGGCGCGGGCCTGATGTGTGCGCTAACCGCCGGTCAACGCGGGCGGCGGGTGTTGGTGATCGATCATGCCAGCGGGCCGGGGAAGAAAATCCTGATTTCCGGGGGTGGGCGGTGCAATTTCACCAATGTGAATGCGACCAGCCAAAATGCGCAGGAACGATATTTGTCCGCCAATCCGCATTTTGCCAAATCGGCTTTGGGGCGTTACAGCCCGCAAGATTTCATTGATCTGGTCAGCGCACACAATATCGCGTTCCATGAAAAGACTTTGGGGCAGTTGTTTTGCGATGGCAGCGCGAAACATATTGTCTCGATGCTGATGGATGAATGCGACAAATCGGCTGCGTCGGGCGGACGCGTTGATTTTGTCTTTGGGCTGGACGTCCGTGATGTGGCCCATGACGGCGGTTTATTCCGCGTCACATACGGCAACCTTACCGCAACCACCCCGCGCCTTATCATCGCCACCGGCGGGCCGAGCATCCCCGCAATGGGCGCCACTGGCTTTGCCTATGAACTTGCCCGTCAATTCGGCCTGAAAGTTGTTGAGCCCCGCCCTGCGTTAGTGCCGCTGACGCTGGGTGGCGACGACGTGCTGTTCCGCGAACTATCCGGCGTATCGGCAGAGGTTGTAGCACGGCACAACAAAACCGCATTTCCAGAAGCCGCCTTGTTCACGCATCGCGGCCTAAGCGGCCCTGCGATCCTGCAAGTCAGCAGCTATTGGCGACCGGGTGAGGCGATCAATATTGACTTCCTACCCGGCAACGATGTCACCGAAACATTGCTAGCCGCGAAAAAGGCTAACCCAAAAGCCACCATACGCTCCACATTAGACAAGCATTTGCCTGCGCGATTATCCGAAGCCTTGGCAGGGCGGCTAGCGCTGAACGGCAATCTCGCTGACCAAAGCGACCGAAAACTGGCCGAGGCCGGCGCGCAGCTGAGCGGCTGGCCGTTCAATCCCAACGGCAGCGAAGGCTTTGCCAAGGCTGAAGTAACGCTCGGCGGCATCTCCACTGCCGAGCTTTCGCAGCAAACAATGGAGGCAAAACGCGTCCCCGGACTGCATGTCATCGGCGAGGCTGTGGACGTTACCGGCTGGCTCGGCGGCTATAACTTCCAATGGGCCTGGGCGAGCGGGGTGGCGGCGGGGGAGGTGGTTTAGCGATTGAACAGCGCCATAGACTAAACCCTTATTTTATGGCTATTTCGCTGCGTGCAATTCCGTCAATATCTACAACCGCGAAATGACGCGCTGTCGCCGTGGCTGATAAACTATCTCCATTCCGAAATTGACGCGGGCGATAATGCGGTCACGTTTCAAATAACGGCTCGGCCAACGTTGTTCATTCAGTTTATCTTGGAGGGCGCACACCACGTCCGCGATCTTGCGCAGGATGAGCTTCGCGAAGTGCCTGCCGTGGCTCTGTTCACACCTTATGGTTATCGATGCCAAGAGATGCTGATTACTGGTAAGCTGCGGACGCTTGCTGCGCGGCTTCAGCCTTCGGCAGCACATTTGTTGTTCGGCTTTGAAATGCCATCGCAAATTAATGGCTTTGTTGTTCCGCCGCAAAGCGAACGGGTGATTGCAGAATTGTGTGCAGCGGTGGACCAAGACGCGATGGTCAAAATCGCTAATGAGTGGCTGTTGACTTTTAGTCTGACGGCAAAGCCAAAGGACAAGGTCGCGATTGCCGCAGATAAGATCAGAGCCTCTAACGGCGCATTGGAAATTGCCCCGCTGGCAAAAGAAGCGGGTTGTTCAGACCGGCATTTTCAGCGCATTTTTACCCGGCAAGTCGGTATTCCGCCAAAGGCCTATGCCCGATTATGCCGGTTGGACCATGCGATTTACATGCACGAACAATTTCCGACTTTAGGCTGGAGCGAAATTGCCTATGGCTGCGGCTATGCCGACCAGTCGCATTTGGCTCGGGATTTTCGTGCGCTGCAAAACGAAACGCCGACACAGTTCAGTCGATACCAATGGCTAGGCGAGGACGGACGAGCCCATAGCACTATGTCCGAATTGTTCAAACAAGAGTCCTAATTCTTCCATAGCTTGTCCGGTCTGTCTTAAACAAAGTCCGTTCCGTGCAAGATCGCGTCAGCCCGCCACCTCCATAAACCAATGACCAATGGGATCACGGTTTTGGAAGGTAGGCGATGAAGGCAAATGCGCGGGTTTTGGCAGTATTAAACCGTTATCAAGCGACCTCTGGCAGCCAAGACGGCCAGCAATCATCGGTGCGAAATCGTCCCCAATCGCTTCCCGACGACTCCCCCGTCAATATCGGAGCCGCCGCCGCCGCAGAATATCTGCGCAGCCTGTGGATTGCCGACAAGATTCAGGAAGGCGGCGGCGGCCGGGTTAGTCTGGATATCGAAGATTGGTGCCCAACGGCGCACAACCGGTTTTCCCTACCTCCTTGGTGGCGACCAACGGTTGACGCCGATCCATCACCCGATTGGCGGATTGCGTTTCATGCCGGTTTTGCAGGGCATCTGGCTGCCGTTGCCACCCAGCTAAAGGGCAGCGCGCTTGAAAAACCCGCCACCGCCGCGCTCGACCGATCCTTGGGTGTGCTGGACAGGGAAACCGCTGGCTAAGCGAACACGAAAATCATCGCGGCGTGTTGCCGCATAGGAAAGGAGCGACCCAGATGAACGCTAAAATGTTAAAGGCAATTTGCCTATCCACTGCCTTGTTCGCCACAGCATCGGCCAGCGCGCAGCAGGTATATCTGTCCGAAACCGCAACAAAAAAACCGCGGCCAACCGATGAGATCAAATTTGCCAACCAAGGCTATCGGGACAGGTTTATCAATATTGAAAACGGCCCCTTAGTTGTCACGCCGATCAAGGAAGAGGCGTGGAGTTCGCGTTGGTATGTGGAGCCAGTCGGCGAGGGCGATTTCGTCCGTATCAAAAACAGATGGACCGGCTGTTATTTGAATATGGAGCAAGGCCCGCTGGTATGCGGGCCCAAAGGGAATGAATGGTGGAGCGCGCAGTGGCGACTGGTTCCCGATGTCGATGTTAAATATTCGATCATCAACCGCTGGACCGAATGCAAACTGACGAGAGTTGATAACGCTTTAGGGTGCATAAAAAACGATAACAAATCGGCAGAAAATCTATGGGTGCCAATCAATTTGACGCCTGCACCACCACCGCCTGTAAAAGCGAGCGAGGCTCCAGCGCCTGCAATTGATGAATTTATGTCAGCCCTGTTTAACACGACGGATGGGCCAAATGGAGACGAATTCAATCTTTCGGGAGCAACCGAAAGAGCAGTCTTGGCCGGAAATTTTGACGAGGACATCGAGGTAATTAGAGTCGACGGTCAATACGCCCAATTCATCGGCTATGAGGATTCGAATTTTAGGGGGCGAACTGTCACCCTCCGATGTGGTCGATATGAGCTTATTGGCGACCCCGAAAATGAAATCTCCTCAATAAAAATCATCAAGGCGGAACGGCCTGTGCGTGATTGTCCAAGTCCTTATGAAGGCGTCGTCGAAATCCACAATTGGGATCGATGATCGGCCTGTAAAATACGAGGGGCGGCGCAGTATCCGCGACTGCCCCGGCAACGCACATCCAAAACCATAAGTCGCACAACAACAACACAGCATACGTGCTGCAATTGCGCTGCACTATAAAGGAAGTATAAAATGATTAAGAACAATTTGAAATCAATATCACTCACCGCCCTGTGCATAGCCGGGGCCACAGGCATGGCCAACCCCGCCTTCGCCCAAGCCGCCGGCGGCACTGGCCCGGGAGATCCCGTGACCGAAGTTTGCACACAAAGCACTGCATCAAATTCCTTAGCTTGCGGCAATCGCAGCACAGCAGGCTCAGACAGCACAGCCATAGGGGTCGCAAGCAGCGCAACGGGCGGAGCCAGCACCGCCATAGGGGGCGGAAGCGCTGCATCGGGTCCAGAAAGTGTCGCCTTAGGCGTTTTCGCGTCTGCGCCTACGCGACGCAGCGTTGCCTTGGGCGCCGGATCTAGAACAGATCAGGATTTCACAGTTTCTGTGGGCAATTCAGGCGCCTCAGGCATTGGCGGCGTTTTCCAACGACGCATCGTCAATGTCGCGGCAGGCACGGGCCAATTTGATGCGGTAAATGTCAACCAGTTGAATGCCGTTGTATCGGCTCAGGCGGCGGTGGATGCTGGGCAGAATACGAGGCTGACAACATTGGAGGCGCTCAACAATGGCAGCAGCGCGCGTGTTGCCGCGCTGGAAACACTCACCGGCAATTTCGGTGGGCGGATTTCCAATCTTGAGCTGGAATCGCGGCAAGCAACGGGCGGCATCGCGGCTGCACTCGCACTCGGCGGGGCGGCGATTGTGCCGGACAGCAACATCTCCATGTCGTTCAACCTCTCAACCTATCACGGGCAACAGGGATTTTCCGGTTCGGTCATCGGGCGGGTGGCTGAGAAAGTCTATATCTCGGGCGGCGTCGCCGGTTCCACTGTAAAGGGCTCCACCGGCGGCCGTGTGGGCGTGACGTTTGGGTTTTAGTACCCCCCATCTTCAAACAAACAAAAGGAATACCATCATGAACAGTATATTTTCAAAATTCCACACCACCCACACACTGGCGGCCAGCATTGTAGCGCTTGCCCTTTACGCTTCTCCCGCGATCGCTCAGGAGCGCGGTTTCTATGTCGAATTGGATGCGGGTGCGACCATTGCAGGCGACCAATCATTGGGCATTGGCACTTTAGAAGATGCAGCAAAGATTTCATCCAGCAAAGGCCATGATGTCGGCCTGATCGCGGGCTTTGATCTTGGCCGCTTTCGCTTTGAGGTAGAGGCCTCCAATCGCAAAGCCAATGCATCGGGTATCAATGTCGTTACAGGAGGCATTCCCTTAACTTCGGCTGCCACTGCCACTGGTTTTGGCCAACGGCCAGCAAATGGCAGTTCCAATGCCGACAGCCTGATGGCCAATGCAATGGTCGACTTCGGCAATGAAAATGGCTTGGAAGCTTTCGTTGGCGGCGGCGTTGGCATTGCCAAAATACGAGTAAGGAATGAAGCGAGCATAACCACGCCGTGGCTGAATAGTAAAGATTCAGGCTTTGCGTGGCAGGCATTGGCCGGGGTGCGTCATCCGTTAAACGACCACATCGATGTGGGCCTAAAATATCGCTATTTTCAGTCCTCTCGCTTGGAGCTTGTCGATCGCTTGGGTCGCAGTGTCCGCACTGATTTCCACTCGCACAGCATCATGGCGAGCATCGGGTATAGCTTTGGCGGCAAGAGCCAATAGTCGGGGTCAGCGTTTGCGGGGTGGTTTAAGTATCGCCCTGCAAAACCTCTCTTAAGGAGACGTATTATGAAAAGCAGTTCTCTCATCGCGCTGTGTGCCGTTGCCATAGTGGCAACCACGCCCATCGCGGCAAAGCCAAAAAAGGCAAAGCCAGCACTGCAAAGCGCTCCGGCTGTGACAACGCCGCGTATCCCTGGCTATGCGGTTTTATCGCTTGAAAATGGCAATAAAGACCGCGTCCGTGTGGCAGAGGGGCAGTCGATGGCCACTCTGCCCAACATTATAACCGGCGATGTCGATTTGATTACTGTGGTCGGCCCGAATACCGTTTTGACGGTGTATGACGACGCCAATTTTCGAGGCCACAGCCTCACTTTGCACTGCGGATATTACGAACTGTTGCAAGAACCGCGCAACGCGATTCAGTCGGCAAAGGCCAGCTTTGTAAAAGAGCCTGTTGATTGCCAAGGGTCAGGAACCACGCCAGTGCAGTATAAGACTTGGAGCAGGTAAGAGCCGCAGTTTAAGCCGCCTTCTTACGCGACGCCTTTTTCCGGTCATTCGGGTCAAGCAACGCTTTGCGAATACGGATGTTCTTTGGCGTTACCTCGACCATTTCGTCATCGTCGATATAGGCGATGGCTTGTTCCAGCGTCATCACCTTTGGCGGGGTCAGGCGGATGGCGTCGTCTTTGCCGGTGGAGCGGAAGTTGGTTAGCTGCTTCGACTTCATCGGGTTGACTTCAAGGTCATCGGGCTTGGCATTTTCGCCGATAATCATGCCTTCGTATA
>JANMGR010000079.1:0-2686 GCA_031374785.1 Sphingomonadales bacterium | reverse complement strand
GACAAAGGCCGCCAAGGCGGACCTGACTGACATCTGGTTGTATATAGCGACCGATAATCTTCCGGCTGCTGACCGTCAAATTGACCGAATTGAGCACAGTGTAAACCGTTTGGCGGATTTTCCGCGATCAGGACCGGAGCGGAATGAAATTGGAAAGCATGTTCGGGGCATCGTGCAAAATTGCTATTTGATTCTCTACCAACTGGAAGAGTCTGAAAATTGCGTCAGCCTATTGCGCGTTGTTGATGGTAGGCGCGACCTTTCGGCGATTTTCATCGGGGGTGACGAATGACGAATTTCATCCGCCCCGCCGTCGCCACCGACCTCCCCCTCATCGCGCAATTTATCCGTGATCTGGCGGAGTATGAGAAGCTAGCGCATGAAGTGCGTTTTGATGAGGCGGTTTTGGGGGAGCGGTTGTTTGGGGAACGCCGCTATGCCGAGGTGCTGATCGGCGAGATTGATGGAGTCGCGCAGGGCTTTGCATTGTTCTTCCATAACTTTTCGACCTTTGAAGGCCAGCCGGGGATTTATCTTGAGGATTTGTTTGTCCGTCCAGCGGCGAGGGGGTCAGGGCTTGGCAAAGCTTTGCTAAAACGGCTCGCGGCGTTGGCGGTGGAGCGCGATTGTGCGCGGCTCGAATGGTCAGTGCTTGATTGGAACGAACCGGCGATTATTTTTTACCAATCGCTTGGCGCCAAATCTATGGATGGGTGGACGATCAATCGCGTCGATGGCAATGCATTGCAGGCGTTAACCGCATGATCCGGCAGATTTTGGTGGCAACCGTATTGCTGTGTGTCTCGCTCACGCTTCCGGCTCAAGCAGCAAAGGAAGTTGAAAACGGCCAGCCCGAAGCACGCCCCTTTGATGCCAAAGCAGACGCCAAATTCGGCGTCGATACGGCGTTATCACGCGCGAAAACTGGCAACCGCATGGTGATGATAATCATGGGCGCCAATTGGTGTCATGATAGCCGCGCGCTGGCGGGCTGGCTCGCGCAACCGCATTTCGCCGCGATGATCGTGTCGCGCTATGAACTGGTCTATGTCGATGTCGGTATGCGCGATCGCAATATTGATATCGCGCGCCGGTTTGGCCTGAAATCGATCAAAGGCACGCCGACGGTGATGATCGTCAGCGGCGAAGGTAGGCTGCTCAACAAAAAGGACGCGCCCAAATGGCGCAACGCGGCAAGCCGCAGCCAGCAGGAGATTTACAAGGCGTTCGCCGAGTTTACCCCTGCTTAAGCCGCTTCTGCTAAGCATCCACCCCTATGTGGAAACAGGTGATGCCTTTGTTTGTGATCGCGGTGTTGGTCGGCTGGTTTATGCCGGCGAGCGATCCTGCGCCCAAACAGGCCAAAGCCGAAGCGACTGCTGTTAAGCCACAAGCGGCACCGGCATCCGCTGCATTCAATGATGTTCCATCTAGCTTTAATGATGGCCGTCAGATGGTTCTGACAAGATCAGCTGACGGTCATTATTACGCGCCGGGCAATGCTGATGGTGCTGCGCTGCGCTTCCTTGTCGATACCGGTGCGACAGTTGTCGCGTTGACTGATAGCGATGCTGAACAGCTCGGCTATTTTCTGAACCCCGGCGAATTGACCGTTGTCGGGCGCGCTGTGAATGGCGAAGTCCGGGGCAAATCGATTGTGATAAAGCGTCTATCCATAGGCGATATCGCGGCAGAAAATGTGCCAGCGGTGATTATCCCAGACGGCCTGCGCGTGTCGTTATTGGGACAATCATTCCTGTCACGCGTCGCGCATGTCACGATCAGCGATAACCGGATGACGTTGAAGAACTAGCACCGCTCCAGCAAAAAAACCGCGTGTTCGGCCAGAAGATTGGCGCCGCGTGCACCGCGCTCTTTTCCCCCGCTCAAATACCATTCGCCTTTGATCGCATAACCCCGTTCAGCAACAAAACTTTTGAAATCGGCGATGGTTACGTGGTGGATATTGGGCGTGTCGTACCAGCGGTGCGGCAGCTGTTTGGTTACTGGCATCCGCCCACCCAGCATGTGCGCAAAGCGGATTTTCCATTGTGCGAAATTGGGGAAGGAAACAAAGGCTTGGCCACCGATGCGCAGCAGCTGGTCTAGCACCAAATCGGGCCGCCGCGTCGTTTGCAACGTTTGGCTTAGAATCGCATAGTCAAAGCCCTTGTCGGGATAATCCGCCAGATCAGTGTCAGCATCGCCCTGCACCACTGCCAATCCGCGCGCGACAGCGGCGGAAACATTGGCTGACTCAATTTCGAGTCCGCGTGCGTCAACACCCTTTTGATCGCGCAATGCCGCCATCAATGCGCCGTCACCGCAACCAACATCAAGCACCCGCGATCCGGCCTCGATGGTCTCTGCGATGATGGCTAGGTCGGGGCGGAGGTTGCTCATAACCCACCCGCTTTCAAAAACCCGTCAACGATGCGGTTCATTTCGGGCGCATCGAGTAAGAAGCTGTCATGGCCAAACGGACTGGACAGTTCGACAAAGCTGGCAGCGGCCCCGGCAGCGTTCAATGCGCGGACAACGCGCTTGGATTCTATTGTGGGGTATAGCCAGTCGGTGTCAAAACTAATCAGGCAGAACCGCGTTTTGGTGTCTTTGAACGCGGCGGCCAAACTTCCTCCATGCGCCTCGGCAAGATCATAATAGTCCATGGCGCGGGTGATATAGA
>JANMGR010000068.1:0-7138 GCA_031374785.1 Sphingomonadales bacterium | reverse complement strand
AATACGCGCCGAAAGATGCGTGAAGATGATATCGTCCCAACCATACAGCGCGACCAGCCGATAGGCCGCAGCAAGATCAACACGGATCGCCCATTCCTCGTCCGACACAGCGGCCCGGATATGGTCGTCATTGGCGGGTTTTGCTGCAGTGGCCATGATGTTTCTCTCCTCGCAGGTTGTTATGGGCAGCATAGTGCATCGCCGCACCGGAGTCTGTCAAAAACGCTACGGTTGGGCGGGGGCGGTTACTTCAATTCACTAAGTGCTTGCTTGCGTTTGGCCATAACGTCACGAGCAACCTTCATTTGGCCGTCGAAATTTGCGTGCGCTTTGGTCAAATCAACACCATCCGCTGTCAGCGTAGCGTTTAGTGAATCGCCCACAGCAGCATTCAAACGGGCGAGCAACTTCTTAGGCAAAATAATGCCCACTCCATCATCGATTTTGATGAGTTTTCGTTTTGTGACCATGACCAACGGTACCACAAACTGTATTTTTCTGCACCTCTAAAAGTGCTGCTCCAAACTGTCGAACCATGCAAGAATCGGCTGCTGGCCTTCGGGCAAATAGGCAAGCTCGTGCCCCTTGCCTGCTACCATAACGCGTTTCGCATTAGGTGCGGCTTTTGCAAGTGCATCGGCATTAGCGGGACGAACCAGACTATCAGAATCACCATGCAAGATGAGGATTGGGCTTTTTACCCGACCTAACTTAGCAACATTGTTGTATCGATCCCGCACCAGCCATTCTGCTGGCAAGATCGGGAAAAGATCGGACACGACATTAGGCAGGCTGGCAAAGCCCGATACCAACACCAGCGCCTTTGGGTGGTGGCGCAGCGCCATTTCGGTTGCTGTGCCAGACCCGATAGAATTACCAACAATCACGATGTCTTTGGCATCTACCGCTTTACCCGCCAGCCAATTTACCGCCGCTTCCCCATCACGGTAAAATCCGTCCTCACTTGGCGAACCTGGATTGCCGCCATAGCCGCGATACTCAACTAGCAATGCTCCATAGCCGGCATCGGTCAGCATTTGTGTAGCCGCCCCTGCCCCCTCTATGCTGTCGCCGTTGCCGTGAAAGAATAGCAGCGTCGCTTTGCCGCCAGCTGCAGCACGATACGCGGCGCGCAACTTCAAACCATCAGAGGTTGCGGTCTCAACAAATTGGTATCCTGACGGCGGGCTGACCAACTTCTCTTGGGGAGCAGGGTAAAAGAAAAATTGTTGCCCGAAATATAGGCCCGCTGCACAAAAGATCAGGAAAGCCAGAGCCGCGATTGCGAACTTGCGCAGCACAATCATCCCCCACAAGCCGCAAACAAGCCCAAAGTCCGCTCCCGCGCCAGTTCAGAACTTTCCTCGTGATAATCCTTACGCCGGTCGCTGTTGAACCCGTGATTGGCATCATAGACGAAAATCTGCGCAGTTGGGTGTTGCTTGGCGATCAGCGCCTCTACGCCCTCCATCGGGATGCCCACATCATAGCGACCGAAATGCGCGATGGTGGCGCATCGCGGGGCTTGGTCGGCAAAGGTTGTTGGGACAAGGCTACCGTAATAGGCGCTCGCCGCCGCCAGATCGGGGCTGATTTGCGCCATCCGCCATGTCACCGACCCGCCATAGCAATAGCCGGTCATGAACACGGGGCCTTTTGCTTTCAGCGCATCGATGCAGGTCTGCGCATCGGCCAGCGATAATTCAAACGGGTGAATCTTGCGCGCCAGCTCCACCGCGCGGTCAAAATCTGGCCCGGTATAGTCGCATTCAAACCCGGGATGCTCGCGGTCAAACAAGGCAGGGGCCAGGACTTCATAACCGTCGGCTGCATATTCATCGCACAGTTCGCGGATATGATCGGTCACTCCAAAGATTTCCTGGATCAGCACAAGCCCGCCTTTGCGCTCTGCCACGGGGTCGGCGTGATAAACCGCAATCTCCGCGCCGTCGGACATTTTCATACTGATCATTTCGCCCATAGACTCTAATCCTCAACGCTTCTTCAAAGCCCGTTTGCCCTGAGCCTGTCGAAGGGCCTTTTTGTTTTTTGCTACGTTTGCAGAAAAAGGAGAAGGCTTCGACAGGCTCAGCCCAAACGGGTTCGGTGGGTTGATGCTATTTCTCTTCCTCAGCCCTGAGTTTGGCATTGCGGGACAACGTTTGAATCAAATTCCAATCTCCTCTTATCAAAGCGAGCTTCTTCGCTTTAGACCAGCCCTTCACCTTGCGCTCGATTTCCAACGCATCCAAACGTGTATCAAAATATTCCGACCAAACCAATTTCACAGGCAGTCGGGTTTGCGTGTAACCTTCAATTAAGCCACTTCCATGCTCGCTAATGCGCCTTTCCAAATTGTCAGTATGACCGACATAGAATGTTCGGTCCCGGCAATGTAGCATATAAGTCCAAAACGCCATTTGACATTCTTATGATGTCGTATTGATTCTTCAAAGCTGAAATACCTCCATTTGATTGTTCTGTGCCTGTCTAAGGATGTTATTTGTTGCTCGCATGTTTAAGAAAAAAGAAGAAGGCTTCGACAGGCTCAGCCCGAACGGGGGGGGGGTAGATTTGTGACTTCTGTAGTGGTGGCCAATCTGGCGCCGACTCCTATCTTGCATCGCAGCAAAAGCCCTGCTAGGCGCGCCTCGACTTTGCAGGAACCTCGTGTTTCGGCGGCATTCGTCACACACACAATCCAGTCTGTTTTAAGGACCCAAACGCGTGGATAATTCCAGCGGCAATCAAGCTAATGTGCAGGCCAGCCTTGCCGGACGCTATGCCACCGCCTTGTTTGAACTTGCGCGCGAATCGAAAGCGGTTTCCGCTGTCGAGGCGAGCCTTGGCGCTGTGCAAAAGGCGCTGACCGATTCGGCCGATTTTGCAGCACTGACGACCAACGCATCGGTATCGCGCGATGATGCCAAAAAGGCTGTCGCTGCAATCGCCAAGGCGATGAAGCTGGATGCGCTGACCGCCAAAACTTTGGGCGTTCTTGCCGACAATCGCCGCCTTGCCGAAACCGGCGCTGTTGCCAAAGCATTCGCTGCGCTGGCCGCTGCTGACCGGGGCGAAATAACCGCTGATGTTACCTCGGCACACGCGTTAAGCGCCGCACAGACCAAAGCGATTGCCGCCAAGTTGAAAGCGCGCGTCGGTCGTGATGTCGCCATCAACGCCAAAATTGATCCCTCGATCCTCGGCGGCCTGACCGTCCGGATCGGAAGCACCCTGATCGACAACTCGATCAAAACCCGTTTGAACACCCTCGCGACAGCGATGAAAGGCTGAGTAGCAAAAATGGATATCCGCGCCGCAGAAATTTCAAAGGTCATTAAGGACCAGATCGCCAATTTCGGCACCGAAGCGAAAGTTTCGGAAGTCGGCACTGTGTTGTCCGTTGGTGACGGTATCGCCCGTATCCACGGCCTCGACAATGTTCAGGCTGGCGAGATGATCGAATTTGCCAATGGCATTAAAGGCATGGCGCTGAACCTTGAAGCGGACAATGTCGGCGCGGTTATCTTTGGCTCTGACGCCGAGATTAAAGAAGGCGACGTTGTAAAGCGCACCGGCACGATCGTTGACGTTCCCATCGGTAAGGAACTGCTTGGTCGCGTTGTTGACGGCCTTGGCAATCCAATCGACGGCAAGGGCCCGCTGAAAACCACACAGCGCGGACGCGTTGAAGTGAAGGCCCCTGGCATCATCCCGCGCACTTCGGTGAACGAGCCTGTGCAAACCGGCCTGAAAGCACTCGACGCACTTGTGCCTGTTGGTCGTGGTCAGCGCGAACTGATCATTGGTGACCGTCAGACGGGCAAAACCGCTGTCGCCATCGACACCTTCATCAACCAGAAGGAAGCGAACAAGGGCAAGGACGAGTCCAAGAAGCTGTATTGCATCTATGTCGCTGTCGGCCAAAAACGTTCGACTGTGGCCCAGATCGTCCGCGCATTGGAAGAACAAGGCGCGATGGAATATTCCATCGTTATCGCCGCGACGGCATCAGAACCTGCACCGCTGCAATATCTCGCGCCGTATACCGGTGTGACCATGGGCGAGTATTTCCGCGACAATGGCATGCACGCCGTCATCGTGTTTGACGATTTGTCGAAACAGGCCGTGGCTTACCGCCAGATGTCGTTGTTGTTGCGTCGTCCTCCGGGCCGCGAAGCCTATCCCGGTGACGTTTTCTATCTGCACAGTCGTTTGCTGGAACGCGCCGCAAAAATGTCCGATGCCAATGGCGGTGGTTCATTGACCGCGCTGCCAATCATCGAAACACAGGCGGGCGACGTTTCGGCGTACATCCCAACCAACGTGATTTCGATCACCGATGGTCAGATCTTCTTGGAAACCGACCTGTTCTATCAGGGCATCCGTCCTGCGATTAACGTCGGTCTGTCGGTGTCGCGTGTGGGTTCTGCGGCGCAAACCAAAGCGATGAAGAAGGTCTCTGGCTCGATTAAGCTGGAACTGGCACAATACCGCGAAATGGCGGCGTTTGCGCAGTTCGGTTCCGACCTTGATGCCTCGACACAAAAGCTGCTCAACCGCGGCGCGCGTTTGACTGAGCTGTTGAAGCAAAAGCAATACAGCCCGCTGCCGTTCGAAGAACAGACCGCGTCGATCTTTGCTGGCACTAACGGCTATCTCGATGGCATCCCGGTGACTGACGTGACCCGTTACGAAGAAAGCATGCTCGCCGATCTGCGCGCCAACCATGCCGACATCCTAAAGGGCATCCGCGACAGCCGCGATTTCAGCGACGACAGCAAAAAAGCGCTGGTTGCGGCTCTCGACAAGTTCACGAAAACCTTCGCGTAATTTCCCCGTCGTCCCCGCGCAGGCGGGGACCGCAGGCAGTGTAGAGTAAACCTCCAGAGACCCCCGCCTTCGCGGGGGTGACGACAGGAAGAATAAATGGCGTCTCTTAAGGCCCTCAAAATGCGGATCAACTCGGTCAAATCGACCCAGAAGATCACAAAAGCGATGAAGATGGTCGCTGCTGCGAAACTGCGCCGGGCGCAGGACGCAGCGGTGGCTTCACGTCCCTATGCCGAACGCTTGGAAGCGGTGGTTTCATCGATTGCCTCCAAGGTCTCTGTTGGCCCGCAATCGCCAAAGCTGCTTGCTGGCACTGGCAAAGACGATGTCCATCTGTTCGTTGTCGCCACCAGCGACAAAGGGCTTGCAGGGGCGTTCAACACCAACATCGTCCGTCTGGCCCGCAAACGCGCCGAGGAATTGAAGGCCGCTGGCAAGACAGTGAAATTCTATACCATCGGTAAAAAGGGCAAAGACCAGCTGGCCCGCACATACCGCAGCGACATCATCCGCGAAATCGAACCCGGCGATCTGGGCAAGCTGACGTTTGCACAAGTGCAAGAATGGGGTGCGGATCTGACCGCTCGTTTCGAAGCTGGTGAGTTCGACGTCGCGCATCTGTTTTTCAACAAATTCGTCTCGGTCCTTACCCAAGAACCCACCGAGTTGCAGTTGATGCCGGTGGCTTTGTCGAACGACAACGCACCTGTCAGTGCATCGGCATCCGTCGAGTACGAGCCTGATGAGGAAGAAATCCTCGCTGACCTGTTGCCGCGCAACGTCGCTGTGCAACTGCTCCGCGCCAACCGCGAAAACGCAGCGTCCGAACAGGGGTCCAAAATGACCGCGATGGACAATGCGACACGCAACGCGGGCGACATGATCAACCGCTTGACTGTGCTGTACAACCGCACCCGTCAGGCCGCGATTACGACGGAGTTGGTTGAAATTATTTCTGGGGCGGAGGCGCTCTAGATGAAAAAGTGGGGCTGCCTTGTGGGGTTGGCTCTTATAGTTATTTCGTTGGTCTGGCTTTGGAACAGCGAGTGGTTACAAATTGACAAGTGTCTCGACAGCGGTGGCCGTTGGGACGAACCGAAACAAGAATGCCAATATCAGTAATTGGCTTACTGGAACGAAGGCAAGGAACGAAAAAATGGCAACCGCCCCAAAAAAAACTGCTGCACCAAAAGCTGCTGCAAAACCTGTCGCTACCGCTAAGGCTCCGGCGGCCAAAGCTGCTCCAAAGAAAGCCGCTGCTCCTAAAGCCAATGCAAACGCATCCGGCGCAACAAAGCTGAACGTCGCTGGTGCAACTGGCCGCGTTTCGCAAGTCATCGGCGCTGTCGTTGACGTTAGCTTTACAGGCGTTCTGCCCGCCATTTTGTCCGCGCTGGAAACCGATAACAACGGCAACCGCCTTGTCCTCGAAGTTGCGCAGCATTTGGGTGAAAATACCGTTCGCACCATCGCGATGGATTCGACCGACGGTCTGACCCGTGGCCAGCCAGTGCGTGCCACCGGCGCGCAGATTTCTGTGCCTGTTGGTCCTGCAACCTTGGGACGCATCCTGAACGTTGTGGGCGAGCCCATCGACGAACAGGGCCCGGTCAAGACCGACCTGCGCGCCCCGATCCACGCAGAGGCGCCTTTGTTCGTTGACCAGTCAACCGAAACCGAAGTCCTCGTCACCGGCATTAAAGTCATCGATTTGCTCGCACCGTATGCAAAGGGCGGCAAGATTGGTCTGTTCGGCGGCGCAGGCGTTGGCAAGACGGTTTTGATTCAAGAGCTGATCAACAACATCGCAAAGGGTCATGGCGGCACATCGGTTTTCGCTGGCGTCGGTGAACGCACCCGCGAAGGTAACGACCTTTATCACGAATTCCTCGACGCTGGCGTTATCGCCAAGGACAAGGACGGCAACCCGACGCCTGAAGGTTCCAAGGTTGCCTTGGTCTTTGGCCAGATGAACGAACCTCCGGGTGCGCGCGCTCGTGTGGCTTTGTCCGGCCTGACCATTGCCGAGTATTTCCGCGATGTTGAGGGTCAGGACGTTCTGTTCTTCGTCGATAACATCTTCCGCTTTACGCAAGCCGGTTCCGAAGTGTCCGCACTTCTGGGTCGTATTCCTTCGGCTGTGGGTTATCAGCCTACTCTGGCAACCGACATGGGTCAGTTGCAGGAACGTATTACATCGACCAACAAGGGTTCGATTACGTCAGTTCAAGCCATCTACGTTCCCGCAGATGATTTGACCGACCCGGCTCCTGCTGCTTCGTTTGCCCACTTGGACGCGACAACC
>JANMGR010000059.1:0-3549 GCA_031374785.1 Sphingomonadales bacterium | reverse complement strand
GACAAAGTTACGCAGTTCGCGGACATTGCCGGGCCAACTATGCGCTTGCAGCCGAGCGATTCCGCTATCGTCAAAGCGCGCGACGGTTCCAGCACGTTTGCCCTTTTGGAAATGCGCAATCAACGCCGGAATGTCGTCGGTGCGGCTGGCAAGATCAGGTACGCGCAGGATCAATACGCCGAGCCGAAAGAATAGGTCTTCGCGGAACCGGCCATTGGCCATGGCATCATCAATATCCTGATGCGTCGCAGAGATGATGCGCAAATCGACAGGCGTTGCGGTCGATGCACCGACGCGGGTGACCTTGCGATCCTCCAACACGCGCAGCAATTTGACTTGCATGTCAAAGCGCATGTCGCCGATTTCGTCGAGGAACAACGTGCCTTTATCGGCCGTTTCAAAATGGCCGATACGCCGAGCATGTGCGCCGGTGAACGATCCTTTTTCATGGCCGAACAATTCGGATTCGATCAGCTCATTGGGGATCGCGCCGCAATTCACCGCGACAAATCCGCGCGCAGAACGCTGGCTTGCGAGATGGATCGCTTGCGCCACCAGTTCTTTGCCCGATCCCGATGGCCCCGATAGCAGAACCGAGACATCTGAATCCGCGACCCGCTTTATCATCGCGCGCAGCCGGGTGGTCGCTTCGCTATCGCCGACAATCAATTCGCCTGTTGACGGCATGTGGCTTTTTGTTGCGCTTGCTTGGTCCATATTCGCCCCTGTTCATCCGCGGCGAAAATGCGCCGCTTGATGGCCAGAAGATTGACGGAAATGGTTAACAAGACATTATCGGATGCGATATAAACTATTGAAATAACTGTATTATATCCATTTCGGAGCAAAGCTGTTCGATATGCGCAACGATAAGCAAAATCGCCGCCGAAATGGAGGAA
The DNA here is from genome assembly GCA_031374785.1 of Sphingomonadales bacterium. GTDB lineage: Bacteria > Pseudomonadota > Alphaproteobacteria > Sphingomonadales > Sphingomonadaceae > Sphingorhabdus_B. The sequence continues at coordinate 2,650 of JANMGR010000059.1, read as the reverse complement.
ATCTTCACCGCCGATCCCATCCCAAAGTAATCGACATCCGCCGATTTCGCGGATCATACGCATCGCCCGGAATATAAGGCTCGCGATCCGCAACGCCTTCGATCCGCATAAATCGGTCGCCCGCAATTCCCCGCGTTGTCAAAAATGCCCGCGTTGCTTCGGCCCGATTAGCCGACAACTGCCAATTGTTCATCGCCTTATCGCGCGCGTATTGCATCGCATCGGTATGCCCGCGAATGATGAGACCGTTGCCCGTTTCGGAAATCAAGGCCGCGACTTGCGCCATCAGATTTATCGCATCCGGCGTCATTTTGTCGGTGCCGGAAACAAACATCGTAAAGTCTGCTTCATCGACCAGATCGATCCGCAACCCTTGACGCGTATCGGTAAAGCGCACATTTTTGGCAAAACGCTTCAGTTCCTTGCTCGCCTTTAATCGCTGTTCGAGTGTTTTTTGTAGCTGCTGGAATTTCTGCCGCTGCTTGTCGATCCCCGATGCTTCTTTCGGTCCGCCAGTTGCATCGCGCGGGATTGTGATACTCTTGGTTCCCGTCTGTCCGGCGCGGTTGGGATAATTGTCGACCGAAGTAATCGAATCGCCGCCAAAGAATCCATTCGACCCGGCGCTTTCCTGTTTGGTTTGCACCAATGTCGGCGCGAAATAATCGGCGAGCGCTTTACGCTGCTTTTCGGTGGTCGCGCCAAGCAACCACATCAGCAAAAAGAACGCCATCATCGCGGTTACGAAATCGGCATAGGCAACTTTCCACGCGCCGCCATGATGCCCCGCATGCGCCTCAACGATAATCTTTTTGACAATAATCGGGCGAACCGGTTCGGCGGACTTAGCGGCCATCAGCGGCCTCTCATCCCGTCAAACACTTCGGCAAAGCTTGGCTGGTTTGAATGTTCGATCCCCGACCGCGCGGCCTCGATCACTAAAGGCTGCGGATGGCCATGCAGCGAGGCGACGATGATTTGTTTGACGGTCTGATAGATCGCGGCATCGCTTTCGATGATCTGCTTGGCGCGATTGGCAAACGGCCCGACAAGCCCGTAAGCCAGCAACACGCCTAGAAATGTGCCGACCAATGCCGAACCGATCATTCCGCCCAAAACTTCTGGCGGTTTATCAATCGACCCCATCGTTTTCACCACGCCAAGAACCGCCGCGACGATACCCAATGCAGGCAACGCGTCGGCAAGCCCTTGAAGTCCTTCAGCCGGCTTTGCGGTATGATGATGATGATTTTTGATGCTGTTATCCATGACTTCCTCGACCGCATGCGGATCAAGCGTACCCGATGAGACAACGACAAGCCGCAACGTGTCGCAGATCAAATGAACCAACGTTTGGTCCTTCAACAATTTGGGATATTCGGTGAACAAGGCCGACTCAGCCGGGTTTTCGATGTGCGGTTCAACCGCAACTGGCCCATCGGTGCGCAGCATTTTCATCAGTTTTGACACGAGGAAAATGCAATCGAGATAGTCCTGCTTGTTGAACTGCGGCCCTTTGAAGACTTTGCCCAGACCAGCGCCAAGCGCTTTTAACTCTTTACCCGAATTGCCGATAATCAACGATCCGATGCCAGCACCGCCGATGATCAGCATTTCATGCGGCAGCGCGTGCATCACCGGACCCAGATTGCCACCGGTCAGCGCAAAGCCGCCAAAGACCATCAGGATCAGGACAATTATGCCGATGATCGGAAACATGCGCGAAATACTCCGGGTTGGTAATGCGTCGCAGCCGATAAGCTGCTATTGAGTTTAACGACAGCGGCTAGCTAACTTTGCGCCAGATTAAGCCAGAATATCAATTAAAGTCCGGCGGTTGATACGGGCAAAGGCGGCCTGTGCGGCCTCTAGTGTTATCGTCTGGCTGTTAAGCTTGGCGATAGCCGAACTGAGGTCAGTATCCTCCAGCGTTGAGCGCTCAGCTGCTAATGAAATGCCTTTTCCGGCTTGCGTATCGCGCAATCGTTCTAGCCGTCCGGCGTTGATGCCAATCTCGGCGTGGAAGTTGGCAACATGGTCGATTGCCGCCTTTGCATCGGTCAACGCCGTAACGATTTGCGGCGCGTTCCCCGCTGCAATGGCGGTGCTCGCAGCTCGAAGTTGCTGTGTGATTGACGTGCCCGCGACTTCGAAGGCAGCGGATCTTGACGCTACAGGCGCAAAAACGGTGTCGTTATCAAAGCGCATAGCCATAGGCGCAGCGGTTGAAAATAACGGGCCGCCCAGCGAAGACTCGCTCGCGGAAAGCACATCAATCTCGTCTGCAATCGCGGTCATTTCGATAGCGAGTGTGGCGCGGTCGTTGGCATTGGCCGTCGGGTTTGAGGCGGCAAGTGTCAGCTCTTGTGCCCGCGCCAAAAGGGTGGATACAGATGCCAACGCCGTATCGGCTTGATCAATCAAAGCCGTTCCCAGACTGACATTGCGGGCCCATGCTGCATTATCGGCTTGGCTTGTTCGGATATTGCCAACGCGCGCCGCAGCCACTGGATCGTCAGAGGCGCGTTGAATGCGTTTGCCTGTAGATATCTGCACTTGCGAGTTCGCGACATCACCCGCAAGCCGCGATTGGCGCTGGATCTCGCGCATCATCCTGTTGCCGGTTGCGTTAATCATAGCCAGTCCGATC
>JANMGR010000006.1:0-10154 GCA_031374785.1 Sphingomonadales bacterium | reverse complement strand
GAGCATGAACGCAACCTGCTGACGCAAATCTTCCGCTTTTTCACGCAGGCCGATATCGAGGTGCAGAATTGCTACCACGAACATTATGGCCGCGTGTTCAAACCGACCGAGATCAAGATGATGCTCACCAGCTTCTCCAATATGGAGACGGTGCACATCGCCGCGTACAGCCATTTGCTTGACACGATTGGGATGCCAGAGTCCGAATATAGCGCGTTCCTTGAATATGAGGAAATGGCGGCAAAGGTCGATTATATCCACCAGTTCGGCGTCGACACCGACGAAGACATTGCGCGCACGCTGGCGATGTTCGGCGGCTTTACCGAGGGGCTGCAACTGTTCGCGTCGTTCGCAATGCTGATGAACTTCCCGCGCTTTAACAAGATGAAGGGCATGGGGCAGATCGTCACTTGGTCGATCCGCGACGAAAGCCTGCACTGCGAAGGCATCACCAAGCTGTTCCACGCATTCTGCGCCGAACGCGATTGCCTGACCAAGGCGGTCAAAGAAGACATCATCGATTGCTGCCAAAAAGTCGTGCGGCTGGAGGATAGCTTTATCGATCTGGCGTTCGAAATGGGCCCTGTGCCCGGCATGACCGCCAAGGAAATCAAACGCTATATCCGCTACATCGCCGATTGGCGTCTGGGCCAGCTGGGCCTGCCCGCCATCTATATGGTCGAGGACCACCCCCTGCCCTGGCTCGCGCCCTTGTTGAACGGTGTGGAACACGCCAACTTCTTCGAAACCCGCGCAACCGAGTATTCCAAAGCATCAACGCGCGGCAATTGGGGCGAAGTCTGGGATAGCTTTGACCGCAAGAAGAAAAAGATCATCGGCATTGAGCCAGCGGCGGAAAATGACGGCGTGGATATGTTTGAGCAGGCTGGAGTTGCGGCGGAGTAGATGTCTGACGAAGTATCAAGTAAAAGTGTCGACCTTCTCGGCGTGAAAGGTTTAGCTGATTCTGCGTTGGTTGTAACAAAAGGTGCCGTCGATGGAATTGGGGCCTTGTTATCGAAAATTTGCTTACCCGCCGCAGAAGAATTGGGGCTTTTTTTTCGAGACAAAGTTCACGCTTGGCGTTCGGTTAATGCCACAGCAATTGCAAGTGCTACTCAAGCGATATTGGATCAAAATGACGAATCTCGCCTCGCCCATGCGCACCCTAAAATAGTCGGGAAAATATTTGAACTTGGTTCTTGGGAAGATGATTCAACGGTGCAGACGTACTGGGCGGGACTGCTAGCAAGTGCATGCACAGAAACAGGCAACGACCAAAGAAACCTAGTTTTCATTCAAATTTTGAGCCAGCTGTCGCCGTCTCAGGTCAAATTACTCAACATTATCTGTCAAAAAGTTTCTAAATTTACGTCCGAGTCCGGATTCATAATGACCGGCAGCCTTAGAGTTTCTTATATAGATGCATTGGAAGCTCTCGGTACACAAAATTTAGATGATGCAGATGTGCAGCTTGACCACCTCAGAGAGCTAGGATTGCTTCGTAATGACGGCGGATTTCAGCTAAATAATACTGCAGTTAATATGACCCCCACGGCACTTTCGTTGCATCTTTACACAAGATGCCAAGGGTCAAACAAATCTCCTATCGAATATCTCAATATAACAGAGCAATATGATGATTTAGTTCATGATGTCGAGCACAGGATGTCGCACGCAATAAATGCCACATTAATATAACGTTTGATTACAGGGGGTTTCAGAGACAAATTACGGTGACAGGAAATTACGGTGACAAAATTACGGTAAATTACGGTGACAATGCACTTAATTAGCGGAATTACGGTGACAGGTGCAATAACCCCCTAATTCCGTCGCTCTATCAAATTCGTTTCACGCAAAGACCGCGAAGATTTTTAAGAGGTCATCTTAAAACGCAAGCGTCCCGTCCGTCCGCAAACCTCTTAAAAATCTTTGCGTGTTGGCGCTCCGCGTCGCCTGCGGCCCCGCGTGAAACGAAACCACACTGTCGTGCGCTGTCACAATGGGGGTGCGACTATCCCTTTATTCACCCTTCCGGCTTGACTGGAACATATAGTAAACATATCATCCAAACATGCCCCACTGCTCTCCACCCTTGAAAAACCCATCCATATGGGTCACTACCTGAAATGGTAACGGTGCATCGGCAGGATGGTTTTCGGCTGGTGATCTATCTTGACGATCATGAACCGCCGCATGTCCATGTTTACGCAAGTGGAGCCGAAGCGAAGATCGGGTTGCTGGCGCAGGACGGGCATCCTTATGTCATCCGTGCCTTTGCCATGCGGGCCAGTGATCTGCGCAAAGCGGTTCAGCTCGTGAGTGAGCAACAGGCGATGTTAGTGGCAAAGTGGAGGGAAATTCATGGCTGAGTTCAAGAGCGACGAAACATGGATCAGTGAACGCGAATATGAAGCTGCGATTGAGCGTGGCCGCCGATATCGCGAAACCACTCCCCATGCCGTTGCCGCGCGTTACGACGCCGTATCAGGAAGGATCGTGGTCGATTTAACTAACGGTTCAACGTTCGCTTTCTTCCCTCAATATCTGCAAGGCATGGAACATGGCACACCTGAACAATTTGCCGAGGTAGAGGTTTTGGGTGCCGGCTATGGCCTACACTGGGAAAGCCTTGATGCCGATTTCACTGTGCCCGGCTTGCTCAATGGTGTTTTCGGCACCGCCAAATGGCTGGCGAGCAAAGCTGGCAAAACCACTTCCCCCGCCAAAGCCGCCGCCGCACGGACGAATGGAGCGAAGGGCGGACGGCCTAGGAAAGCAGCTTAATTTTGGGATACGCAACCGTTGACCTGCGGTCGCCTACGGCTCGACAGGTGCAACAATCCCCAAATTCCCTCACCCCAACAAATCCATTTCACGCAGGGCCGCAGGCGACGCGGAGCGTCAACACGCGAAGATTTTTAAGAGGTCATCTTAAAACGCAAGCGTCCCGTCCGTCCGCAAACCTCTTAAAAATCTTTGCGGCCTTTGCGTTAAAAGAAGAAAACGGAATTTCAGTGGGTCGCCGCAAAGCCGGTGACGCCCAATACCATGTCCCCGTTTTGCTCGGCTTCAACCTCCCCTTAACCACCTCCGCGCCATACCGTCGCAATGGCCCGCGACTCCTTCCTGAAAACCGCTGCTCCGTTGGTCGTATTGACGGCCTTTGGCGTCTATAATCTGCCCCCGATGACGCAGGAGGAAAAGGCGGTGGCAGCGGTTGAGGCTGTGGCTGCGCAGCAAGTCGAACGATCCGTCTATTACGCCGGATGCAACGAAGTGCGCGCGCAGGGCAAAGCCCCGCTTTATCGTGGTGATCCGGGATATCGTGAGGGCATGGACGGCGACAGCGATGGCATCGCATGCGAACCGTATCGCGGTTACTGAATCCCTGCTGTCCTACAGATAACCATATAGGTTATAATCGTGCTTTTCGTAAAGGACAGCACTATGAACACCGCCAACCTCCCCCCATCATCCTCCCCGTTGAGCCATGACACCGACGCAATTCTGCCAGCCGCTGCCTATCTGCGCTATGAAAGCCGCGCCGATGGCTGGAGTGCGGGGCGGCAGGCGGCTTTCCTTTCGCATTTGGCCGATCATGGCGTGGTTGCCGATGCGGCGCGCACTGTCGGCAAATCGTTAAGTGGCGGCTATGCCCTGCGCCGCACCGCGCGCGGCTATGCCTTTAATCTGGGGTGGGAGGCCGCGTTGCTGATTGCGCGGCGGGTGGTTTCTGACCGGTTGATGACCGCGGCGATCAAGGGTGAGGAATCGCGCTGGGTTCGTGAAGAGGGCGTGACCACCTACATACGCCAAAATACCAAATTATCGCTGACGCTGCTCGACCGGATCAACCCGGCAACTGCGCTGCCCGAGGTGATGGCGGTCGCAACGCGGTTTGACTGGTATCTGCAATTGATCGACGATGGGGTGTGCGCGCAAGAGCTTTGGTCGTTGTTTTTTGACCATGCCTTGCCACGCAGCGACATGGAGGCGCGGGATAGTGTACGGGCTGCGCTTCTACTTACTGAAGAATCCGCCGATTTTGAGGATGCGGGCGATGATCGGGATACGGACGAAGTCGATGAGGCGGACGATACCCCAATAGAGTATAAATCCATAAATGGGCCGGCGCAGGTTTGCAGCCATGCTGATGACATCAGCCCCCCTATCGCGCACCACGCAATCTCGCTATGCCACCTCCTTATGGCTGATCTTTATCTCAAATCACTCGAATCCGAACGCCGCAGCCTGTGGGCGTCTGCGCGGCTTAAAGGCTTACCCAAGGATTCGCCCGAACGGATGCGGATCGACAACATCGATGCTGACATCGCAGCGCATAAGGCCAAGTCAAAGTCTGGGGCGAAGACTGACGCGAAGAAGCCTGTTTAACCCGCACCCCATAAAATTGCCTTGCCCAATGAACCTATTGGCTGTTTAGTGCGACTGAAGGCACAGGGTGCTTTTTGGGGCGGGGTTATGACACATATTGGCAAGAGTTTTGCAGCGGCATTGCTGCTCGCGGTGCTAGGCATACAGAGCGGAGCTGCGCAGGCGCAGTGTTCGGCCACTAACCCGAATTGCCAAGCGCCCCAGCCTCGATCAGGCAGCAGTGGCGGTGGCGGCGGTGTTGGCGTTCAGGTGGATGTCGGCGACGCGGCCAAAGCCATTGGCGGCATTTTTAAGAAAAAGAAGAAAAAGCCGGTAGTGCAGCCCACAGATGTTGCCACAGCGCCGATTGAGCAACCCAAGCAAGAGATCATCTACGTCCGCAATCCGCCTGTGATGCAAGAATTGCCGCGCAGTACGCCCCGGAGGAAAGTGACCGTAGCGGCGAAGCCAAAGCCACAGCCTGTCGCCCGCAAACCAGCGGCGCGCAAAATTGCGGCTCCTGTTGCGGCCGCAGCGGTTGTTACTGAGCCGATGTTTGAACCCGAAGTCGCAGCGGAAGTTCCTTTGCCCGAACCAGCGCAGGTCGCTGAAGTTGTTCAGCCCGAGACGCCCGTTGCCACAGCGGCAACAATGACGCCAGTCGAGGAGCCCGCCGCACCCGCCAATAATCTCTATTGGATGATCGCCGCCGCCGTTGCCGCATTGGCTGCTGCAGGAACCGCCGCAAAGTTCTTACTCACGCCCAAAGTTTCTATGGATTGCAACATTGCCGATGGAGAATCGCGGATGGTCAGCAACCCGTCTTTGTCGAAGCCAGAGGTCAGCTTTGATGTCGTCATCCCCGGATTTTCGGCCTCCACGCCAGACAATTTCCGCATACTTGCCTAGGAATTATCGCCCATGAACGACCGCCTCGAACTTGATATCGAACAGATGATCCCGCCGGAAAGCTTTGACGAAGCAGCCGTGGCCGCGCGCGCGCAGCTGGAAGCAACAGGGGACAAGGGCAATGCCAAATGGGCCAAAGCGCTATCGGCGCTGGGCGGAGCGAAAATTGCCAATGCGATTTCGGAGCAATTGAAAGCCAAGGATTTATTGGCGGCGTTCGCGCAAGGCTGGGCCAATTCGCCGGTTTTCAATGCGTATAAGGATCAGACCAAGCACGCGCCTGGAAAGCCGGAATTTGTAAAGCTAGGCAGTTTCAAACAAGAGCTGACCTATAGCCCCGAACTGGCACTTTCTGCGGCGGGAATTTCCAGCCCATCGATCGGCATGACCATCGCGATCAAGGCCGAGTTTGACGCGCTTGAGGTGACGATAATGGACGCGCATCTGACCGAGATTGGTGGCGGTTCGGTAAAAATCGCGGTGGATTTTAAGGTTGGCGAAGTCAAGCTTGTCACCAAATCGACACCGATTGAATTCAAGCTGATGGACCGCAAAAAACTGCCAGCGCCTGGCATTGGGATTACATGAATTTGGCTCACCCCGCCACCGCTTACAAAATCATGACCGCCGATCAATGGATGCAGTTTGAGACGGATGGGGTTTTTCACGGCGCGCCGGTGGATTTGGCCGATGGCTACATCCATTTATCTGCCGCCGATCAGTTGGCCGAAACGCTCACTAAGCATTTTACCGGGCAAAACGGGCTGGTGATTGCCGCGGTTGATCTGGCACTGCTGGGCGAGACCGTGAAATGGGAAGTCTCTCGCGGCGGCGCTTTGTTCCCGCATATCTACGGACCGCTGCCAATGTCAGCGGTGATTGGTACGCAATCTTGACAAATAGGAAACATCCTATTACCGGTAACGCTGTTCTTTGACACGCGTTGATGCGCGACTGAATATATTTGCGACAACGCTATGGGCTAACCTCGCCGCATCGGCTGCATCTCCATCCGCGCCAGACTGCGCCACAGCCATTCGAACGGACCGTAGTGGAACCGCTCCAACCAAGGCTTTGACCACAACAGCATCACCGCCCAAGCGCCTAGCACAAACAACCACAACGCGGGACGACTGACATATCCGAACAAGCCAAAACCATAGCCATAGAATAACGTGGTCATGACGATGCTGGTGCCAAGATAATTGGTGAATGCGGCTCGCCCGGCAGCAGCAGCGCGATCCAGAAAAGCACTGCCGGACAGGCGCTTAATCCACAGGATTAACAGCGCGGCATAGGATATTGTCAGCATCAACCTTGGTATTGCGCTCCATGCAAAAAAATTGGCGAGCATAAAGACGGGGTTAAAGCCGCCGAGCCACGCCAATGCTCCCAGCACTGTAGACACAATGAGACCGACTGGAAGCAGGCGGTTGATCCAGATGCGATAATCACCCTGTGTCCAATCGCCCGTTAAAAAGCCGTTCTTCTTCATCGCCATGCCCATCATCATCAGCGGCAAAGTCTCCGTTATCGACTGTAACGGGGCTAGAAGCGGCTCGTACCAGTCTGTTATTTTATCGGCAAAAATACCGACCCAATCACCGCGGAGCAACGCCAATTCCTGCGTGACATCCGTATCAAACTCGCCGCTCGCCATCACTTCGCGAAAGCTGCGCACGATATCGGGATCAGCCCCGGGTTGCGCTGCCATCCATTGCAGAACCTGCAGCCCACCGAATTGCACACCCCATACTACAACGCCCAAACCATAAACGATGAGCGCCCATTTAATCAGCCGCTTTGGCTCCCAATGATGCATCAGGAAAGCGAGGCAGCCGATGACAGCATAAGTGAAAAGGATATCGCCAAACCACAGCAAAAAATAATGCGCGAGGCCAAATAGCGCCAGCCAAAACATCCGCGCATAATGCGTCCGCGCAGCGCTTTGCTGCTTTGCCTCTGCCCGCTCGATAATCAGCATCATGCTGGCGCCAAAGAGCAGCGAGAACAGCCCGCGCATTTTGCCATCAATGAATATGAATGAAAGTAACCAACTGATCCGGTCAGCCAGTGTCTCACCACCAAAGGTCCCCGGTGAGACATAAGCCCATTCTGGCATCGCAAAGCCGATGATATTCATCGCCAAGATGCCCATGACTGCAAAACCGCGCAGTGCGTCCAAGCTGATAACGCGTGTTTGGCTAATGGCTTGGCTCATAGTCTCAATCCCCTGAATCAGGACGACGCTACAGCTAAGCGGGGGTCCGGTCTAGGCTCGATTGCCAGCTGAGTGTGGCTCGAAAAAATCTGTTGCTCCGACTCGATCAATGCGTTATTAACATTAGTGTAGGTAAGAAATACGAAAGCCATTGAGGGTTAAAAGGTATCTCCCATGACGACAGCATCCATCCCCTTTCATCACCCCGAACGCCCGGGCAGCGAGTTCCGACCGCTGAAAGCATGGTATCATTTCCGCAAGCTGATCGCGGATAAGGAAGACACTGAGCAGGTGTTCCACATCATCGCAGCGCTGCGTGGCAAACAGTTTCGCAAAGTCGCCAAGAAGTTTTGGTTCAGTGATAAGGGCCAACGGATTTTGGGAACGAACCAGCGGCTGATCGATATTCTCGACGATCACGACACGCTTAAGAAGCTGCCCGCTGGCACCGTGGGCCGTGCCTATGTTGATTTTATGGAACGCGAAGGCTTGTCCGCCGCTGGGTTGGAGGCGGAATATGCGCGATTTGAAACTAGCGGAAAACGGTTTAACGACGGCATTGATCGGTATGGCGACCGGCTGCGCGACACGCATGATTTGCACCATATTCTAACCGGCTATGGCCGCGATGCGCTGGGCGAACAGTGCGTGCTGGCGTTTACCTACGCGCAAAGCCGCAATTTGGGTGTCGGCTTTATCGCCTATGCTGGCGGCTTTGAACTGAAACGCCGCGTTGCGCCGAAGGCAGCGATTATGTCTGCGGTGCGTGAAGGACAGCGTATCGGTAAGGCCGCAAAGAACATCGTGCATGAAGATATCGTCGCTTTGCTGCGTGAGCCTTTAGACGATGCACGCAAGCGGATGGGGATTTCGGAGCCGGTGTTGTACCGCCGCGCGCATGAGGAAATGCGGAACGCTGGCGTTGATCCCTATGATTTGCTGGCGCCAGTTGCAGCTTAAACTCTAACCACTCTAATAAACCGCTAGTCCTGAGCCTGTCGAAGGACGCCCTAAGGTTTCGACTTCCGTTTATGTCTGACGGACGTGCTTCACCTGCGGTGGCCTTCGGCTCGACAGGCTCAGCATTAACGGTGTACTGAATAGCCCACCGCCGCTGTTGCCTTCAGCTTTCCATCCAGTTTTTGAAGAAGCTCTCATGCGCGGTGCGGAGGTCGATGAGGGGGACAGATTGAGACTTAAAAACACTTTTCTGCTGAGAGATTTCCTCCATCAGCGCTTCATTCGTTGCCGAATCCAATTTCGGTTTTTCTCCCAGTCGTTTGGTCACCATAAACTCAATTGCATCGCCTCCGGTATATCCGATACTAACGCAGTGGATATCCGACTCAGCGAACATTGCGCTAATTTCATGGCCTCTTTTTGGGTAATTATTGGCGGGATAGTTTGGAATTTCGCAATCATCGGGAATGGTAATCAAATACCGCCCTTGATCTTCCCCGAACATTTGTGCGGAGAGAGTGTGAGTGTAATCGTCCGCCGATAGCGAACCTCCAATACCGCCTGCTAACGCCATTTCCGCGAAGGCCACAGCGATCCCTCCGTCAGACACATCGTGAACGGCACTAACCCAGCCGCGATCAATTAAAGTGCGTATCAATTCCCCGCACTTGCGCTCTTTTTCTAAATCCACTGATGGAGCGTTACCCGCTTCACGACCATGAATTTCCCGCAACCACAATGATTGGCCAAGCTGAGGAGAATCTATAGGCCTCGTTACATCATTGATCACCATGATGAGCTCTTTGGGGGCTTTAACGGCAATCGTCGCCATCTTGCTCACATCTTCAAGTACGCCCACGCCGCCAATCGCAGGCGTCGGCAAGATTGCGCTGCCGCCGCCGGTGGCTTTGCTTTCGTTGTACAGCGACACATTGCCCGACACGATCGGGTAATCGAGCGCGCGGCATGCGTCGCCCATCCCTTCGAGGCATCCGACGATTTGTGCCATAATTTCGGGGCGCTGCGGGTTCGCAAAGTTGAGGCAGTTGGTGATCGCCAGCGGCTTTGCACCGACTGCGCAGATGTTGCGATAGGTTTCCGCCACCGCTTGCTTGCCGCCTTCATAGGGGTCGGCGTAGCAATAGCGCGGGGTGCAATCGGTCGTCATCGCCAGTGCGCGGTTGGTGCCGTGGATGCGGACGACCGCTGCGTCACCGCCCGATAGCTGGGCTGTATCACCGCCAACCTGGCTATCATATTGTTGCCAGATCCACGCGCGCGAGGCAATGTCGGGACAGGCCATCAGCTTCAGCAAATCTGCACCAATGTCTGTGCTTTCGGGGATGTCACCCAAAGGCGCAACATTGGCCCAAGCCTTATATTCTTCCTTGGTCGCGGCAGGCCGATCATATAACGGCGCATCTTCAGCAAGCGGCCCAAGCGGAATGTCGCACACGACCTCGCCCTTAAATGTCAGCACCATATGGCCAGTGTCGGTGACTTCGCCAATCACCGCAAAGTCGAGTTCCCATTTGTCGAATATCGCTTTGGCAAAATCCTCACGCCCCGGCTTCACCACCATCAACATGCGTTCCTGAGACTCGCTCAGCATCATCTCATAAGCAGTCATGTTCAATTCGCGCTGTGGCACATCATCCAACTGCAGCCGCACACCCAATCCGCCCTT
>JANMGR010000033.1:0-8775 GCA_031374785.1 Sphingomonadales bacterium | reverse complement strand
TTGATGGCAACAGTTGCACAATGGCAACATTAAACGCCGATATTCCCGCCGAAGAAAGCCGCTCGACAATCCGTCGCTGGGGCTCCAGCGTGATCAACTGGTTGAGCCAATCCGAGCTTATCTGGATATTGGAACTGGGTTGCTTGGTCGCACTTGCTATCACAGGTGCGGTTACTGCGTTCGTTTTGATCGGCCAACCGCCACAATCCGATCCTTTGTCACCAACAGCCGCTGCCGCGTTATTGGTCGCAAACCTGTTACCAGCAACAACTTTGCTGATGCTTTTGGGGCGGCGTCTTGCGCTCCGGCGCGCGCCAGCTGGAGGCGGCCAGCTCCATATCCGGTTGGTCGCGATCTTCTCGCTACTTGCGGCCGTCCCCGCTCTTTTGCTCGCAATATTTGCCTCATTTTTATTCCAAAGCGGTGTGCAATTTTGGTCGTCTGATTCCGCGCGAAGCTTGCTCGAAAATTCTGCTGGGTTGGCAAAAGGCTATTATGAAGAAAAAATAACTGACCTCAGCGACGAGACCGCAACGATGGCTGGCGATTTGCGCTACATGCTGTCGCAAACGAAGTCGAATGACCCGGTATTTATGCAGGCTTTTACGGATCAAGTTCTGACCCGAAAGTTGAGCGAATCTGTTATTGTGACGATTGGACAGGATGGCATCCAACAAACTACAGCAATCATTTCACCTGATGGAAATCGACCGACTGATTGGATTGCACCGCCAGCACTAAAGCGTTTGCGGGCAGGTGATGACATAGTTGTCGGCACTGCACCTGACCGGATAGAAGCGGTCACGGCATTATTTGATGATGGCAAAACCTTCTTATACGCCAGCCGGGCAATCACAGTTCCATCATTCATGCTAGGCGAAAAAGCGTTGTCCGTCTTGGACGATTATCGTGACATGGCATCGCGTTCGCGTAATCTGCAATTTCAGTTCAACGCGCTTCTCTATGTAGTTTCAATTGTTGTAATCGGAATCGCAATTTGGATCGCTCTTTTGGTTGCGGACCGTCTAGTCCGCCCAGTCAACAATCTGGTGTTAGCGGCCCAGCGGATTTCCGAGGGCGACCTGAGCGCTCGTGTTGCCGACGAATTTATCCAGAATGACGAAGTCGGTTTTCTGGCGCAATCGTTCAACCGCATGACCGAACGTTTGCAAAGCCAGACCGGAAATTTGATCGCGGCAAACCGGCAATTGGACGACCGGCGTTCCTTTATTGAAACCATATTAGAATCTGTCTCTGCAGCGGTATTGAGCACTAACGAAGATGGGACTGTGCGGCTTGCCAACGGCATCGCCGAAAAGCTGTTGAATCGACCTGATGATGGATTGATTGGAGTCCATTTGAATGATGCCGCACCATTCTTATCGGAACTTATTACGCAAGGGCGCGCACAAGCCATTGTGCAAATTGGAGATGGCACAGAACCGCAAACCTTGGCGGTCAAAATAACGCCGCTTGATCCCGGCTATGTGGTGACCTTTGAAGACATCACGCAACAGTTGACCGACCAACGACAAGCAGCATGGGCGGATGTTGCCCGCCGAATTGCGCATGAGATTAAAAACCCGCTGACGCCCATTCAGCTAGCGGCCGAGCGTTTGCAGCGCCGATTTGGAAAACAGATTGATGATGGTGCAGGTGTGTTTGCCCAGTTGACCGGCACTATCGTTCGTCAGGTTGGCGATCTGCGCAATATCGTCGACGAGTTTTCATCCTTTGCGCGAATGCCGAAGCCGGTATTCCGCGATGAAAGCCTGACTGATATAGTCGGCCATTCGGTATTCTTATTTGAGGTGGCGCACAGCAATATCAGCTTTGATTTAACGCCGCCTGATGGCCCGATTTTGATGCTCTGCGATAGACGTCAAATCGGGCAAGCTGTGACAAACATTCTTAAAAATGCCGCGGAGGCTATCGATGCGCGCATAAAGGAAGGCGAGACCAAAACCCTCGGCGTGATCAATATCAGCATTACGGCAAACCCGGCGCAAATAGACGTTATTGTGCGCGACAATGGTATCGGTCTTCCAGAAGCCAAAGAACGCTTGGTTGAGCCTTATGTTACGACACGAGCAAGCGGCTCTGGCCTTGGTCTCGCTATCGTCAAGAAAATCGTAGAGGAACATCACGGCGAAATCCTTTTTGAAGATGTCGCGGACGGAGGCGCAAAGATTGTGCTTCGTTTCTTCCCCGATCGCCTGTTAGTCGCATCTGGTCCCACCGCCGCACCGCCCCTGAAATCGAGAAAAAGCAAGGATTGAACACATATCATGGCACTCGATATTCTGATTGTTGACGATGAAGAGGACATCCGCGAACTAGTTGCGGGGGTACTCTCCGACGAGGGCTATGAAACCCGCACAGCGGCTACCGCCGAGGAAGCGCTCAAGGCCTATGATGAGCGCCGTCCGTCGCTGATCTTGCTCGACGTTTGGTTGCGCGGATCATCGATGGATGGTCTGGAATTGCTAAAGGTGATTAAAGAGCGGGATAGTAATATGCCCGTCATCGTCTTTTCAGGCCACGGGAATATCGACACAGCCGTCGCCGCAATTTCGCACGGCGCGGTCGACTTTATCGAAAAGCCTTTCGAGGCGGAAAAGCTGCTTCATCTGGTTGCCAGAGGGACCGAGACTGAGCGGCTACGCGCCGAGAATGCATCGCTCCGCGCGATTGTCGGACAGGCTGAGGAACTTACCGGATCATCGGCTGCGATTAACAATGTGCGCGCCACGCTGAAAAAAGTCGCCGCAACTGGCAGCAGGTTGCTGATCACTGGTCCCGCTGGTGTGGGAAAGGAAGTGGCCGCTAGGTTGCTCCACAGCTGGAGCCCGCGTTCGGACGCACCGTTTATTTCTGTCAGTGCTGCCCGACTTGCCCCTGACAGATTTGAGGAAGAACTGTTCGGCGTCGAGGAAAACGGTCAGCTAATCCACGCAGGCATGTTGGAGCGGGCGCATGGTGGAACTTTGTTTCTCGATGAAGTTGCCGATATGCCCTATACGACGCAGGGTAAAATTTTACGTGTTTTGACCGATCAAAGCTTCACCCGCGTCGGCGGTAATCGTCCAGTCCGCGTTGATGTGCGCTTTGTCTCGGCAACCGCGCGCGATTTGCAGGTTGAGATTACAGCTTCACGGTTCCGTGAGGATCTTTTTTACCGCCTGAATGTCGTCCCAATTGCTATTCCCCCCTTAGCAGAGCGCCGCGAAGACATTCCGTTGCTTGCCGAACATTATGGCGCGAGATTTGCAGCCGAACATCGCATTGCACCGCCGCATTTCTCGGACGATGCCATCGCAACCCTGCAGGCCTGCGAATGGCCGGGAAATGTCCGTCAGTTACGCAACATCGTCGAACGCACGATCATTTTGGCCCCGTCGGACAAGGTGCAAATGATTGAAGCTGACATGCTGCCTGCTGAGGTGTCTAACAATTATGCGACCGCAACAGGCGGGGTGAATGCCTTGATGGGTGCGCCATTACGCGAGGCACGCGAAGCGTTTGAACGCGAATATCTGCAGGTTCAGATCCGCCGGTTTTCAGGCAATATATCCAAGACCGCAACTTTTGTAGGGATGGAACGATCGGCTTTGCACCGCAAACTTAAACTTTTGGGCATCGCTGTCCGCAAAGGGGTCGAAGATAACACCGACGAGCCAAGCTGACCGAGTGAATCAAGCACTTCGCTGATATGTAAATTGATGGTGCGAAGCGCCCACATTTTATGCTATGTCATTTTTGGTGGTGTGATTTTGTTACGCTGCCCGCTGCTCCCAAGCGTCAACGATAAAAAATGGAAAAAATAATGACTGAAAAAAGCAACGGCCTTCAAGACCTGTTCCTCAACTCGCTCCGTAAATCGAAAACGCCGGTTACAATGTTCCTTGTCAAAGGCGTGAAGTTGCAAGGTGTCGTTACTTGGTTTGATAATTTTTCCGTGCTGTTGCGCCGCGATGGTCAGTCGCAGCTGGTGTATAAGCACAGCATTTCGACTGTCATGCCGTCGACCTCGCCCGACCGCAAACCGTTCGACGACATGATGGCGCTGGTGAATTTGAAGCCCGGAATGCTTCAAGACGTATTCCTGTATGCGATGTGCGACAAAGCCGAACCAGTCACGACGTTTCTGGTGAACGGTGTGATGCTGCAGGGCACGATTGCTGCCTATGACTTGTTTTCTGTGTTGTTAGAGCGCGATGGCACGATGCAGCTGGTTTACAAGCACGCCATTTCAACGGTGCAGCCGGCGCATCCTGTCAACCTCGCCGAATATAACAAAGACGCCGATGGGGAGCCCGATTGAGCGTTTTTAATCGCGATAGCAGCGACGAATTTGCCCGCGGCGCACGCACTCTCATTGTTTATCCCGAAATGCCGGGCGGCGCTTCTGTGGGCGCAAATAGTCGTTTGGAAGAAGCCGAAGGGTTGGCGCGCGCTATTGGCCTTAACGTCGTCGAGAAATACTCAGTGCGCGTGCGCACGCCGCGCGCTGTCACGCTGCTAGGTGGAGGGCAGGTAGAGGCAATTGTTGAACGCGTGCTAGAGCTTGAAATCGAATTGTTGATCATCGACGGAGCGCTGACGGCTATCCAGCAACGCAATCTTGAAGAAAAAGCCGGTGTCAAGGTCATCGACCGAACCGGGCTAATATTGGAAATCTTTGGCGAACGCGCAGCAACTGCCGAGGGCCGGTTGCAAGTCGAATTGGCACATCTCGATTATCAGGCGGGGCGTTTGGTTCGCAGTTGGACCCACTTGGAACGACAGCGGGGGGGCTTTGGCTTTCTGGGCGGTCCGGGTGAAACACAGATCGAGGCTGACCGTCGGATGATCCGTGACCGCATGGCGCGTCTGCGGCGTGAATTGGAACAGGTGCAGCGAACACGCGGCTTACATCGCGCACGGCGGAAACGCGCGCCTTGGCCGGTTATCGCGCTTGTTGGCTATACAAATGCTGGTAAATCAACATTGTTCAATACGCTAACGCATGCGACTGTGTTGGCCGAGGATATGTTGTTCGCAACGCTTGACCCGACGTTGCGCGAAGTGAGACTGCCGGGGATTGAAAAGGCTATTTTGTCCGATACGGTTGGTTTTGTGTCGGATTTGCCGACGCAACTGGTTGCGGCATTCCGGGCAACACTGGAGGAAGTGATCAGCGCCGACATTATCATCCATGTCCGCGATATTGCGCATCCGTCGAGCAAAGCGCAGCGCGACGACGTTATGGATATCCTTAGCGAGCTGGGCATCAACTCCGACAATGATGGAGCTGGGCCCACGATATTAGAGCTGTGGAACAAGATTGACTTACTAACGCCAGAAAAGCGCGAAGAATTTCAGAATATCGCAAAAAAACAGCTGGATACATTCCCAATCTCAGCGGAAACCGGCGAGGGCGTAGACGATTTCAAATACGCACTTTCATCGCGGATTGGTATCGGCAATCAGGAGCGAGAGTTGCTGCTTAATGGTGGGGAAGGGGAGGCGCTGTCCTGGCTTTATGGACGGGGAAGGGTGCAAAGCCAGGAAGCTGATGATGGCCAAATCCTTGTCCGCGCCTCGCTTAGCCCGCGAAACTGGGGCCAATTCGACAAATTGTTCGGCGCGCGCGTTTAAGTTTCGATCTTGGCACGAAGCCACAACGTTTCTTTGTCATTCAACGATAATTCGGGGAACGCTTCACCGGCAAAACTCTCCATTGCACGAAAGCGCTTTTCAAATTTGGCGTTGGCGGCCTTCAATGCGGCTTCGGCATCGACGCCCATGTGCCGGCTGATGTTGACGGCGGAGAACAATAAGTCGCCCAATTCTTCAAAACGCTCATTATCCGTTTCTGCAACGCGAACTTCCTGAATTTCTTCCGAAAGTTTATCGTAAGCGCCTTCAACATCGGGCCAATCAAAGCCAGTCCTCGCGGCACGCTTTTGCAGCTTCTGAGCACGAAGCAACGCTGGCAGTGGCTGAGCAACATCAGCCAGCGCACTTTTATCAGCGACTTTGTCGTTGCGCTCCGCGGCTTTGATGGCTTCCCAATTCATCACAACCGCATCGGCATTATCGGCTGCAGTGTCGCCAAAAACATGCGGGTGTCGGCGGACCATTTTGTCGCAAATGCAATCAACGACATCTTGTAGATCGAATAGTTTCTTTTCGCTGGCCATTTGGCTGTGAAACACGACCTGTAGCAACAAATCGCCGAGTTCATCCTTAAGCGCTGCCATATCGTCGCGCTCAACCGCGTCGGCGACTTCATAGGCTTCTTCAATAGTGTACGGAACGATACTCGCGAAATCCTGTTCCAGATCCCAAGGACAACCGGTAACGGGCGTGCGCAGTTGCTCCATAATCTTTGCAAGCGGCCTGATATCAGCGTTTTGCGGCATGAGGGGATTCCGATCTTTAAGTGCGATAATATGTATTATGTTAAGTCATATTTGACAGTACTTTGACAGGAGTATCGAGCAGACTATCTTCAAGGCTTCAACGTCATCACATCGGCTGTCACATTCCAGCTTTCAAAGTCGTCCAGAAAGTTCATACCGACAACATTGGTGTCACCAAAACCGTCTGCCACTACAACATCATGCTGTTCGAGTAGAAAGTCGCCAACAGTCATCGACGCGACCTTGGCAGTCCTCGCTTTGATAATACCGTTGGCTGTGCTGAGCTCTATGGCTTCATCCTCGGAATCGAGAACCAGCTTTGCGCCCCGCGCTGTTTTACCGTTAATGGCCGTCAAAGATGCGCCGCTATCGACCATCATGTTTGCCTGATAACCGTTTAGCTCAGCGCGAAGCCAGAAATGGCCGTCATCCTGCCGCACTAACCGAATTTCGCCGCCTTCAACGCTCTGGCGTGGTGCACCAGTTAATTCGCCGGTCACACGATTCCACGCCATTTCAAGTTCGGGCCGAAAGCTCATTACCACAAACACGCCCGCAAAAATTGCGACCCATGCCAATATCATTTTCAGATAGTGTTTCATCGGCAATCGCCGCGCAGCGAGTGATCCGACCAATAGCATGACGACGATCAAGCCGTATATCATGCGGGCATTATCATCTGATTCCATGATATTTCAGTCCTTAACCGCTGTTACCGGACAGCTTTGCTGAATAGGCGGTAGAAGTTGTCTGCACTTTGTTCGGCCAATGCCTCCACCGAAACGCCGCGTAGATTGGCGATAAATTGCGCCGTGCTAGCAACAAATGCCGGTTCGCATGATTTGCCACGATGCGGCACTGGTGCCAGAAATGGAGAATCTGTCTCGATCAGTAACCGATCCGCGGGAATATCCTGCGCAACAGCTTGCAAAACCTTGGCATTTTTGAACGTCACGATGCCCGATATGGAAATATACAGCCCCAATTCAAGCGCTTTGCGGCCAAACTCGGCGCTGGCGGTGAAGCAATGGATGACGCCGGGATAGGCCCCCTTCCCCATTTCGTCCGTCAATATCTCGGCGGTATCATCCTCAGCATCGCGGGTATGGACGATTAACGGCAGACCTGTTTCGCGCGATGCGGCGATGTGTTCACGAAAGCTGGAGCGTTGCTGCGCCCGGTCGCTGTGGTCGTAATAATAATCGAGGCCGGTTTCGCCAACGCCGATAACGCGGGAGTTTTGAGCCTTTGCGACTAGTTTTGCAGTGTCAATTCCGACATGCGCATCGGCCTCATGCGGGTGAATGCCGACAGACGCCCAGACGTCGCTTTCGCGTTCGGCAAGACCAATGACGTCATCCCATTCGCATTCGCGGGTCGAGATATTCAGCATTGCACCAACGCCTGCTTCGCGCGCACGTTGGAGGACGTCGCCTTGCTGCTCGACCAGACCTTTGTAATTCAGGTGACAGTGGGAATCGACGAACATCAGGCGTCAGCTTCTTCGGCGGGCATTTCAAGGCGCGGAAACAAGCCTATGGGTTGGTCGAGCCGGAACCCACCTTCTGCGAGCGGCGAATACCAATGGCTGCCTATACCTTTGAAATCGCGAAGATCAGCGGGAATTCCCATTCGCTCAAGCAGCAAATCAGCACTTGTTGGAATAATCGGTGAAATCGCGACTGCAAGCTGCGCGATGCAGATATACAAAGTCGCTAGCACCGTTTCCATCCGTTCAGTGTCCGTTTTCTTCAGCGCCCAAGGTGCTTGTGCATCGATATAGGCATTGCAAGCGAACACGGCGTTGATCCAAGCTTCAGCGGCTTGTGATAACGCCAAGTCTTCAAATGCAGCGGGGATTGTTTCCGAGACTGCTTTGCCAACCAATTCAAACAATGCGTTATCTTCGTCGGTGTGGCCGTGAATAGCGGGTAGATGTCCGGCACAGTTTTTAAATATCTGGCTGAGTGTTCGCTGCGCGAGATTGCCAAAGCTATTGGCAAGTTCCGCATTGCTGCGCGTTACGATGGCCTCCTCGCTCCAGCTACCATCTTGGCCAAAGCTGACTTCACGGAGCAGAAAATAGCGGAACTGATCAACGCCATAACGCTCGACCAGCTCCAGCGGATCGGCGGCATTACCCGCTGACTTGCCCATTTTCGCGCCATCGCGGGCCAGAATGAAGCCGTGGCCGAAAATCTGTTTAGGCAGTGGCAGTCGAGCGGACATCAAAAATGCTGGCCAATATACTGCATGAAATCGCACAATGTCCTTGCCGATGATATGGACATCCGCAGGCCAGAACTTACTAAACTCGCCATCTGTATGCGGATACCCAATACCCGACAAATAGGTCGTCAGCGCATCG
>JANMGR010000028.1:0-19944 GCA_031374785.1 Sphingomonadales bacterium | reverse complement strand
GCCATTGGAACGCGCGAGCATCTCGTCACGGTTCGGCCCGCCAGATGCATCGGTTTCCTGATACGCAGCGCCTTTGTTTTCAAGCAACAGCTTAGCGCGGAAGCAGTACGGACATGCGAATTTGGTGTAGATTTCAACTTTGGCTGTCATGCACCGGAAATGGGATGCTCGCTGCGCCAAGTCAAGTGGCGTTGGCGGTCTCTAGCCCCGCTGGTAAAACACGGGTCCAGCAAAGGATTGTAACCGCAGATGCGCCGCCCTTTTTCAGCGCACGGATGCAAGCTTCGGTTGTCGCACCGCTAGTATAGACGTCGTCGACCAGTAAGATGTGGCGGCCCTTCAGCAAATCACCGCGCTTTTCATACACCTGAAATGCGCCTGAGACCATATTGCGGCGTTCTTTGCCGGAAAGCCCACCCAAAGGCGTGGTGCGGCGTGTACGGCGAAGTAGATCTGGGCAATGGGCATGGCCAGACTGCGTAGAAATCTCGCGCGCGATCAGCACCGATTGGTTGAAACTACGTCCCCATAAACGTGTCCAGTGCAGTGGCACAGGCACAAGCAGCGCATCCGCTGGCAGTTCGCGCACATGGCGCAACAACTGCCCAGCAATCATTTTTGCCAAACCGATTCGCCCTGCATATTTTAACCGCAGCGCGACATGCCGCGCGATATCACCATATGCGACAGCCGCTTTGATCCCGTCATGCCGCGGCGGATTGGACAAGCATTCGGCACATTGCTGCACATCATCGGTCGCATAGGGCAGCGGCAAGTCACAGCTGGCGCAACAGGGCGCGCCTAGAAATTTAAGCTTGTTCCAGCAATCTTGGCAAAATGCACCATCATTCGAGGCCATTGCACCGCACGAAGGGCAGCGTTCAGGTAACGCGAAATCCAGCATTATGCGAAAAGGAGCGGTGAGCATTTGCACAAACTCTTGTCCCGCAAGCAGGGGCAAGGCACAAGCGCGAAATGGCCGACCGTGCTCCGCAGATTTTCGACAACCGCCGCCGCACGGCCATTCGCGCCCGTGCCGTTGCACGCGGACTTGGGCAATCATTTTTGCTTAATCACATGGCCGATGAGCTGACCGAGCGGTTGGCTTATGTCTCACGCAATTTTGAAAACACACTGTTGATCGGTCCAATCGCTGCATTTGCGGACCAGATTTTTGGCGAACGAAAGCCGGTTATCGTTGCAAATATCCTGCAAAACGAGGAAGCGCTCGCTTATCCACCGGGTAGTTTTGACCTCATCATTTCTGCAGGCACGCTGGATAGCGTCAACGACCTGCCCGGGGCGCTGGTGCAGATTCGGCGGGCGTTAAAGCCGGATGGGCTGTTCCTCGGCACGCTATTTGGTGCAGGTAGCCTTTGCATGTTGAAGGCTGCGATGCTGATCGCAGACGGTGCGCAGGTAAGTCCGCATATCCATCCACAAATCGATTTGCGGGCGATATCCGACCTGCTGACGCGTGCTGGCTTTGCATTGCCAGTGACTGACATCGACAAGCTATCGGTGCGATATAGCGACTGGCGACGGTTGGTCAGCGATCTGCGCGATGCAGGGGTGAGCAATTCATTGAGCGGACCGCGCGTTGTTTCGCGGTCATTGCCAAATGCGCTAGATGGCGCTTGGCGTGCCGCTGCCGAACCCGATGGTCGCGTAACGGAGAGCTTTCATTTCCTGCAACTTAGCGGTTGGGCGCCTGCACCCAGCCAGCCAAAGCCGGCCGCGCGCGGAAGCGGGACGGTATCGCTTGCGAGCGTGCTTAAGAAATCGAGCTAGACCAGTTTTTTTAGCAAGGCGATCAGCGGAATATCCGCAGGTGGCATAGGCAACCCGGCCATCTCGTTTATGCTAAACCAACCCAGTTCGGGACTTTCAACCGCGACAGGGTGTCCTTCCCAGACTGTGCAAATATAAAGCATGAGCAGCAGCGGGCGGTCATCGACAGCGGCGCTAGCAAAGCACGCTGGCATCAGATTCGCACGGTCAATTGTGATCGCCAACTCCTCGGCAAGCTCTCTAATTAATGCCACCTCGGGCGTTTCCCCCTCCTCAAGCTTACCTCCAGGAAATTCCCACAGCCCCGCCATCGACCGCCCCTCAGGACGCTTTTGCAGCAGAATTCGGCCATCTTCGCGCACCAATGCAGCTGCAACCACCAACAAAGTTGTCGGAATTTTTTTCATATTCGTTCGACTCTGAAAGATTTTGTTAAGATTCTTGTGGAAAAAGGGGTTTGTTCGCAACCAACCAGAAAGATGGAGCCAATAATGTTGGATCTTATTCGCGGCATTGTCAAATGCCAGTCGGGAGCGACGGCAGTAGAATATGGATTGATTGCATCTTTGATCGTCATCGCAATGATGTCGGCCTTGGGTACACTCGCAACGTCGTCAACAGGAATGTGGAATAAAGTTTCCAATAATGTTGTCAGCGCGGGCAAATAACACTTTGTTAGTAATTACAGGGTATCAATCTAAAATCAGTCAGTATTTTTGACTGATCGGGTGAATGTTGAACAGTTGAACAGGAGACTAGAAATGAAACTTATCAAAAAGCTTTTCAAGAACGAAAATGGCGCGACCGCAATTGAATACGGTCTGATCGCTGCTTTGATCGCCGTTGCTGCGATCACTGCAATGACAAGCCTGGGCACAAACCTTTCCAATACCTTTGGTAAAGTGAATAACCAGCTCGTCAAGTAATCGATAAATCCTATATTTATCTAATGTGATTGGGGCGGCATTCGTAAGGATGTCGTCCCTTTCCGTTTACAAGGCTCAGCTCAGTTCAGCTCAACGATATTTAATGGCGGCCGCCATTAACCTGTTGGCGACTATTTCACGCTAAGCCGTAAGCCTTAGACAAACAGATTGTGGTGATGATGAATCAGCCTTTTAACCCGACCGACATGGACGTAAAACGTGGACAGAACAGGGATAGCCTGTTTGTAAAGGCAGTCCTGCGTTTTCCTGTCAGTGGGGATGAGCGCGAGGTTCGGGTTCGCAATATCTCGTCCGGCGGACTAATGGCCGAGGCGCCACTGCGCACACCGCGCGGCGACCCTATTGAAGTGCAGCTGCGTAATATTGGCTGGGTCAGCGGCAAAGTCGCATGGGTAGCCGAGTCACGTTTCGGTATCGCGTTCGATTATCCGATTGACCCCAAAATGCTATCAGTACGCGAAAGCACGGGGTATGAAATTCCGCGCTATCTGGCAAAGATTGACCAGCAAAGCGCATTGGCGCCAAAACGCCTGCGCCCGCTATAAATCCGCGCCAGTCGACGCCGGTTCATTCAACCAAGCAGTAAATGTCCACCGGGACAGTGATTTGATCGAGAACGTTGCCGACTGGCAGCTGAGATTTTTTGCCATCTTCAGCGGCTTGCTCAAGCAAATCTCGCTTCTCCTGCCCCGAAATCACAAACATCGTTGTCCGCGCCGCCACAATCGCAGCCGCCGTCAAAGTCACGCGGTTTACGGGTGCCTCGGGTGGCAATGGATCGGGGGCAACGCCGATTGCGCGGCGATCTTTTGGAGCATCAAGCGCGGCTTCAAGATCAGGACCTGCAAAAATTGACGCGGTATGCCCATCAGCACCCATTCCTAGCCAAACCAAATCAGGCGGCCAGTGCAGATCCATCAATCGCGCATTTGCCGCGTTTCCAGCCAGATGATGATCCGCCGCATCGCTAGTCAAAGGCAAAACCCGGGCGCCTTTCGGCAAGAAAATCTTTGCCAGCATTGCAACATTGGACAAAGCATCGCTAACCGGCACCAGACGGTCGTCAGTCGGAATAATCGTGACGCCCTTCCAACGTAGCGGCGCTTCGGCGAGCTTTTTCAGGATGGGAACCGGTGTCGAACCCCCTGGAAACGCGACCAAAGCTTGACCCCGCGCGTCTAGTGCACTTTCGATGATAAAGGTGACATCGCCAACGACAGCATCAACCAGCTCGTCAGCCGAATCAAAATCCCACCATTCAATTTCTTCGGCCATTTGGCACCCTTCATTTCGTATGAATCAATTGGCTGTCACATAAGCGCGTTGGTCAGCCATTCCCATTGAAATCAGCAACGGATTATCGCTTTGTCGCGCCTGAAAATCGGCTTTGCCGGAAAGCCCGCGCCAGCCGCAATCAATCAACGCCTGTGCCACCGGTGCGCCGAGCGTAGTTCCGGGACCGAGCACCGCGATACGATCCGGGCAAAATTCGCGCGCGGCAACTTGCACAGCGCGGGCGAAATCATAGGTCGCGTTAATCTGCGTAAACAATGTGTAGTCGTGGATTGCGGCGGTATGGAAAGCTTTAGGAGACCAGATAAATCCGGTGCCATCAACAACAGGCATTGCGCCAGTGCCAAAATCATCCTTAGAATTAAGCTCCCGCGCTTCCGGCACAATGTAATTCAGCAAAGGGGAATGAAACGCAGCGTGATAATTTAACTTCATCGGAAAGCGGTCATCTTTTGGCAGCCGTTCCATCAGCCAGGCCATACCGGCGTCATCTGCCGCAAAGACGACCATCGCACCCAGACGGATAGAAACATGGATTGCGATGTCGCTTCGCGCAGCTGATTCGGTGAGAATATTCTCCACAACAACCGCTTTGGCTGGATCAACCCGCCAGTCAGCATCCGCAACGGACCAGACAACCTGCCCGCCCTGCCCCTTTTCGTGCATCAAACGGCCCATAGTGTTGACCAATCTTGCACCTGCATCAAAATCGAGCACGCCTGCGCATGCCAGAGCCAGATACCAACCCATCGAATTACCGGTCACAGCAACAATATCGAATCGATCGCGGTCGATCACGGTAAAGTCCGCAAGTGCGCAGGCATAGATCAGCAGCGAAGCATTATCGCCCGGCATGTGCAGCGATGGGCTGAACTTGTCGGAATTGTCTAGTTCTGACATTGTCGGCTGGCCCTGTGATGCACGATACGCATTCAGTCGCGCCACCAAATCGCCCCCGCCCGCATGGTGGCGTTTCAAATAGCCCAGTTCAGTTGCATTATAGGTTCCACGACCGGGGCAGATGACGAGCAGTTTTTCTTTCATTTCGCCACAGCCTTCAATGCAGCCTGTATAATAGACTCTTTGCTCGGTAATGTCAGTTCTGCTGCTGGCCCAAGCGCAATAAAGCAATCATCGGCGGTCAAACGGCTGGCATCGTTGCCGCGTCCTGCCTCTGCCAAAATCGTCATCAGTTTTTCCGACGGGCTACCCGCTCGGCGGCATTCATCGACGATCAGGATTTTTTTGGTAGAGGCCACCGCTTCGACAATTGCGGCTTCGTTCAAAGGATGCAGCCAGCGGAGATCGATAATGCGCAAGTCTATCTCGCGATCACGTAGTTCCTGTTCCGCCTGCCGCGATAAGTAGTATCCATTTCCGTAGGTTATGATCGCCAGATCACTGCCTGCGCCATGCACTCCACATTCCCCGAGCGGAATTTGCTGCGCAGCATTGGGTGCAGCATAATCGGCGGTCCAGCCGCCATCGCCTCCCTTTAGCAAGTCAGTTGTATGGTATAGTGCGATGGGTTCAACAAAGATCACAACCCGCCCATCCTCATGCGCCAGCCGCACACATTCGCGCAGCATCGCAGGCGCATCGGCGGCGCAGCTAGGCACGGCGACGATGATGCCAGGGATGTCAGTCAGCACCGCAAGACTGTTGTCGTTATGGAAATGCCCGCCAAATCCCTTTTGATAGGGTAGCCCCGCGATGCGCACGACCATAGGGTTACGATATTGACCGTTTGAAAAGAACGAAAGCGTCGCTGCTTCGCCGCGGATCTGATCCTCGGCATTGTGCAAATAGGCGAGAAACTGGATTTCGGGGATTGGAACAAAACCGTTATGTCCAGCGCCTATGGCAAGGCCAAGGATCGTCTGTTCATCAAGCAGCGTATCGAACACCCGCGCTGCGCCGAATTTATCCTGCAAACCCTGCGTTACCCCGTAAACGCCGCCTTTGCGGGCGACATCTTCGCCAAACAAAGCAACATTGGGATAGCGCAGCATCAGGTCGGCGAGTGCAAAATTGATCGATTTCGCCAGAGTCACTGGCTTGGCTAGATTGCGGGCGTCTTTGACGAACAAAGCCTCGCGGGAAGCGGCATTTGGCAATGGTGGCGATAGCTTGGCTCCCACAGGCGGCGCAATCGGCGCCATTATATCGGCTTTTGTCGTAAGGCGTGGTTTCGTCAAAGCCTCCAGCGCAACGCGCTCTACTCGCCCGCGCATATCGTCATACCGCCCGACAATTTCATCGCGGCTCATGCCTGCATGTTGCAGCAATATCCGCGCGCTGTGCAGCAATGGGTCTTGTGCTTCATTGGCCTCGATCTGCTCCATCGCAGCATAGCTTGCCTCTACGTCTGCTCCCGCATGGCCCATTAAACGCACCGTGTGCATATGCAGGAACACAGGCTTGCGGCGGCTGCGCGCATAGCTAACTGCCTCGTCGCACCCGCGCATCGCATCCAACATATCGACACCGTCGCACTGGATATAATGCAACGCTGGCCGCTGGCTATAATTAGCCTCTATCCAGCCGCCGGGCGTACGCACCGAAATGCCGATGCCATTGTCTTCACACAAGAATATCAACGGCATGGGCAGATTCTGAAACGCTGCCCAAGCCGCTGCGTTGAATGCGCCTTGCGAGGTGGAATGATTTGCCGAGGCATCGCCGAACGAGCACAGAATCACGGCATCATGTTCCAAAACTGCATCATCCAGCTTCAACCGATGCGCCATGCCGATGCTGTGCGCTGCGCCAACCGCCTTTGGTAGATGCGAGGCGATTGTGCTTGTCTGCGGCGGCACAAAAGTTTGCGCACAGCCCAGAACCTTATGCCGCCCTCCCGAAATCGGATCATCGGCCGATGCCGAAAAGCTGAGCGCCATATCATACAGCGGTGTCAATCCGCCCTGCTGTTTCTTGCGCTGGATGAGGAACGCAGCGTCGCGGTAATGCAAGAATGCCATGTCATTCTGCCGCGTTGCCAGCGCCATCGCCGCTGTGCCCTCATGCCCCGAACTTCCGATGGAATAGAAAGTCTTACCCTTTGACCGTCGCGCCCACAGATCAAGGTGCCGCGACATAATCTGGCTGTCGAACAAATTGACAAGTTGATGCGCGGGCGGAGTCTCGGCTTGCCGGTTGCTGCGAGCAGCGGGCAAATCGCCAGCCAAAACGCGCTTGGCAAAGGCTTCATCGATGATGGTCGGACGGTCAAACATGAAGCAATGCCATAATAATATGCTGCATAAATGCCACAGCAAAAACTAAGTTTAATCACGTAATTAAAAATTGCTGGCATTGCATACTGACTTCGGTAGTGTGTGTGATGTTGCGGCAATCCCCCTTTTTAAAAAGATGTTTGCCAAAGCACATAACCGCCCAGACCAGCAAATGGCGGGCGGGTTCGATACGCCTAATAGGAGAGAAATATGCGTCGGTTTAACAAGTTCGCGGCTTCCGCGCTTAGCACCACTATGCTTGCAACACTCTTTATCGCACCTGCGTATGCGCAGGATGCTGAGACTGAGGCGCAGGCAGAGGAAGCTGATCCAAACGCCATTATTGTTACAGCGACCCGCCGTGCGCAAAATGTGCAGGACGTTCCTTTGGCGGTGACTGCGGTCAGCCCCGAACAATTGGAACGCCAAGGCGTCGTCAACGTTTCTCAACTTGCGCAAGTCTCGCCAAGCTTTTCGTCATCCAATGCGCAAATCGCATCGGGATCGGTTGTGCTGCGTATTCGCGGTGTTGGAACAACATCCAACAACATCGGTTTTGAAAGTGCGGTCGGTATTTTTATCGATGGTGCCTATCAATCCCGCCCGGGCGTTGCGCTGGGTGAGTTCGTTGACGTCGAGCGCGTCGAAGTATTGCGGGGTCCGCAAGGCACACTGTTTGGCCGTAACACCTCTGCAGGCGCGCTGACCGTTACCAATAACCGACCGAATCTTAGCGAGTTTGGCGGTTTTGCGAACGCCACGTACGGCAGCTACAACCTTGTCAACGTACAAGGTGCCGTCAACGTTCCCATCGTCCGCGATTCACTCGCGCTGCGTGTCACGGGTGCTTACCGGAAAAGTGATGGAACGGTCGATGTTCGCGGACGCGGCGGTGTTAAAGTTGGCGAATCCAACAACGCTGATCAATTTTTGCTGCGCGGCCAACTGGGTTTTGCCTTTGGCGAAATCGAGGGTCGCATCATTGCCGATTATGCACAAAGCAAAGCCGGTTGCTGCACCGCGGTTGAATTAGCGCCATCGGGCCTAGAAACATCCGGGCTGTTGAACCTGTTTGGATTGGGTGCGACCGGCGGACAATTTCAGGATAACCGGGGATTGCAGGCCGTCAATGACCGCGTCACATCGGCCAATTTTGCACCAATCGGTAATATTAAAAACTATGGTGTTACCGGCGAAGTGACAATTCCTGTTAGCGATGCAGCGGACCTGATTTACATTGGTTCGTATCGTGAATTCCGGGCCAAAGAAACATATGACACTGACTTTACCGCACTTGATCTCTTCAACGTCGATCTGAACAATACCCGCATCGACACCATGACGCACGAATTACGACTGCAGGGCGATGCGTTGGACAATAAGCTAGAGTTCCTGATCGGTGGCTATTATTCCACGGAAGACATTCGCCAAGAGGTCAGCTTTTCACTCGGCACCGATTATGCCGCGTTTGCCAATGCATCGTTGTTCGGACTGGCAGCCCAATTGGGTATTCCATCGTTCGGCTTTACCGCGCTGCAAACCTTGTCTGGCGGTGCAAACCCTGCAACGACCCGGGCAACCAACGGCTATACCCAAGACAGCAAAAGCTGGTCCGTGTTCACTAACAACACGTTTTCGATTACAGATAGTTTCAAGGCATCGTTTGGCTTGCGATATTCGAGCGAAAGCAAAGACGGTTCCTATGCATCGGTATCGAATACCAACCCGACATGCAGAGGCATTGTTGCAAATGCCGGGGCATTGAATCTCGGAAGTCCCGATCCGCGCGTCAGGGCCCTAGGCGGCACTGCATTAGTCCTTGGTTGCTTACCGTTCCTTGCCCCTGCCAATCTGCCAGCATCGGCGGTATTGCCGCTGCCACGCAGCTTTTCTGGGAAATTCAAGGATAGTGAGCTGATCTACACCGGCAAGTTGATGTATGAATTTGCAATTCCAGTTAATGCCTATATCAGCTTTACCCACGGCTATAAATCAGGCGGTTTCAACCTAGACAGCACCGCCGCAATTGGTGGTGCAAACCCTGCGTTCCGATCCGAGCTGGTCGATTCCTATGAAGCGGGTATTAAAGGGCGTTTCCTTGATAATGCATTGACCGCAAATCTAGCTATTTTCAAAGAGGATTTCACCGATTTCCAAGTTTTGGAATTCACCGGCACCCGTTTCCAAACGTTCAATGTTCCCAAAGCAACATCGAAAGGCTTTGAACTGGAAACAACGATCCGTCCCGATGATCACTTCACAGTGAATGCTGCTTTGACCTATGTTCAGGCTGCATATCCGAAAAATTGCGCAGGCACATCAACCGAGATAAACGTGCTCAATCTGTGCGGTGAAGACCTGACCAATGCAGCGCAAATTACCGCGATTGCAGGCGCGACGTATACCAATGACATTGGCGGGAATTTGAAATTCTTCCTGAACGGTCAAGTGAAGCTGGAAAGCGACAGCCGCACATCAACGCAGGCAACAGAGCTGCCAACATCCGCTGCGGGCGTTGGAACCACAGCGAAACTGCCCTTCGACATCCAAGACGGTAACGTCAAAGTCAATATGCGTGCTGGCATAAGCACGGCAGATGACACTGTCGGCATTGAGCTATGGGCGCAGAATTTGTTTGATGAGCCCACGCGCGGTGTGACGTTTAATACAACATTGCGGTCAGGATCGCGGTCGACCTTCATTTTGGAGCCCCGCACAATTGGGGTCACGTTACGCGGCAAATTCTAAACCTGTCCTAACCGAACACGAAAAAGGCCGGCTTCCTGATGGGAGGTCGGCCTTTTTTATTGGTAGCGGTGTGGCTAGCCGGTAACAACAGCACCAGCGGACACCAGTTCAGCAATAGCGTTCGTCGCGAGTCCCGCCTCTGCCAACACCGTTTCATAATCTGCACCTTTGGTCGCAATGACAAAGCTGTCGGCCTGTGCATGCCCTGAAAGACGCGGTGCGATTTGCGGGTGTAGCCATTTGCCGTCCGCGACAACTGCCTGTCTTTCGGCATTGGCCGGATGTGTCGCGGCCTCGACATAATCGAGCACGGGCGTAACGCAGGCATCGGTCAGCGCATAGATCGCCCCCCACTCATCGCGGGTTTTGGTGGCAAAGGCGTCTGCGAGCATCATATGCTGTTGCGCCCATTTGCTATGGTCATGCTGTCCGCCATAATCCGCAAGGTCTATCGGCAATCGCTCCATCATCGCGGCAAAGAATTGCGGCTCGATACAGCCGACCGCCATGAACTTGCCATCACTGGTGGTGTAGCACCTGTAAAAAGGCGCAGCACCGTCCAACAAATTTGCCTCCCGTGCTGGTCGCCATTGGCCAAGCCCCGCCATGCCGTGAACAAAGCTCATCAGGCTATGCGTGCCATCGACAATCGCTGCATCAACGATATTTCCTTTGCCTGTGCTGGCGCGTTCAAGAAGCGCCGCCAATATGCCGGTGACAAGGAACATGCTGCCTCCGCCAAAATCGCCAACCATATTCAGCGGCGGCGGCGGCGGGCGGTCGGCATTCCCCGTCGCGTTCAGCATACCGGTCATGCCGATATAGTTGATGTCATGCCCCGCCATTTGGCTGAACGGGCCGGTTTGGCCCCAGCCTGTCATCCGACCATAAATAAGCCTTGGATTAACCGCTTCACACGCCGCTGGCCCCACACCCATGCGCTCTGTCACGCCGGGACGCAGCCCTTCGATCAACACATCGGCAGTGACGATCAGCTTGAGCAGCGCCTCCACCGCTTCCGGCTTTTTCAGGTCCAGCACAATCGACCTTTTCCCGCGCCCGTCAACGGCCTTTGGCACTATCGCGTTACCCGGACGGTCGATCACCACGACATCCGCCCCCATGTCCGCAAGCAACTGGCCAGCATAAGGGCCGGGACCGATGCCAGCGAGTTCGATAACTTTGACGCGGTTCAGCGGTCCGGTGCGGTTGGGCATATTTCTCTCCGTTTAATCGCACGATTAAATTTGTTTAGGATAGACGGGTTAAGGCGGCAAGGAGAGTTTTCTACCCAGAGGCGGTGCCATGTATTTGGTTAAAAGAAATAAGAAGAGAAAAGGAAATAAGGGCGTTAGCCCCTCAATCAAAAATGTGTGGCTGGGAGGCAACTGCCGCTTCCTAATAGGCACAACCTCTTATTTCTTATTTTTCTTATTTCTTCTAACCTAAAATCTGCACTGCCTATCGGTATAGACGACACTACCGATTTCGCCGCCCCTCAATCAATGCATCAACTACGCTCGGATCAGCCAATGTCGATGTATCCCCCAACGCGCCAAAATCATTCTCGGCGATTTTGCGCAAGATACGCCGCATGATTTTGCCACTGCGCGTTTTCGGCAGGGTTGGCGTGAAATGGATATGGTCAGGTGACGCTATCGGGCCGATTTCTTTGCGCACTTGCTGGCGCAGTTCAGCCATCAAATCGTCATTGTGCTCCTCACCCGCATTCAGCGTGACGTAGCAGTAAATCCCTTGCCCTTTAATGTCGTGCGGGAAGCCAACGACCGCAGCCTCAGCGACTTTGTCGTGCAACACTAATGCGCTTTCGACCTCTGCCGTGCCCATGCGGTGGCCCGATACGTTGATAACATCATCGACGCGGCCAGTGATCCACCAATAGTTATCGGCATCACGGCGGCAGCCATCGCCGGTGAAATATTTGCCTTTGTAGGTCGAAAAATAGGTCTGGATGAAGCGGTCATGATCGCCATAAACGGTGCGCGCCTGCCCCGGCCAGCTGTGCGTAATGCACAGATTGCCTGACGCATCGCCGTTGTTATCGCCCTCCTCGGCAATCACCACACCGTCTGCATCGACCAGTTGCGGGCGGATGCCAAAGAAGGGGCGGCCCGCACTGCCGGGCTTCATCCCATGCGCTCCCGGCAACGTCGTTATCATTACCCCGCCGGTTTCGGTCTGCCACCAAGTATCGACGATGGGCAATTTGCCCTCTCCAACCGTCGCATGATACCAACGCCACGCCTCTGGGTTGATTGGCTCTCCAACTGTGCCGAGCAAGCGCAATGATTTCCGCGAACGCGACGTCACCGGCGCATCACCATCGCGCATCAGCGCGCGTAACGCCGTGGGGGCGGTATAGAAAATATTGACCTGATGCCGGTCGATAATGTCCCAGAAACGCCCGCTATCGGGGTAGCTTGGGATGCCTTCAAATATCAGGCTGGTCCCGCCATTTTGTAGCGGGCCATAGACGACATAACTATGACCTGTGACCCAGCCGATATCGGCGGAGCAAAAGAATACTTCACCGGGTTTGTAATCAAACACATAGTGGAACGTCGCCGCAGTCCACACCGAATAGCCGCCGACAGTGTGCAGCACCCCTTTTGGACTGCCGGTGCTGCCGCTGGTATAGAGGATGAACAGCGGGTCTTCGGCATTCATCGGTTCGCAAGGGCAATCGGTGCCGACCTTCATATCGTGATAATAATGATCACGACCCTCGGTGATCGTGACCGTCTCGCCAGTATGCTGCACCACCAGCACAGCGTCCACACCTGCAACCTTTTCAAGTGCCGCATCGATATTCGCCTTCAGCGGCACCGATTTTCCCCCGCGCAAGGCGCTGTCGGCACAAATGACAAAGCGGCTGCCGCAATCGTCGATCCGTCCTGCAATGGCTTCGGGGGAAAAACCGCCAAACACCACCGAATGGATCGCCCCTACGCGGGCGCAAGCGAGCATCGCGACGGCGCCCTCAACACACATCGGCATATAAATGGTGACGCGTTCGCCCTTGGTCACGCCCAGTGCTTTCAGGCAATTAGCCATGCGAATGACCTCTGCCTGTAACTCGGCATAGCTGACACGGCGCGCGTCCTTCGCCGGATTATCGGGTTCAAAAATGAACGCAATGGCATCACCGCGCCCCGCCGCAACATGGCGATCAACGGCGTTGTGGCACAGGTTCAGTATGCCATCTTCATACCATTTGATGCTCGGCGGATCGAACGACCAATTGCCGATTTTAGTCGGCGGTGTGAACCAGTCGATCCGCTTGGCTTGTTCTGCCCAAAATGCATCAGGATCAGCGACACTCTGCGCATACATCCGGTCATAATCTGCCGCGCTGCAATGCGTATTGGCGCTCGCGCTGTCGGGAACGGGGAACCAGTTCTGATGCTCGCTCACTTGCTCTCTCCTGATTTGCGGCTTAGGCTTTGGCATAGCATAGGTGGAGTAAGTTGCGTGATTCAAGGGTAATCCAATACTTCGTCACCCCGGCGAAGGCGGGGGTCCAACACCGGCACTACAAATTTCATCGTCAGATGATGGATTCCCGCCTTCGCGGGAATGACGAATGCTTATACATCCCAGACAAAAACCACAGGACGACACCATGCCCAAACTCCAAAATAAATCCGCGCTCATCACTGGCGCTGCCAGCGGGATCGGCGAAGCCATCGCCCGCTGCTTTGCCCGCGAAGGTGCCGCTGTCATCATCGCTGACATCGATATTGAAAACGGCGAACGCATCGCCTGTGAAATCGGCGCAGCGTTTTTCGAACTTGATGTCGCGTCCGAAAGCGGCTGGGCGAACCTCTCCACCGCGCACCCCGCCGTCGACATCGTTGTCAACAATGCGGGCATCACCGGATTTGAGGCATCCCAAGATTCTGGTCCTAGGCCACACGACCCCGAACATGCCAGCCTGACTGAATGGCATCGCGTCCATGCGGTCAATCTCGACGGCTGCTTCCTCGGTTGCCGCTATGCGATTGGCGCAATGAAGGCCAAGGGCGCTGGCGCGATCATCAATATGTCATCGCGGTCGGGCCTTGTCGGCATTCCGGGAGCAGCCGCTTATGCCTCATCCAAAGCCGCGATCCGCAATCACACGAAATCGGTGGCGCTCTATTGCGCGCAGCAAGGATGGCAGATCCGGTGTAACTCCATCCATCCGGCTGCGATATTGACACCGATGTGGGAAGCGCTGATCGGCAATGGCCCCGACCGCGAGGCGCGCAAAGCTGCAATGGTAGCTGACACGCCAATGAAACGGTTCGGTTCGGTCGAGGAGGTTGCGGCACTGGCGTTGCTGCTCGCCTCGGATGACGCACCCTACATGACCGGCAGCGAGCTGCATCTGGATGGCGGGTTGCTGGCCGGATCGTCCGCCTCGCCGGGGGATTAGGTGGCTGTTAATCGGCGCGACCAGCATCCTCCCAGTACCAGATTTCATTCTCGTCATAAACCGGCGCCTTGGGATCGTCTGGCATGGGAGGGCGGCGCGGGGTCGCAACCACGCCGAGGACTGGCTCGGTCAAGTCAATTCGCGCAACTTCGCCGACACGTCCGTTGCTGATCTTCGCCTCAACCAGCGCCGTTCCCATCAGTCCGAAAATACGGCCGCCGGTGAAAATCGGCCGCGAATTGCCATACCAATCTATGCAGGAAACATCGCAGCTATAGCTTTCATTCGGCTTGATAGCATCCTGCGGCAAAGCCATCAACGCGCCTGCATCCGCCAGCGTGCCGTTGGCAGACTTAGTCGCAAAGCTGATGTCGCTGGCTTCGGAGCGCCATGCCCAATAGCCGCCTTCATTGTCGCCCGTCACCGTCGGCACGCCGACTAAGCCGCTTCCATCGCTGTCGACCATACTGTTAAACGCGTGACTGCGTCCTTCACTTTCATAGCGTTTTTCCAAAAAAAGCGTCGAACGCACTGCAGCGTCTTTTTTACCAAGCCCAATCAGCGTCATGTTCAGCCCTGCTTGGTCGCGATAGCCGTTGAGCATGATGTCGTCACCCACCCGCTCCGCGCGGATGATGTTATGTGGCACCGCGATTTGCGTCGCTTTGCCGGGATTGCGCACCGGGACTGCGACCGCAATCACATCTTGCAGACCGTCCTCTGGATCGGGTGGCGTCGCGCGGCGCTCCGCACGCGCGCCATAGACCAGCCAGTCGCCCGCAAAACGGTTTTCGACATAGCGCTTTCCGGGTGCAGGAACCGGTGTAAAGCTGTGGTTCGCAACCGCCGCAAACTGACCGCCAAATTCGCTCTCGGAAACTGACAAAAAAGATACCTCGGCAGGCGCATATTCAGCTCCCTCGCAGCGGATGGTGCGCCAATCGGCAAGCGCCATGAAGCGCCCATTGCGCTCCTCCATCGAAAACTGATCAAACGGTATCCCGTTGACCCCGATCACGCCGACATCGCCCGAACGGATGCCGAGCCGGTAGACCGCACCCGGAAGCACATCGCGCCGCTTGGCGCGGGGCATTGCTGGATAAGGGTTGTCCCAGTCCCAATCGGGATGGCACTCTTTGCGGTTGGCGTTCCAAAGATCATCCGTTGGCGCATTCCACAAATAAACATTATTGGGCGAGACAAACATCTGTGCAGCAGCAGGCCCGACAAAGGCTGTCGTCTTGCAATCAAGCGTCTTGCTGGTCTCATAATCGCCCAAGGGGCAAACCGAAACGCTATGCACCGTCGGCTCTGCCGTACGCAGCACCGGTTTATAGATTGAACGCGGGTCGAGCATGGGTTTGCCCTTTGCCGCTTCGCTTTCGCGTGCCGCTTGTGGCACCCAGCGGCGGATCACAGGTCGATCCTGCACATCCTCTATCCGGTCGAGTGAATAAGGTGTGTAGAACACCAACCGGTCGCCAACGATCCGCGTCGCATAGTTGGTGGCACTATAATAATCATCGCTGCTGATCAGGAAAACACCGCGCCGCATAATCTTGCCGCTTTTCTGGTCAAGCATGAACACGGACAGTTCGCTTGCCTGCTGTTCGTAATCATAGGCTGCGATCAAAATATGTTGGTCACGGACCAGCATTTCATCATACCAGTCGGCACCTTCGAAATCGCTTTCCCAATACCATTTCTTCTTCGTCCCCGGTGGCAGCGCCCGATAAACATCCTTGCGATCAGTGACCTTCATCGTCTTGATATTGATCGCGAAGATGCGGCCGTCCTGCAGCACGAGCAGATAATCGCCGATCTGCTTGACAATATCGCCCTCATCGACGCCTATGGACTGGACATTGGTTATGGTGGTTGCGGTCGCAGCTGGGGCGGTGTTGACCTTGCTCGCGGTCAAAACGATATCTTGGCTATCTTCGGGGCACAGCTGCGGATCGAGGCAGCCCTCTTCTTCAGTACCGCTGTCCTGCATTGCCGCCGCGATCAGGATCGGCTGTCCGGTCTTGGGTTTATACCCCGCCCAGTCGGCGTCGCTGTCAGATTTAATCTCGTCCAGCTTTTCGATATAGCGCTTGAACTCACGCTCTCCGGAAAAAGTCTCGAATATTTCCGAGGTTACAGGTTTCAGCTCACTCGCTTCAAAGGCGAACTCCGGCTTCTCGTCGTCGTCCGGAGCAGCTGCCCAAAGCGGCACCGCCCAAAGCGACGCTGCGACCATCACGATTTTCACTAAGCTGCGCATCGACTCGCTCCCCAGTCCGTCCATGCGCTGAGAATATCACCAATCGAATGAAACGGTTAGAGCAAATTTAGCGATTAAGCCGCCAGCTTGCGCTGCTTTTCCAGTTTCTTCAACACCATCTGTCGTTTCAACCGCGACAGATGGTCGATGAACAAGATGCCCTCAAGATGGTCCATTTCATGCTGAAGGCATGTGGCCATCAGGCCGTCCATCTCTTCCTCATGCAGCTTTCCATCAAGATCATGCCAGCGCGCACGGATCGTGGCGGGGCGTTCGACATCGGCATATTGATCGGGAACTGACAAACAGCCTTCGCTATACACCGCCCATTCGTCGGATGGATTAAGGATTTCGGGATTGATGAAGATGCGCGGGTTGCGGACGGCTTCATGGTCGTGGTTGCAATGCTCGCCGTGCTCATGGTCAGCTTCTGCTGGTTCTTGTAGGTCGATTACCAGCACGCGTTTCGGCACACCCACCTGAATCGCGGCAAGGCCAATGCCCGGCGCGTCGTACATGGTTTCAAACATATCGGCGACCAGCTGTTTCAGCCCGTCATCAAACAAAGTGACAGGAGTCGAGACGACTTTCAGCCGGGCATCCGGCACTTCAAGAATTGGGAGGATAGCCATGTGGAGCAAATAGGGAGTCGTGCGATGCGGGTCAACTCCCCCTCTCCAGTGGGAGAGGATATGAAGCCTTAGCGCCAAAGGCGGTTAGGCGGAGTTGGTGAGGGGTTGTGGATTATCGACAGGGCACAACCCCTCACCCAGCTACAGCTAGGCAGCACGCTGCCAAGCTTTCGCAACCCTCTCCCACTGGAGAGGGGAGATCTACCCAACAGGCCGTCTTGCCCGCAAAGCTTGCGCCAGAGTGCCTTCGTCCAGATAATCTAGCTCGCCACCCACGGGCACACCATGCGCCAATTGCGTCAGTCGGATCGGGAAGTTTTCCAGCCGTTCGGCCAAATAATGCGCGGTTGTTTGCCCCTCCAGCGTTGCATTCATCGCCAGCACAACTTCGTCAATCCCGCCCTGCGCCACCCGCGCGATCAGGCGGTCAATGTTGAGGTCTTCCGGCCGCACGCCATCAAGCGCCGACAATTTGCCGCCTAGCACATGATATTTGCCGGGGAATAGCCGCGACCGGTCCAGTGCCCAAAGGTCGGATACATCCTCGACAACGCACAAAGCGCGAGTGTCGCGTCGCGGATCGGCGCAGACACCGCAGGGGTTGGTGGTATCGATATTGCCGCACGTATCGCAGTTTTTCAGCCGCTCCTCGACCTGTTCCAGCGCGCGCAGCAAAGGCTGCAACACCGTCTCACGCTTTTTCATCAGGTGCAGCACCACACGCCGTGCCGAACGCGGCCCCAATCCGGGAAGCCGCGATAATGCCTGCGCCAGCGCGTCTATTTCTTGCGATGCCATGACTTCGGCCTTATCGGCATCCTTCACAAGTTAGAAGAAGAAACCGCAGTGCTGAGCCTGTCGAAGCACGCCTCCAAGGGTAGCGCCATCCATTGAGGCGCCCTTCGACAGGCTCAGGGCTACGGTCTATAGTTTGGAGCCAAGATGCGCCTGATATTCATGGGAACCCCGGATTTTGCGGTGCCGACGCTGAAT
Source organism: Sphingomonadales bacterium (assembly GCA_031374785.1). Lineage (GTDB taxonomy): Bacteria > Pseudomonadota > Alphaproteobacteria > Sphingomonadales > Sphingomonadaceae > Sphingorhabdus_B. The sequence continues at coordinate 1,600 of JANMGR010000028.1, read as the reverse complement.
GCGTTGGTGGCGGCGGGGCATGATGTCTGCGCGGTCTACACGCAGCCGCCGCGTCCGGCCAATAGGGGGAAGAAACTAACGCCGTCGGCAGTGCAGATGCGCGCGGAGGAATTGGGGCTGGCCGTGCGGACGCCGCTGTCGTTGAAAAACGCAGAGGCGCAGGCCGAGTTTGCGGCGCTGAATGCGGACATCGCGATAGTGGCTGCTTACGGCCTGATCCTGCCGCAAGCGATCCTAGACGCGCCGACGCATGGCTGTTTGAATGTGCACGGTTCGCTGTTGCCCAGATGGCGCGGCGCGGCCCCTGTACAGCGGGGGATTTTGGCGGGGGATACGGAGACTGGCGTTTGCATTATGCAGATGGAGGCTGGGCTGGACACTGGACCGGTGCGGTTGGTTGGGCGGACGGCTGTTGGTGGCAAGACGGCAGGCGAGTTGACGACAGAGCTGGCCGAAATGGGCGCTGCGTTGATGGTTGAGGTGTTGAGTGATCTCTCGGCATATCCGGCTGTTACTCAGCCAGAGGACGGCGTCACTTATGCCTCAAAGATCGACAAAGCCGAAACGAGGCTGAATTTTTCGGCCAGTGCAGAGGCGGTTGAACGACAGGTTCGCGCGTTCAATCCAACGCCAGGGGCTTGGTTTGAATTTGAAGGCGAGCGATACAGGATTCTGGCTGCAACCTTATCACCCCTCCCCTTCAGCGGAGGGGACGGGGGTGGGGGCTGTCAGCCCTTGCGTAATACTGACAATCCCCACCCCAACCCCTCCCCTGAAGGGGAGGGGCTTAATAAGGCAGGTGAAGTATTGGATGATTGTTTACTCATCGCCTGCGCAACCGGAGCAATCCGTCCAACCGTCATCCAACGCGCAGGAAAACCCGCAATGGCCATCACCGATTTCCTACGCGGCAAAGCCATGCCTATCGGCACCATCCTGAAATGACCCGCTTTGCGCTGACCATCGAATATGACGGCACGCCCTTTGTCGGCTGGCAGCGGCAGCCCGATGGCCCGTCGGTCCAGCAATCTATCGAAACCGCCATCGCCAAAACGGCTGGCGTGGAAACGCAGGTCCAAGCGGCTGGCCGCACCGATGCGGGCGTCCACGCGCTGGGAATGAGGGCTCATTTCGATCTCGATACAAAGCTTACCCCGTTCCGTTTGGCGGGCGCACTCAACGCCCATCTGCGTCCAGCGCCGATCTCCATTCTCGATTGCCGGATTGTGCCTGATGATTGGCATTCCCGCTTTTCCTGCATCGGTCGTGCCTATGAATACCGCATCGTCAACCGCCGTGCGCCGCTGGCTGTGGAGCGAAACCGCGTATGGCAGGTTATCCAAAAGCTGGATGCCCAGGCGATGCATGACGCGGCGCAATTGCTGGTCGGCTTGCATGACTTCACCACTTTCCGTTCGGCGCATTGCCAGTCGGATAGTCCGATCAAGAGCCTAGACCAGCTAGATGTTAGGCGCGAAGGCGAGCATGTGATCGTCGAGGCGGCAGCGCGATCTTTCTTGCACCATCAAGTGCGGTCGATGGTCGGCAGTCTGGCGGCAGTCGGCACTGGCCGGTGGAGCGCGGGTGATTTGAAAGCATC
>JANMGR010000184.1:0-5648 GCA_031374785.1 Sphingomonadales bacterium | reverse complement strand
GGGGTGCGCTCGCAAGAGCGCCAGCTGCGCTGGCGGCCCCTCCACCCCTCGCTACGCGAGCGGTCCCCCTCCCCGAGACAAGCTCGGGGAGGATTTAAGGAGCCCTTTATTATGCGTTTTGCAGGCTATGCCGCCATATTTAACCATCCCGACCGGGGCGGGGACATTGTTCGCAAAGGCGCGTTTGCGCGTGCCGCTAAGGCTGGCCTGCCGTTGTTGTGGCAGCATGATCGGGCGCAACGGATCGGCTTTGTCGAACATGTCGAGGAAGATGAACGCGGGCTGCGCGTCATCGCAAATATCGATGCGGATGCACCCCCTGTCGCGGACGGTGCGGGGCTATCGTTCGGTTACCGCGTGCGCGAAAGCACGCAAGAAACATATCGTGAATTAACTGATGTTGATTTGATCGAAATCAGCATCGTCAACCACCCCATGCAGCCGCTCGCGCGGGTGCTGGCGGTGGAGGGAACCGATTGTCCTGAACCACGCACCGTGTCATGATCCGCTGATGGATCGTTACCAACCGAATTCGGATTTCCTGAAATCCGTCATTGCTGATGACATTCCGTTTGTCGGAGAGTTTGGCCGCAAGAATCTCGACCGGTTGATTGGGTTTACTCAGGACGCTGATCGCAGCAATCGTGATTGGGCGATGCTTCTATTGTCGCAAACAGGGTTCGACACGCCTCAAGTCCTATCGGCTTTGTATCGCGGCGCAACAGACAGCGATTTTGATGTCAGGTGCGAAGCAATATCGGGTCTGGCGCAGCGCAAAGTGCCGGAGGCAAAGCTGTTAGTCGAGAAGCTGTTAAGTGAAGAAACAGTGGGAATGATTGCTGTTGAAGCCGCTGGATTTGTCGCCGATGCCGACCTGCTGCCAATTTTGGAAGAACTGCGAAGTTGGTGGGATGTTGATCCAGAACTCCTCGCTGAGGCAATCGCTGCTTGCGAAACAGGCGTGAAATTCGAACGCTAAGCGAGACACAAATTTGAATTTTGAGCGCGTCCATTTTGGGCGCGTTTTTTTTATGGAGAAAAACATGGATTATGAAGTAAAAGCTGACCCGTTGGAGGCGGCATTTGATGCGGTGGGAACTACTTCCGACCCGGCAATGCGTCCCCGCCTGTCGGGGGCCGCAAGCGTAGCCGATCCGGCGCGCAGTGCTTTTGTCGATGGCTTTTTGCGTAAAGGCCGCGATGTCGAACTGAAAAGCTTTGCGGGCAATGTCGCGGCAGATGGCGGCTATGCCATTCCGCGCGAAATTGACGAGGTTATCGACGCGACGCTGCGGAATATCTCCCCCATTCGCGCGGTTGCCAATGTGGTTCGAGTGGGCTCCGCGGGGTATCGCAAGCTGGTGACCACGAATGGCGTAGCCTCTGGCTGGGCATCCGAAGTTGCGGCACGGCCAACGACCAGCACGCCGGTGTTCAACGAAATCGTCCCTAGCTTTGGCGAGTTGTATGCCAATCCGGCGGCGACACAAGCGATGCTCGATGATGCGCAGTTTGATGTCGAGGCTTGGTTGGCCGATGAAATCGCAACGCAATTTGCGAAATCTGAAGGAACCGCATTCGTCAATGGTGACGGTATTGATAAACCAAAAGGGTTCTTGACCTACGCCACGGCCTCAACCAATGACACCACGCGTGCCTTTGGCCAGTTGCAATATATCGCATCGGGTGCGGCGGCGGCGCTGCCCGCCAGCAATCCGGAAAACAAGCTGCTCGATCTGGTCCACGCCCTGCGTGCGCCTTATCGTCAGGGTGCCGTGTGGGTGATGAATTCGGCGACATTGGCGACGATCCGCAAGTTTAAAACAGCGGATGGTGCGTTTATCTGGATGCCCGGCCTTGTAACCGGTCAACCCGATACATTGCTGGGTTATCCCGTGATCGAGAGCGAGGATATGCCCGATATCGCAGCCAACACGCTGCCGATTGCCTTTGGTAATTTCAAAGCAGGGTATCTGATCGCGGAACGCAGCGAGACGAACATCTTGCGTGATCCGTATTCGAACAAACCCTATGTCAATTTCTACGCGACCAAGCGTCTTGGCGGGGCAGTGTCGAATTCGGAAGCGATTAAGCTGCTGAAGATTGCGGTGTCGTAATGATAAAATCCTCCCCGAGCTTGTCTCGGGGAGGTGGCATCAGCCGTAGCCTTGTCGAAGGTTGATGACGGAGGGGCGGCGGACGATAGTCCGCCAGCTAAGCTGGCGACCCCTCCACCATCTTTCAGATGGTCCCCCTCCCCGAGCAAGCTCGGGGAGGAATATGGAGAAAATGAATGACCCCATATACCTACCAACGCGGCGAAACGATCAGCGTTGCGCTTGATGCTGTCACTGGCGATCCTACGCTCGTCACCGGAATTAGTGCAGCGATCAAAGCTGTGCCACCGGGGCGAAGCGAAGCACCTGTCACCGCGCCCGTTGCGGCCAGTTTTGCTATTACCGCACGGCCAGCCTTGGGTAATGAACCTGGAGGCTGGACGCTAACCATACCCGCGCTTGTTTCAGCCAGCCTGTCGCCCGGTGCCTATGTCGCAGACGCGCGGCTGGAGGTCGCAGGCGGGGTGATTGTGACGGACAGCGTTGCAATCCGCCTGCGCCAATCGGTGTCGGCATGATTGCGTTGCGCTGGCGTCAGCCAGAACCCCAAATTGTCGTGCGATGGCGCGGGCCGGATGGGGCGATAGCGGCAGCGGCGGTGGTATCGCCGCCGTTGCCGGTTGCGGCGCTGATCGGTCCGCCAGGTGCGACAGGGCCACAAGGTCCGGTGCTAGAGATCATCGACGGCGGGACGTTTAACTGAACGATGTTGTTTCACGCAGAGGCGCAGAGGAAAGCAGAGACCGCAGAGATGTTTGGTCGAGCCGAAGGCTCATTCAATTCGAAACTGTGAATTTTCAGACAGCGAGCAATTTAGAAATGGCTTCGCCAGCAACGCTGTTTCTCTGCGGTCTCTGCTTTCCTCTGCGCCTCTGCGCGAAACCCTTTCAATATTCAAAGGATAACCAATGCCCAGATTACAAATCAAACGCGGTCTAAAGGCCAATCTGCCCAGCGCGGCCATGCTCGCGGGTGAAGCGCATTTCACCACTGATCGCGGCACGCTGCATATTGCCACCGGCGCGACAACAAGACTGCCTGTGGTCCCCGCTATTGATGACCTGACGACAGTCGCAGCCGTCGATGGTGCAGCCGACTTTTTGATTCTTCACGATGCCTCGGCAAGCGGACAAAAAGAAGGCAAGATCACCGTCAACGCGTTTCGCGCGGCGCTGAACATTCCGGCATCGGACCTTGATGAGAAAACCGCAGTCGTTGCGGGTGGCACATCGGGTTATCTTTGGGGAACCAGCGGCACCGATGGCGTGATCCGCATGAATACATCAATGGCGTGGAGCAAAGATGCGGGCAACGCCTTCGTTACGCTTGCTGTTGGCGATGTGGACTGCGGGACGTTTTAATGCCGTCCCTATCGCACAAACGCGGGACGCGCGCGCAGATTGATGCTGCGGCAACGGCTAGCGCGCTGAAATCGGGTGAGGTTTACCTGATCACCGACGAAGCGCGATTGACCGTTGGCACAGCTGCGAGCGCGCACACCCCGCTTGCCAAACAAAGCGAAATAGGCGGCGGTAGCGACGCGGAAACATGGCAGAAACTAACGGCAGATGTCATCAACAGCACAGTCACTTTGGCTGCGGTTACAGGGCTGTCGTTCAATGCGCTCGCGAACACGACCTATCTGGTCGAGGTTATAGGGACATTCCAGTCGGCAGCGGTAACAACGGGAATCGCGTTAGCGCTCGACATACCGAGCGGATCGATTGCCGGTCAGACCATCCATCCGACGACAGGATCGTCATTGGGCGGAACCGAACAAATTGCCGATAGCGCAACGACTGGTGCGACGACCGGTGTTCGCGTGGCCGCCACCAACGTCCCCATCTTTGCAACGTTCATTGTCGCCATCGGTGCAACGGGCGGCAGTGTTCAACTGCAATTCCGCAGCGAAATCGCTGCGTCCGCTGTGACGATGAAGGCAGGCCTGACCGCGATGGGGCGGCGGGTAATCTAAATAAGGAAATCCTGATGCTGACGATCCAACCGGTCGCGCTCACCGTTGATGCGGTGGACGCGGCGAAAACCTATTTGCGCCTTGAATCCGATGAGGAGGATAGCACCAATGCGGCGCTGGTCGCTGCCGCATTGGTGCATGCCGAGGGCTATTTGGGGCAGCTGCTGATTGAGCGTGATGTCGTTGAACGGCTGCCGGTCTCGTCTGCGTGGCAAAGATTGGGGGCGACGCCTGTGCGGAGTGTGAGCAGCGTGACAGGCATTCCAGCGGAGGGCGCTAGTTTTGCGCTCGCCGCCAACACATACAAGCTCGATATCAACCGGCATCATGACGGCTGGGTGCGCTTTACGGCACCGGGTAGCGCGGGTCGTGCGGATGTGGCCTATCGCGCGGGGCTAGTGCCGGGTTGGCCCGATTTGCCCGAGGCGATCAGCGTGGCGGTGTTGCGGATCGCTGCGCACCTACACGCACACCGCGATGCAGCCGATGATGCCGGGCCACCAGCTGCTGTGGTATCTTTACTGCGGCCTTGGCGGCGGATGCGGTTAGGTTAGGTCAACTAAAAAAACACTTAACAAAAAACCGTAGCCCTGAGCCTGTCGAAGGGCGTCTCAAAGTGTAGTGTTACAGCTGAGAAGCGCCCTTCGACAGGCTCAGGGCTACGGTTTATTCATTCCTCGTTTCAGGAATTCACAACATGACCGAATTATCCGGCACGCTGAAAGAGCGGGTCACACTCGAACGACGCCTTGGCAACCGCGATGCGCTGGGCGGCGCTGTGGGTGCTTATGCTTATGACGGCGCGGCTTGGGCAGCGGTGTCGCCGCTGATCCCCGCAGACCTGACCGTTGCCGACAGCCTGTCTGCACTACCACGCTGGCAAGTGACGATGCGCAAGCGCGAGGGCGTTGATTTTAAAACGCGTCTCGTCTGGCGCGGTCGTTTTCTGGGTGTGCGCAGCGTGATCAGCGATCCGCGCGATCCGGCGCGGATGGTGCTGACGTGTGAGGAGAAGCGATAGTGTTTGAGAGACTTCAGGAGGCCGCCAACAAGCGCGCGGACCGGTTGCTGATGCGGGTGATCCGCCATTTGGCAGCGCGGCCTGTGCCGCCGGGCGTCGAAGTTAGAGCTTTGCCTGACGGCGTTGAGCTTTCAGGCAAGCGCCTGAAACGCCGGATGATCGATGACCCTAATCTCAGGAATTTTGGCCAATGACGGATGCTGTTCGGGTAGTTCAATCGGCTCTTGTTACCGCACTAGAGGCTCATCCTGCCATCGCCGCCGCGTCTTGCAGCGTCTATGACGGGCCAGAGCCGCGTGCCGCCTTTCCCTATATTTCGGTCACTGACGGACTTGTGACTGATTGGAGCACCAAAACAGCAATAGGCCGTGAATTTCGCATGGCGTTGACGGTCTGGGACGAGGGCGAAGAAGCGGCGCGATTGCATGACCTGATGGGCCATGTCGAGGATGCGGTAGCAGCTTTGCCTCGTGACCTGCCCGGCTGGCGCGTGGCCAGCATCGCGTTTGTGCGCTCGTTTGTTGCGCGCGATGCG
>JANMGR010000155.1:0-10233 GCA_031374785.1 Sphingomonadales bacterium | reverse complement strand
CCAAAATTGATCCCTCGATCCTCGGCGGCCTGACCGTCCGGATCGGAAGCACCCTGATCGACAACTCGATCAAAACCCGTTTGAACACCCTCGCAACCGCAATGAAGGGCTGACGGCATCCGCCGTCGGTGAAAGGCTAAGTAGCAAAATGGATATCCGCGCCGCAGAAATTTCAAAGGTCATTAAGGACCAGATCGCCAATTTCGGCACCGAAGCCAAGGTTTCGGAAGTCGGCACTGTGTTGTCGGTGGGTGACGGCATCGCCCGTATCCACGGCCTAGACAATGTTCAGGCTGGCGAGATGATCGAATTTGCCAATGGCATTAAAGGCATGGCGCTGAACCTTGAAGCGGACAATGTCGGCGCTGTTATCTTTGGCTCTGACGCAGAGATTAAAGAAGGCGACGTTGTTAAGCGCACCGGCACCATCGTGGACGTTCCCATCGGTAAAGAGTTGCTTGGTCGCGTGGTGGATGGCCTTGGCAACCCCATCGACGGCAAAGGCCCGCTCAAAACCACGCAGCGCGGCCGCGTTGAAGTAAAAGCACCGGGCATCATCCCGCGCACGTCGGTGAACGAGCCTGTGCAAACCGGCCTAAAGGCGCTCGACGCGCTGGTGCCTGTTGGACGCGGTCAGCGCGAATTGATCATCGGTGACCGTCAGACGGGTAAGACCGCTGTCGCCATCGACACCTTCATCAACCAGAAGGAAGCGAACAAGGGTAAGGACGAGAGCAAGAAGCTTTACTGCATCTATGTCGCCGTCGGCCAAAAGCGTTCGACCGTTGCGCAGATTGTCCGCGCATTGGAAGAACAAGGCGCGATGGAATACTCCATCGTCATCGCCGCGACCGCATCTGAGCCTGCACCGCTGCAATATCTCGCGCCCTATACCGGTGTGACGATGGGCGAATATTTCCGCGATAATGGCATGCACGCCGTCATCGTATTTGACGATTTGTCAAAGCAAGCTGTGGCTTACCGTCAGATGTCGTTGTTGCTGCGTCGTCCTCCGGGTCGTGAAGCGTATCCCGGCGACGTGTTCTATCTGCACAGTCGGTTGCTGGAACGCGCCGCGAAAATGTCCGACGCCAATGGCGGCGGATCGCTGACCGCGTTACCAATCATTGAAACACAGGCTGGCGACGTTTCGGCGTATATTCCAACCAACGTGATTTCGATTACCGATGGTCAGATATTCCTTGAAACCGACCTTTTCTATCAGGGCATCCGTCCTGCGATTAACGTGGGTCTGTCAGTGTCACGTGTTGGTTCTGCGGCACAGACAAAAGCGATGAAGAAAGTTTCGGGCTCGATTAAGCTGGAGCTGGCGCAATACCGCGAAATGGCGGCGTTTGCGCAGTTCGGTTCCGACCTTGATGCCTCGACGCAAAAACTGCTCAATCGCGGTGCGCGTTTGACCGAGCTGTTGAAGCAAAAGCAATACAGCCCGCTGCCGTTTGAAGAACAAACCGCGTCGATTTTTGCTGGCACCAACGGCTATCTCGATGGCATTCCGGTGACTGATGTGACGCGTTATGAAGAAAGCATGCTCGCTGATCTGCGCGCCAACCATGCCGACATCCTAAAGGGTATCCGTGACAGCCGCGATTTCAGCGACGACAGCAAAAAAGCGCTGGTTGCTGCACTCGACAAGTTCACGAAGAATTTTGCTTCATTTGGTTTGAACACAACCGTAGCCCTGAGCTTGTCGAAGGGCGTTTCACTGCTAAGCGTGCTTCGACAGGCTCAGCGCTACGGTTTGAAAAGGGAATGAGATGGCTAGCTTAAAGGCCCTCAAAATGCGGATCAACTCGGTCAAATCGACTCAGAAGATCACAAAAGCGATGAAGATGGTCGCTGCTGCAAAACTGCGCCGGGCGCAGGATGCGGCGGTGGCATCGCGTCCCTATGCCGAACGCTTGGAATCGGTTGTTTCATCGATTGCCTCAAAAGTATCTGTTGGCCCGCAATCGCCGAAACTGCTGGCTGGCACTGGCAAAGACGACGTGCATCTGTTCGTTGTCGCCACCAGCGACAAGGGATTGGCCGGTGCGTTTAACACCAACATCGTCCGTCTGGCCCGCAAACGCGCCGAAGAATTGAAGGCCGCTGGTAAAACAGTGAAATTCTATACCATCGGTAAAAAGGGCAAAGACCAGCTGGCGCGCACATACCGCAGCGACATCATCCGCGAAATCGAGCCCGGCGACCTGGGCAAGCTTACCTTTGCGCAAGTGCAAGAATGGGGTCAGGATTTGACAGCTCGTTTTGAAGCCGGTGAGTTCGACGTCGCGCATCTGTTTTTCAACAAATTCGTCTCTGTGCTGACGCAGGAACCCACCGAATTGCAGTTGATGCCGGTGGCTGTTTCGGGGACTGTCCCCATAGGGACTGTCCCTAATGGGACAGTCCTTGCGAACGCCTCGGTCGAATACGAACCCGATGAGGAAGAAATTCTCGCCGACCTATTGCCGCGCAACGTCGCTGTTCAACTGCTCCGCGCCAACCGCGAAAACGCAGCGTCCGAACAGGGGTCTAAAATGACCGCGATGGACAATGCGACACGCAACGCGGGCGACATGATTAACCGCCTGACCGTGCTGTACAACCGCACCCGTCAGGCCGCGATTACCACCGAACTCGTTGAAATTATTTCCGGCGCCGAAGCGCTTTAAGACATCAAGAAGGCAAGGAAGACAATCATGGCAACCGCCCCAAAGAAAACTGCTGCACCAAAAGCTGCTGCAAAACCAGTCGCTGCCGCTAAGGCTCCGGCGGCCAAAGCTGCTCCAAAGAAAGCTGCGGCTCCTAAAGCCAACGCGAACGCATCCGGCGCAACTAAGCTGAACGTCGCTGGTGCAACTGGCCGCGTTTCGCAGGTCATCGGCGCTGTCGTTGACGTTAGCTTCACTGGCGTTCTGCCTGCCATTCTCTCCGCACTGGAAACCGATAACAATGGCAACCGCCTTGTTCTCGAAGTGGCGCAGCATCTGGGTGAAAACACCGTTCGCACCATTGCGATGGATTCGACCGACGGCTTGACCCGCGGCCAGCCAGTGCGCAGCACCGGCGCGCAGATTTCTGTGCCTGTTGGTCCCGCGACCCTCGGACGCATTTTGAACGTTGTGGGCGAACCCATCGACGAGCAAGGCCCGGTCAAGACTGACCTGCGCGCTCCGATCCACGCAGAGGCGCCTTTGTTCGTTGACCAGTCAACCGAAACCGAAGTCCTTGTCACCGGCATTAAAGTCATTGATTTGCTCGCACCTTATGCAAAGGGCGGCAAGATCGGCCTGTTCGGTGGTGCTGGCGTGGGCAAGACGGTTCTTATTCAAGAGCTGATCAACAACATCGCCAAGGGTCACGGCGGCACCTCGGTTTTCGCAGGCGTCGGTGAACGCACCCGCGAAGGCAACGATCTGTATCACGAATTCCTCGACGCTGGCGTGATCGCCAAGGACAAGGACGGCAATCCGACACCAGAAGGTTCAAAGGTTGCGTTGGTCTTTGGCCAGATGAACGAACCTCCGGGTGCGCGCGCTCGTGTGGCTTTGTCGGGTCTGACCATTGCCGAGTATTTCCGCGATGTTGAGGGCCAGGACGTTCTGTTCTTCGTCGATAACATCTTCCGCTTTACGCAAGCCGGTTCGGAAGTGTCCGCATTGTTGGGCCGTATTCCATCGGCTGTGGGCTATCAGCCTACTCTGGCGACCGACATGGGCCAGCTGCAAGAACGCATCACATCGACCAACAAGGGTTCGATTACATCGGTGCAAGCCATTTACGTTCCCGCAGATGACTTGACCGACCCTGCGCCAGCCGCGTCGTTTGCTCACTTGGATGCGACTACCGTTTTGAACCGTGCGATTTCAGAGCTTGGCATTTATCCAGCGGTTGACCCGCTCGATTCAACCAGCCGCGTTCTCTCGGTCGCAGTTGTTGGTGACGAGCATTACAACACCGCCCGCCGCGTTCAGGAAACGTTGCAGAAATACAAATCGCTGCAAGACATCATCGCCATCCTTGGCATGGATGAGCTGTCGGAAGACGACAAGCTGACCGTAAGCCGCGCACGTAAGATCCAGAAGTTCCTCTCGCAGCCTTTCCATGTGGCCGAAGTCTTCACCGGTATTTCCGGCAAGTTCGTCCAGATCGAAGACACGGTGAAATCGTTTAAGGCGGTTGTCGATGGAGAGTATGATCACCTGCCAGAGCAAGCGTTCTACATGGTCGGCGGCATCGATGAAGCCATCGAAAAGGGCAAGAAACTGGCGGCTGAGGCGGCTTAATCTACTTTACCTTCTCCTTTGGGAGAAGGATACGAAGCCTTGGCTGCGCAGTGGCCTAGGCGAAGTTGGATGAGGGGCTGTGTGCTCTCGTTGGGGCGGAACCCCTCACCCAGCTACGACTAGCAAGCAAGCTTGCAAGTCTTCACAACCCTCTCCCACTGGAGAGGGAAGTTGGGAACAAGAAAAATGGCATTGAACTTCGAACTCGTAACCCCTGAACGCCTGATCCGCAGCGAGGACGTCCATATGGTCGTCGTCCCCGGCACAGAGGGCGATTTTGGTGTGCTCGAAGGACACAGCCCGATGATGTCTACATTGCGCGACGGTGCGATCAGCATTTACGCCAGCGCAGGCGCAACGCCCGAACTGCTCAACGTATCCGGCGGTTTTGCCGAAGTGAATGAAAAAGGCCTGACGATTTTGGCCGAAGCGATTGGCAGCTGACCTTTTGTACAAGCATCAGGCAAGGCTTTTCATATGATATCGCGAATAGGTTTGTCCGCTTTGCGCAATATTGCATTCTGGCCGTTTTCCGACAGAACTACAGCGAAGCATAGCATTATGAGCATTATGAATCGGGGATAATATAACGCCCCATCAACCATGCTCATAGTTAACAGCGCAAACAGCATTGCCATAAAAGGCCATAAATGTGGCTTTGCATTAGTCACACGCTGAGCAGCAAAAATTGCTCGGCCCAACAACCAGCACGCGCCGCTAGCACCCACCGCGCCCCAGCTTAAAAGAAATTGCAGGAAAGCATTATGGGGCTGTGTATGCGTCCAACCAGAATGTATCTCCCAGAACATGGACCCGGAGCCCCAACCAAACCAAGGTGCCTCCAGCCATTTATTGTAAGTTTGGGACCACATTTCTAAACGACCGCTGCTTAATTTGTCAGCTGTTCCAAAACTGTCGCCCCAAGATATAAGATAGAAGCTGCTCTCACCATACGGAATGAGTAGGAAGGCAACACAGGCTGCCATACCCGTCAGTATCGACAGTCGTCCAACAACAGCCAGACTCGGCACCCGACGTTGAAGAACGATCATTGCCAAAGTAGCGACCAAAAGCCCCAATATGGCTGCTCGCGTTCCTGACCATATTGTCAGGGACATCGAAACAAAAAAGTAAAACTCTGGCCATGACAGCCGAGCTTTATCTCCTCGTTGGATGACCATAGCAACAAAAGCCATGGCAATTGCACCCGTCCAAGTACCCAAATATCGTACATTGATGAACCCTGGGACTGCAAATTCCCATTCAATTTTGCCTCCAGGCACCAACGAAGGAGAAATAGGCAAAAGGAAGCGCCAAGCAATATATATCGAAAGAACGATTAACCCTGCACCAATCGATAACCAAAACCCGTTAAAGTCTCGATTATCATCTTTTTGAAGGATGAAAAAAACTGAAAAGGCAAAAAGGATATGCAGCACAGTTCCAATAGATAACGCCAGCGATGTAGTCGGGGACGCTGAGACCGCTAAGCTGCTGAACCATAAACCAACCAGAAATAGCCCGCTGGCAATTTTAAGGTCGCTGGGCAGGAATTCAAAAAATTGGCCAATTTCCATACCTTTGCGCACTGCAAAACAAACCACTAGAAACTCGCAAGCCAGGAACGGAACCTCAAGTAGTTTTGTCCATTCCAACCAAGGCGTAGCCAAATTGTGATGATAGGTTGGAAATACTAATCCCGAAACCACCGGCATTATGATGCCGATTAGAATACCAATACACTGCAAAGACGAAGACGTTAGCGCACAGAAAAATCCTGGCAGGCGGCGATCAAGGTTTCTTGCAATCATGCATGTAAATTATCGCATTGTGGTTAACAAAATGCTGCAACGACGATCAGTCATCAACCCGCAAAAATGTAAAGCTAATGGGTTTCGTGCCATCGATCAGCGAAATTTCCGCTTTCAGCTTTTTGCCTTCGCGCCAATAATGGATGCGTTGAGGGTAATCATGCTCTGCATTTTCAAACGTAATCGTATTTTCGCCTGAAACCTTAGCGTCAAACCGAACCGGCTTTTGATCGGCGGATACCACCCATAACACAACGGCGTTATCATCCTGCCTCTGAATGCGCATCTGTTCCCAAAAATTGAGCGTTTGCGCTTTGCCGGAACGGCTGGCCCCAAACATGATATCTGCGCGCAGCAGGCTCCAATATTCGTCCGCCCAGTCTTCGCCGTCTTTATGCGCCCAAGTGCCCGTCATCCATTCGGGCATCTGATGCCCATCCGACATCGCCGATACAGGGGCCGATACGGGGGATAAGAGCATTAAAATCCCAATTGCCAAAATAGCCAATACGCGCATTTCAGTCGCTCCCTTACGCTTTGCGTTGATGTAGCCACATCGACAGACCTGCACTGATAATCAGCGCCGCCCCGATCAGCGCCATGATATCGGGGAAGTGCCGAAACACCAACGCATCGATAGCCAAGGCAACAGGAAGTTGAATATACACCGCCTGCGCCGCATCTGCGGCCGTTGCCCGCATCGTCCCCTGAAAAATCAGCCAATGCGCTGTGCTTGCGGACACCGCCACAATCGCACAACGCAGAATGACGCTGTTGTCGGGCCATGCAATCGCCAAAGAGGGTTCACCAGAAAAATGCCCCGCGATTGCACCAACCAAAACCACAGGGGCGGCGACAGCTACCATAGCCCATTGTAAAGCCATCGGCTTACCGGTGCCTGCCGCCATACGATTTAGAATAATTAAAGCAGAAAAAAACAGTGCGGCGACAAGCGGTAGCAACGCTACGGCACCCAATTCCGCAATATTGGGGCGTAACACAAATGCAACACCAACCAGTGCCAGCACAGACGCCAACCACGCTTTTGGATGCAATGGCTCTTTCAAAAACACCGCTGATGCCAATGCAGTCAACACCGGGCTGACAAAGACGATGGCAGTTGCCTCGGCCAGCGGCATGGCAAAAATGCTTAAGAAAAAAGCGATGGACGAACATGCCAGCATCAGGCCTCTGCCAAATTGCAACCACGGTCTTTGAACGGCAAATGCATTTGGTCCATCTTTGACCGCAACGACCAAAGCCAATAGTGGCACGGCCAGAGCAAAACGTAACGCGGCTACCGCTGGGACAGGCCATGATCCCGCCATCGACTTGATCACAGCATCACCGCACGACAGCACCGCAAAGCCAAGTGCCGCGATCAAAAAACCGTTATTGCCGCGCATAAAATCCTATTTTCGTTGCGATTTAGATGTTTGGCTATCCCGAAAAGGATGCACTCAAGACATTGCTTAATATGCGCCTAACCCAGATAGCGTGGCAGCGCATTACCCTTTTGTTCACCATTTCTCGTTACCACAACAGGTAGATGAACATATTGAAAAGTGGAGCGACAGGCCTGTGAGCGCATTTGGCAAGAAACCCGGTCTTACCGGAAGCCGCCCGGCTTTTGGCGTTGCACGCCCGATGAATGGCACCGGCACAGCGGGAGCAGGACAGCAATCTGCTGCTCCGCAACCGCAGCCCCCATTGCCCCAGCTAGACGGTGGTGAGCAATTTCCACCAATCGATACGGCAAGTCTGCCAAGCAGCCCTGCTGCACCTCGTGAAAATGACGCAATGGCGCGCCTTGCTGAGCGTTCGTCAAATTCGTCGATTGTCGACAATGGCTCTGAAGGCTTTGCATCCTCGGTCCATAAAATTAAAGAGCAGGTGCTACCCCGCCTGTTGGAGCGCGTCGACCCTGAAGCTGCCGCATCGCTAAACAAGGACGAGCTGACCGAAGAGTTTCGTCCGATTATCTTGGAAGTGTTATCGGAGCTAAAACTGACGCTGAACCGCCGCGAGCAATTCGCGCTGGAAAAGGTGCTGGTTGACGAGCTGCTTGGCTTTGGTCCGCTTGAGGAATTGCTGTCCGATCCGGACATTTCCGATATTATGGTCAATGGACCGACACAGACCTATGTCGAAAAAGCGGGTCGTCTGCAGCTTTCGGGCATCCAGTTCCGTGACGAAGAACATCTGTTTCAAATCGCCCAGCGTATTGTGAACCAAGTTGGTCGCCGGGTTGACCAAACCACACCGCTTGCCGACGCCCGTTTGAAAGACGGCAGCCGTGTTAACGTCATCGTTCCGCCTTTGTCGCTACGCGGCACCGCGATCTCGATTCGTAAATTCTCCGAAAAGCCAATCACCATCGACATGCTGAAGAACTTCGGCTCGATGGATGAAAAGATGGCAACCGTGCTGAAAATCGCCGGTGCCGCCCGGATGAATATCGTCATTTCTGGCGGTACGGGTTCGGGTAAAACGACGATGCTCAATGCATTGTCGAAAATGATTGATCCAGGCGAGCGCGTGCTGACCATCGAGGATGCGGCGGAACTTCGTCTGCAACAACCGCATTGGTTGCCGCTGGAAACGCGCCCACCGAACCTTGAAGGCCAAGGCGCTATCACGATTGGCGACCTTGTACGAAACGCTCTGCGTATGCGCCCTGACCGCATTATCCTTGGCGAAATTCGTGGTGCAGAATGTTTCGATCTCCTCGCCGCGATGAACACGGGTCACGATGGTTCAATGTGCACGCTTCACTCTAACAGCCCGCGCGAATGCCTTGGCCGTATGGAAAACATGATCCTGATGGGTGACATTAAGATTCCAAAAGAAGCGATCTCGAAACAGATTGCCGATTCTGTCGATTTGGTGGTGCAGGTAAAACGACTGCGCGATGGCTCACGCCGGACCACACAGATTACCGAGGTGATTGGGATGGAAGGCGATGTCATCGTCACCCAGGATCTGTTCAAATTTGAATATCGCGATGAAGATGCCGATGGCAAAATCATTGGCGAATGGGTGTCGGGCAGTGTCCGGCCCTATACGCTTGAAAAGGCACGTCAATATGGATTTGACCAGCCTTATCTGGAATGCTGCCTGTAAATTCGACGGGTCCAATACAGCGTTGCTCTTGAAAGCTGCGTGATTGCCGCATAAATTTCCCTCACCGGAAATTCATCCGGCGAGGAGATTGCGATGTCGAAACTACACAAGGCTGCATTTGCTGCGATGGTGATGGCGGCGCCGCTCGCTGCCTGCGGTCAATCTGGTGATAAAGCTGCTGAAGAGACCGCCGAAGCCGCACAAGCCGTTGGCGCAGCCGCAGGTGATGCCGCCGAACAAGCGATGCAAGTTGCCGAAGAAAAAACCGACGAAGCCGCACAAGCCGCTTCTGCCACTGCTGGCAAAGCTGGTGAGGCTGCAAAAGAAGTCGCAGGCGATGCTGCCAAAGCCACTGGCGATGCGCTGGAAAAGGCGGGCGATAAAGCCAAGGAACTCGGCGAAAAAGCCAAAGACGCAGCGAAGTAAGCTATATCTGCAAACAAATGGCCCGCTCGATAGATTCGGTGCGGGCCTTTTTGTATTTTGGTGCACCCAACTGGATTCGAACCAGTGGCCCCCAGATTAGGAATCTGATGCTCTATCCTGCTGAGCTATGGGTGCGTTGGTCCTAGCCTTAGCTTCGCAGAGTTAGCGGGTCAATTTTTTGCCTCGGGTGGAACGAATGGCAGCGGCAACGGGGCAACGGTGATGCCTTCGTCGAACAAAGCTTGCGCTTCGTTGGCGCTGGCCGATCCGTGGATAATCCTTTCAGGCGTTTCGCCATAATGGATGGCGCGTGCTTCCTCGGCAAATTTATTGCCGACCCAATCGGAATTTTCCAGCATCCGGCTTTGCAGCTTGCCAAGCGCAGCGATTGCTTTTTCGATCTCCGCTGGCATTTCGGGTTGATTGCTGACGGCTACGCTTTGCTCGGTCTCCGGTTCAGCACGCGGCAGCGAAACGGCTGCTTGATTGCCTTTGCGCGCAATGTTGGGGGCCATC
The DNA here is from genome assembly GCA_031374785.1 of Sphingomonadales bacterium. GTDB lineage: Bacteria > Pseudomonadota > Alphaproteobacteria > Sphingomonadales > Sphingomonadaceae > Sphingorhabdus_B. The sequence continues at coordinate 65 of JANMGR010000155.1, read as the reverse complement.
ACCGCCTTTGTGACGGCAACCGCGCCGCATGTGGGGCAGCACAGCATCTGCGCAGTTAATTGCCG
>JANMGR010000142.1:0-1840 GCA_031374785.1 Sphingomonadales bacterium | reverse complement strand
GATACTTCGGGGCAGAGCGATCTGTATGATGGCCGCACCGGCGACAAGTTCGACCGTAAGGTGACGGTTGGCTACATCTATATGCTGAAACTGCATCACTTGGTCGACGATAAGATCCACGCCCGTTCGATTGGGCCGTATTCGCTGGTCACGCAGCAGCCGCTGGGTGGTAAAGCGCAGTTCGGTGGTCAGCGCTTTGGTGAAATGGAGGTCTGGGCGCTGCAAGCCTATGGCGCTGCATACACCTTGCAAGAAATGCTGACGGTCAAGTCCGATGACGTGGTGGGTCGCACCAAGGTTTACGAAGCCATTGTTAAGGGCGACGATACCTTTGAAGCAGGCATTCCAGAGAGCTTTAACGTTCTTGTGAAGGAAATGCGTTCGCTGGGCCTCAACGTCGAACTGAAATCGCATGACGCGGTCGAAGACGATGAAGGCTTTGCCGAGGCAGCGGAATAATAGCCGGCAGGCGGTGGCAACACCGCCCCCGACTTCCGCTCTTGCACGAAATTTACGGGGCTGAACGCCTCACAAGGAAATGAACATGAACGAACTTTCCAAATTCAACAATCCAATCGCTAAGGTCGAAACATTCGACCAGATCCAGATCGGCATCGCCTCGCCAGAGAAGATCCGCAGCTGGTCGTTTGGCGAAATTAAAAAGCCCGAAACCATCAACTACCGCACGTTCAAGCCAGAGCGGGACGGCCTGTTCTGCGCGCGCATCTTTGGTCCCGTAAAGGATTATGAGTGCCTGTGCGGCAAGTACAAGCGGATGAAATACAAAGGCGTCGTTTGCGAAAAGTGCGGCGTTGAAGTTACCGTCACTAAGGTTCGCCGCGAACGCATGGGCCATATCGAACTGGCTGCGCCGGTTGCGCATATCTGGTTCCTGAAATCGCTGCCTTCGCGCATCGGCTTGCTGCTTGATATGCAGTTGAAGCAGCTGGAGCGCGTGCTGTATTTCGAACATTACATCGTTACTGAGCCTGGCCTGACCGCGCTGGAGAAATTCCAGCTGTTGACCGAAGATGAACTGCTGGCCGCACAAGATGAATATGGCGAAGACGCTTTTTCGTCCGCCATCGGTGCCGAAGCCGTCAAGCAGATGCTGATGGACCTTGACCTTGTTCAGGAACGCGACGATTTGCTCGCCGAACTGGCCGTGACCAAGTCGGAACTGAAGCCAAAGAAGATTATCAAGCGCTTGAAGGTCGTCGAAAGCTTCATCGATTCAGGCAACAAGCCTGAATGGATGATCCTGGACGTCATTCCCGTCATTCCGCCAGAATTGCGCCCATTGGTGCCGTTGGATGGTGGCCGCTTTGCAACGTCCGATTTGAACGATCTCTATCGCCGCGTTATCAACCGTAACAACCGTTTGAAGCGCCTTATCGAACTGCGCGCGCCGGACATCATCGTCCGCAACGAAAAGCGTATGTTGCAGGAAGCTGTTGACGCACTGTTCGACAACGGTCGCCGCGGTCGCACGATTACTGGCGCTAACAAGCGTCCGCTGAAGTCGCTGTCCGACATGCTCAAGGGCAAGCAGGGCCGCTTCCGCCAGAACCTTCTTGGAAAGCGCGTCGATTATTCGGGTCGTTCGGTCATCGTGACTGGCCCGGAATTGAAACTGCATCAGTGCGGCCTGCCAAAGAAAATGGCGCTCGAGCTGTTCAAGCCGTTCATCTATTCGCGTCTCGATGCAAAGGGTCTTTCGATGACCCTGAAGCAGGCGAAAAAGTGGGTTGAAAAAGAGCGTAAGGAAGTTTGGGACATCCTTGATGAGGTGATCCGCGAACATCCCGTCATGCTCAACCGCGCGCCGACGCTTCACCGC
>JANMGR010000125.1:0-8761 GCA_031374785.1 Sphingomonadales bacterium | reverse complement strand
AGGCAAAGGCTTTATAGCTGCGTACGTCCTCCTCTGGACCAGTGACCGATTTGCGCACAACTTTCCAGGCTGTGCCGAAAATATTGTTATCACTTACCCATGCTGCGCTGATCATTTCCATTGGTTTGGAATTTAACCGCTTGACCGGCTTTGAGAAGTCGCTTGTGTCATAGACCTCAAGCACGTTTTCGCCCATGTTGCCGCCCTCGCCTTTAAGCAGCAATAAGTGTTTACCATCGGGAGAAACCTCCACGGCGCTAACGGCATCGCGTTGGCTCCAAACGCTGATCGGTACGGATGGCGTGCCATTTCCCAGTTCAGTACCGGGGCCAGTTACTACAATGCCAGATTGTGCCAACGCGACCGATGATATCCCCAGCGACAACGCGCCTAGGCTGATCGCGATGAAAGATAACTTTAGATTTTTCATATTTGCGACTCTCTCAATTCAAATTTCTGTTGCTACAAAATAATAAAGCGGCCTCGCAGGAAACCCGCAAGGCCGCTTTATAAGTTCCTCAAATCACTGCGTGTGACTTAAAACTTCTTCTCAACCGAGAAGAAGAACTCACGACCATCATAATCATAACCGTTACCGATAGCGGTGTTGGCGATAGCGAACACTTCACTGCCATCAACCAACGGTGGATTTCGATCAAAGATGTTTGAAACACCGGCGCGAAGCGTCAAGCCGCTTGCGCTATCGCGGTAACGAATCGATGCTGTGTGGGTGAAGTACTTCTTTGCAAAGCCAACGTCGCGGCAAAAGATGCCGTCGCCAGCAGTGCGGACAGTACCGCCAACATTGGTCGTTCCGTTGCCAAGGCAGGTGTCACCAATAAACCCGGTCGCAAGACCTGCCGAGTTGGTGCCGAATGCACTGGACAATGGATCGATGCCGTCTGCCTGCTGTTCGACAGGGCCAGTATATTCAACCTGCCATGTGAAACGGAACTTTGCGATGTCGGCGGTAAAGGTCGTTTGACCAGTCCATTTCGGCAGGCCAAATTCACCTGCATCATCATCATAGGAACGAACACCATTATCATCGACAAAGATTGTGCTGCGTTCAATCAGGTGATTTGCACGAACATTAAGTCCCAAATCAACGTTGGTTCCAAACAGCTGAACTTCTTTACCAAAATCAACGTTGAAATCCATCCCGCGGACAGATTCGCTGTTCAAGTTGATGAAGCCTGCCGAAACATTGCTGACAAGGAAACGGTTTACGGCAAGGTTACTTGTGGTGATCCGGTCGCAGAACTGGCTGCGCTGTCCATCTTGACGTTCGTAACAATCATTCAAAATAAACTGGGCGGATGGCTCCACGACAGCACCTTTGACCTTGATGTCAAAATAAGTCGCACCAAGCGCAACACGCAAACCATCACCAATTGTCTGTTCATAGGCAACGCCAGCAGTAATCGCGCGCGACGTTTCCTCGTCGAGATCAAGGCTACCGCCCGAAAGGATTTCGGTACTTGCTGTCTGGATAGTGTTTCCTAGCAAAGGATCAAAACCAACGGTTGTTGGATTCCGTCCTTCACGCCGACAGTTAGCAAGCGTCGTTGCTTCACGTTCGTCATCTGCCGCACGATAAGCACCGCTGGCGATTGATGCGTTTGTGACAGCGCAAGGATCGACCAACGTCTGAAACCCTGTCTGTCCGGCAAGGAAATTCTCGCGCAAGTTTGGTGCACGGAACGAAGTACCATAGCTGAACTTAACGGCGAGTGGATCGAACGGACGCCACAGACCCTTGATAGAGTATGTCCCCGCAGTGCCGTACAATTCTTCGTCAGTGATACGGCCAGACAGATTGAGGGTCAGTTCGCGCACAAGAGTTTCGCCAGCCTTCAAAGGCAGGTTAACTTCACCAAAGACTTCCTTGATGTCCTTGCTGCCAACAGCACCACGGTCAGCGAAGAAGCCAAAGAACAAACCATTCGCCGCAACAACCGATGGCGTGGAGTTGATCTTGTCCTTACGATATTCAGCACCGACGCCCATTGTCACATCGCCAGCGGGCAATGTGAAGAGGCTGCCGCCAACAAACCCAGACACAACCAGCTGCTCGTAGGTCGTATTGAATTCGCGAACACCGAACAGATAGTCGCGTTCCGCCTGTGTGGCGAAGTTACCGATTGGCGAGTTTAGCAAGCTGGGGGCGAACAGATTTACGGGCACGCAGCCCTGCGTCAGATCCGCCAATGCACCGGTCGGATTACGCAATCCAGCAGCGCTACATGGCGCTGCCAAAATCGGCCCACCAAAAATACCACCAGTCTGGAGGTCATTATTGTAATCGTCGGCTACGCCATCGCCATTGTTGTCGAACACACCATCACCGTTGAAGTCAGCTGTGGGATCGATGCCCAATGCAAAGGCAAGCTTGTCTTCACGGATGCCAAAGCGTTTCGATTTACCGATTGCCTTTGAATAAACGCCCGAAACTTCAAAATCCCAGCTGGAGCCAAGGAAAGGCAAATCGCCGCGAACACCAAGAACGCCGCGATACTGTTCTTGCACAACCGCAAAGTTGTTACGATCACCTTCAACAGCAACGATTGGCTGAACAGCCAAATCAAAACCCGTTGAAAGCAGAGGTGCGCCAAACGTCAGGTTTTGAGCGCGACGACAATCCACGCCACCAACAGCCGCACGGTTGCACGGGTTGAAGGCGTTGTTTGCTGGAACATAAGGAAATAGCTGCGGAATGCCGGTGTTATCAGCCGAGGCTTCGTTCCGGCTGTAGCCAAATTCAAAGAAAGGCGTGATATTTGCCGCACCTTCAAACGTGTATTCACCGACGGCCATCACGTTGAGGAGTTTACGTCCGCTTTGGAAGATCTGATCTTCATTAGCGCCGTTGGTGTTTACGTTTTGGAAATCGACGTCACGAATGCCGTCTCCATTTACGTCCAGTTCGCGCCCACGGAACGTGTTTTCGTTAAAGAAAGGAATGCCCGTGTTGCTCGCACCCGGAGTGTAATACACCGAACCATAGGTCGTGTTTGGAATGAAGATACGGCCGCTAAGTCCACCGATCTTACATTCATTCTCGGAGACCGTGACGCCTGGCGTCCGGTTACGCACAGCGGCGTTATCGGCCAGACCCAATGTGCGGATATTGCCATTTTGGTCAATTTCGTAATGCTTGTCGCATCCACGGAAGAAATCACGATCCTTTAACCGAATTGCGTCGGTGTAAGCGTATTCAACGCCAATACCAAGGAAACCGCGGTCGTTGTTTACGCCCCATGATCCGCTGATAGTGTAATCTTCACCAGCACCCTGTGGATTAACGTTACCGTTTGCCCGCAACGTAAAGCCGTCAAAATTCTTACGCAGAATAACGTTTACCACGCCTGCAACAGCATCCGAACCATAGATCGACGATGCGCCATCGAGCAGCAGGTCATAACGGTCGACCAGCGACGATGGGATCAGGTTGATCGACGGGTTTGTTGGCGCACCTTCGACACCCGCAGGCGCCATCCGGCGACCATTGATGAGGATCAAAGTGCGGTCGGCACCAAGGCCGCGTAGGTTCAGTGTCTGCGACCCTGGACCGTTGTCGAGAACGAACCCGTTAAAAGTGGCGTCAATCTGTTGGCCGGCGGATGCCTCTGATTTCTGCAAAAGCGAAGCTGCGTCGAACTCGCCAGCGTCTTCGGCATCATCATTCTTGATGACCTGAAGCGGCGAAATGCTGGTGTAGGTGTTCTGCTTCAAACGCGAACCGGTAACGACGATCTTGTCATCTGCCGCTGGGTCAGCTTCGCCGTCAGCGGGCGCAGCAACTTCTTCTTCTTCGGTCGTGGTTGCAGTCGTAGTCTGCGCGTACACAGGCGAGGCCACGCTTAGAGCAAAGCTGATAACCGATCCGGCCAAAAGCAGGTTGGATTTTTTCATGAATAACTCCCCAGTTAATGAGATTGTCACAATGGTAAATTGTTAAGCTGGGCGTAACCGAAATCTCGCGGCCAATTCAAGCGGATGATAAAGATGTCGCGGATTTCTGCGCGATGTTGCAGTTTTGCAACAGAAGCTTAGGCTTGCCGAGACCACTCGCTAGAATGCAAAACATCCATTATGTTTACAACCAATGCCAAATTTGCAACATTACAATAAAGATAATCTATTTCGTGAAACAATTGTCGATTTACGCGTGCGCTGATGCTGTGACGGACTTTCAGCCGCCTGCCTCGCAGTCCATCGCAAAATAAGGGTCGCAGATTAATCCGGTTCTATTTTGTCCGACGCGCAAGTTAGCCGCGCGGCAATCCACGAGTCGTCCGTGACAATGGTACTCTTAAAACCACGTTCGTTCGGAACGATGACCTAATCCGGTAAGAAGCTCATACTGCGACATCCCTGAAAGACGGGCGGATTGGTGCAAGTCGTATTCAACATCCACCCAATCACCTTCACGTAACGCGGGGCAATAGGTTGCATCGACCGTCAAAAGGTCCATCGAAACTCGCCCAAGTATGGGCAAACGATGCCCATCAAATCGTGCGTAGCCGTTGCCAGAGAAACCTCGCCCGTATCCATCGGCATACCCGATTGCCAAAGTCGCGACACGCGTCGGTCGTTCGCAGCGATAGGTTGCGTTATATCCAATCGCTGCGCCTGCCGAATGATCGCGGATTTGCAACACTGACGCTTGCAAATATACGACAGGCTTTACAGCGTTATTCTGTTCGGTTCTGGCGATGCCGCCATAAAGCGCCAAGCCTGGCCTAGTAAGGTCGAAATGGTAGCAACTACCCAGCATTATCCCAGCACTGTTGGCCAGACTGCGGCGGCACGCAACGATCATTTCCGCCATGTCGAGAAACAGCCGGAGCTGATCCTCATTTTGCGACACATCTTCATCCGCCGATGCAAGATGCGAAAGTAGGATATCGACTTCTAATCCTTCGAACAGGCATTCGTTGAATTGTTCGGGGCCAACGCCCAGCCGGTTGATACCGCTGTCGAGCATGACGTGGCACGGACCGCCTCCTGCCGCTTTCCATCGCGCAATTTGCAGCGGAGTGTTGAGCACCGGAATAGCGCCAATAGCTAATACGTCCGCCGGATCATCCGCATCGAGACCGTTAAGGACCGCAATCTGCTGCGGCGGCACCAAATCCACAATCGCCGCCGCCTCGCCCCAATGCGCCACAAAGAACTGCTGGCATCCCGCAGCCGCCAATCGCGCAACGACTTCGCGTGCGCCGAGGCCATAGCCATTGGCTTTCACCGCCGCACCGCAATCGGCAACACCCTGCCCTCTGAGATAGCGCCAGTTGGCAACAAGCGCACCGCCATCAAGGCGCAGGCGCAAAGGGGAAGCAAAATCAGGCATGGCCGCCTTTTGCCCGCAGCAGGTTAAGTGTCAATCCAGCTTCGTTTTGCCGGATGTTTCGGGCAACCAGATCAGCGCCACGATAAACGCCATCGCAGTCACGCCGACTGTGTACCAAAGCCCGGAAAACGGCTGCCCCGTCTGCGCGACGATATATTGCGAGATATAGGGCAAGAACCCCCCGAAATATCCGGCCCCGATATGATAAGGGATCGACATCGAAGTGTATCGGATTTTGGCGGGAAACATCTCAACCAAAATCGCCGCTACTTGGCCATAAGTCATACCGGACAATGCCACCATCAGAAATACGGCAAGGATGATTTTCCATGGCTGCCGCTGCGCCGGGTCGGATTTATCGGGATAGCCCGCCTTTTCCAATGCCGCGACATAGGCCTTTTCGTCAAAACCTTGCAATTCCGCGTCGCCGACTTTCAACGACACCGCATCCGCAGGCTGCTTGCTATAGGCAATCCCGCGCTTAGTCAGGAAGTTCAGCGCATTGGCGCATTCGGTGTCGTGCACGCGGTTGAGCGCGTTGAAATTACACGCTGGCATCGACAGCGTAACCGGATTGCTCTCCGTTGCCTTTTCAAGCGCGGGGTTCGCCGCATCGGCCATCATCCAGAATATCGGGAACACGCCGACAATCGACAGCGCATAGCCGAGCAGCAGCAACCGCTTCCGACCCCATTTGTCTGACAGCCAGCCACAGGCCACATAGGTTGGGGCCGCGAGGGTCGCACCCACCGCCATATACAACAGAGCATCGGCCTCTGGCACACGCGCGGTTCCGGTCAGGAAATACAGCGTGCCGAATTGTGAGGTATAATAAATCACGGTCAGTCCGGCAGCTACGCCAAACAACGCAACGAAAATCCGTCCAACATTTCCCGGATAGGTAAAACTATCAACAAACGGGTTTTTCGAGGTCTGTCCCGCCTCTTTCATCGCCTTGAAAACGGGGCTCTCTGACAGTTTCAGCCGCATATATAGCGATACTGCCAGCAGCAAAATCGAGGTCAAAAATGGCACGCGCCAGCCCCACGCCTCAAACGCTTCGGTGCTCATCGAGTAGCGCGTCAACAAAACAACGATAACCGCCAGCAGAAACCCGCCCGCAACCGATGCTTGAATCCAGCTGGTATATTGCCCGCGTTTGCCATCGGGCGCGTGTTCAGCAACGTAAATTGCCGCGCCACCATATTCGCCGCCGAGGGCAAGACCCTGTAGGCAGCGCATTAGTAGCAGCAAAGCTGCGGCCCAGACGCCAGCGGTTTCAAAGGTCGGCAAGAAACCGATGGCTGCCGTCGCTAGTCCCATCAAAGTGATGGTGACCAGAAACGTATATTTTCGGCCAATCTTATCGCCGAAATATCCGAACAAGATAGCGCCAAAGGGTCGCACGCCAAATCCTGCACCAAAAATCGCCAGAGAAGCCAAGGTCGCGGCTGTCGGGCTGTCGGCGGGAAAAAACAGCTTACCGATCAGCGATGCGAGGATGCCATAGACGAAGAAATCATACCATTCGAACACAGTGCCTAGCGATGATGCGGTTATGACCAGCCTGTCGCGCTTTGGATCAATCGCTGTTACGCCCTCTGAATCTGTCGCTGCCATCGGGCTCCCCTTCCCTATTAAAATCTCGCCTCCCTCATAAATGCTATGGCCAAGCGTTCAACCCCAAGAAGCTATTCCATCTCTAGGATAATCGCGTCGACCGCCAGACTATCCCCCGCCTTGGCGTTCACGATTTTTACTGTCCCAGATTTCTCGGCGCGCAGGATGTTTTCCATCTTCATCGCCTCGACAATGGCCAGCGGTTGGCCTGCTTCTACTTTGTCGCCCGCCTCTACATTCACCGCCGTAATCAGCCCCGGCATCGGGCAGATCAGGTAGCGCGATAAATCAGGCGGGATTTTCTCTATCATGTATTGCGCGAGCGGTGCGACATGTGCGGGGAGGCAGCGGACTTTATGTGTCGCACCGCGTGTGGTCATAGCGAAACCGGTGGCGGTCTTGGTAACTTTTATGGCCAAATCGCTGTCGTCTATTTCGGCGATCACCATCCGGTCGCCCGGCGTGTATTCAAGGAACAGGTTGATGGATTCGCCATCGACCAAAATCTCGTCTGCGCCGATTTCAACATCATGTGCCACGCCATCAACGGTGATTTGCCAATCACCCGGCGGGTCAAGGTCGTCACCCAATTGCCCGTCCACCTGCCGCGCACGGTCCGCATTGGCGCAGGCCATAAAGCCAGCGACTGCGGCGATTTCGCGCAACAACTCAGGTGATGCCGGTGCGCCGTGGAAACCGTCGGGATATTCCTCTGCGATGAAACCGGTGGTGATGTCGCCGGATCGAAAACGCGGGTGCTGCATGATCGCGCTGATGAAATCGATATTGTGGCCGAGGCCTTCGATCTCGAAGCGGTCGAGCGCGGCAATTTGCAGGTTGGCGGCTTCGCCACGGGTTTCGCCCCATGTAATCAGCTTGGCGATCATCGGGTCGTAGAACATCGAGACTTCGCCGCCTTCTTCGACGCCGTCGTCGACGCGGACGCCGTCCACACCCCTCAGTCCAAGAACATCACCCCCCTTCCCGTTCGTGTCGAGCATCGTCGAGACACCGTGAGGTTGCGCACTGCCGATGGGCATCTCGACTACGCTCGATGCGAACGGATTTGGGGATACGGGGGGACGGTATCTGGTTAAGCGCCCTGTTGATGGCAAAAACCCGCGATAGGGGTCTTCGGCATAGACGCGGTTTTCTATGGCCCAGCCGTCGATTTTGATGTCGTCCTGCGTGAAAGCCAGCTTTTCGCCAGCAGCCACGCGGATCATCTGTTCGACCAGATCGATGCCGGTGATGCACTCGGTGACGGGATGTTCGACCTGCAACCGCGTGTTCATTTCGAGGAAGTAAAAGCTTTCGCCGCTGGGGTCTGCGCCCGACACGATCAGTTCGACGGTACCCGCCGAATAATAGCCCACCGCGCGTGACAGAGCGACGCATTGCTCGCCCATCGCCTTGCGCATCTTGGGCGTGACGAAGGGCGACGGCGCTTCCTCGACAACCTTCTGGTGCCGCCGCTGGATCGAACATTCGCGTTCGTTCAGATACAGGATATTGCCGTGCTGGTCGCCCAATATCTGGATTTCGATATGGCGGGGGTTGAGGATGAATTTCTCGATAAATACGCGGTCGTCGCCGAACGAATTCAGCCCCTCGCGCTTGGTCGCCTCGAACCCTTCGCGCACGTCTTGCTCATTATAGGCAAGCCGCATCCCCTTGCCGCCACCGCCAGCGCTGGCCTTCATCATCACCGGATAGCCGATTTCCGCCGAAATCCGAACCGCATGTTCGGTATCGTCGATCTCGCCGACGAAGCCGGGGACGACA
>JANMGR010000078.1:0-11666 GCA_031374785.1 Sphingomonadales bacterium | reverse complement strand
CTGTGCGTGACACGCTTTTCATTCTCAACGAAGTTTTGGGAATCGAGAAACACGCCAATCTTCCCGGGTTTGAAAATGCCAGCGCCGACATGGTCGAGGCGATCCTGACCGAAGGCGCAAAGTTTGTTGAGAACGAACTTTTCCCTCTGAATGCTGTTGGCGACAAGCAAGGATGCACACGGCACGCGGATGGATCGGTGACGACGCCAGATGGTTTTAAGGACGCCTATAAAGCGTATTGCGATGCGGGCTGGGGCACATTGTCGGCACCTTTGGAATTTGGCGGGCAGGGTATGCCGCACGTCATGTCGATGGCGTTTGAGGAATATATGGCAAGCTCTAACATGGCGTTTGCCATGTATCCGGGCCTGACTCACGGTGCAGTCTCCGCGATCCTTGTAAAGGGCAGCGAGGAACTGAAAGCCATTTACGCGCCGAATATGATCAGCGGCAAATGGACAGGCACCATGAACCTGACCGAGCCGCATTGCGGAACCGATCTTGGGCTAATCCGCACTAAAGCGGTGCCGAACGCCGATGGCAGCTATGCGATTAGTGGAACGAAGATTTTCATCTCATCGGGTGAGCATGATTTGGCCGAAAACATCATCCATTTGGTGCTGGCGAAAACACCTGGCGCGCCAGATAGTGTGAAGGGGATTTCGCTGTTTATCGTGCCGAAATTCCTGGTGAACGAAGACGGTTCGCTGGGCGCGCGAAACCCCGTGACTTGTGGTTCACTGGAACATAAAATGGGCATCCACGGCAATTCCACCTGTGTGATGAACTATGACGAAGCGACGGGCTATCTGGTTGGCGACGAGAATAAGGGCCTCGCCGCGATGTTCATCATGATGAACATCGCGCGGCTGGGCGTTGGCCAACAAGGACTTGGCGTTGCCGAAGTCGCGTATCAAAACGCGGTGCAATATGCGCATGACCGGCGGCAGGGCCGCGCCCTGACTGGCCCGCAAGACACCGCCGAAAAAGCCGACACGTTGTTCGTCCACCCTGATATCCGCCGCATGTTGATGGATGCAAAGGCCTTTACCGAAGGAATGCGGGCTTTATGCCTGCGCGGTGCTTTGCTTGCCGATATGATCCACAGCGCCCCGACCGAGGAAATGCGTGTTGCCGCAGACGATATCCTGTCGCTGTTGACGCCGGTGATCAAAGGATATGGCACGGACAAGGGTTATGACGTTGCGACAAACGCGCAGCAAGTGTTCGGCGGGCACGGCTATGTCGGCGAATGGGGCATGGAGCAATATGTGCGCGATGCCCGCATCACGATGATTTATGAAGGCGCAAATGGCGTGCAGGCGATGGACCTTGTCGGGCGCAAACTTGCGCAAAATGGCGGTCGTGCGGTGCAGTTGTTCTTCAAACTGATCGACGATGAATGCGCCGCCGCCAAGGACGGCGTGATGGCCGATTTCGCTGACCGTTTGGGCAAAGCCACTGGCGAGCTGAAAGCGGCAACAATGTGGTTTATGCAAAACGGGTTGGCCAATCCCAATAATGTCGGTGCAGGCGCGCATCATTATATGCACATCATGGGTATCGTTGCGCTTGGCCTGCAATGGCTGCGCATGGGTGCAGCGGCGCAGGCTGCATTGGACGGTGGCGCAACCGACAAAGCGTTTTACGATGCCAAGCTAGTCACCGCGCGCTACTTTGCGGAACGCTATTTGCCCGATTGCGGGGCTCTGCGTCGCAAGATAGAAGCAGGGAGCGAAGCCATGATGGCGTTGACGCCGGAGATGTTTGCAACAGCCTGATATGGACAAAGTTCAGCCCGCCAATCAGCACCCTGTCGTTCAGGTTGGACGCAACTGCTGGCGGATTGAGCATGCCAACCGAGTGGCAGTGGTTGTCGATGCCGCGGACTATTTCCATTTTGTAAGAGAACTGTGCGAAAGCGCGCGCAATCTGCTAATCTTTGTTGGCTGGGATTTTGATAGCCGGATAAGCCTTGAGCCAGGGGATAGAGCGGAACGTGTTCGGCTTTCCCGTTTTTTCCTGCGGCTGGCAAAGCGTGATCCCGAACGCCGGATAGCTATCCTGAAATGGCGTTTTGGTGCGCTGAAACAGTTTTTGATTCCAACGAGCCTTTGGACCTTGATCCGCTGGGAATCATCGCGCGCGATCGATTTCAAATTCGACGGCGCGCATCCTGTGGGGTGCAGCCATCATCAAAAAATCGTTGTGGTCGATGATGCTATCGCCGTGTGTGGCGGGATCGATTTGGCTAGTGGTCGGTGGGACACCTCCGCGCATCTCGACGATGATCAGAACCGCCGGTTACCAAATGGTAACGCCTATGCGCCGTGGCACGACATTACGATGTTGATGGATGGACCTATCGCGGGCGCGCTGGGCGAATTGGCGCGAGATCGCTGGCATGTTGCGGGTGGGAAAAACCTGCCGCCAGTTAAAGACTTGACGGTTGATTGGCCCGACGATGTTGCGGTGACATTCAAGAATGTCCAACTCGCCATCGCCCGCACACGCGCGCCGCATGGCGACATCGAAGAAGTCCGCGAGATAGAGGGTCTGTTTCTTGATATGATCGCGGCTGCCGAGAAGTTCATCTATATCGAGAACCAATATCTGACCTCTGGCAAAATTGCGGCAGCGATTGCGACGAGGATGGGTGAGGATAACCCGCCAGAAATCGCCATCATCATGCCGCGTACCGCCGATGGCTGGTTGGAGCAAAAGGCGATGGATGCAGCAAGGGTGCAGCTTGCGCGTGCGATTGGTAAAGTAGATACGCAGAACCGGTTCCGCATCTATGTCCCAGTCACAACGGGCGGTGCTGACATTTATGTCCACGCCAAATTGATGATTGTTGACGACCGGATCTTGCGGATCGGATCGGCAAATCTTAACAACCGTTCGCTTGGGTTGGATAGCGAGTGCGACGTTGTTTTGGATACCGGCATTCCGGGAAATGAAAATGCGGTTGAGGCAATCACCGCGTTGCGAACCAAATTGCTGGCGGAACATCTGGATGTGAAACCAGCGCAGGTGGAAGCGGTGTTCAAATCCAAAAACTCCCTCATTGACACCATCGATGCGCTCCGCAGCGATGGCAAAACACTGGACCTGCTCGATTTGGAGAAGCCCGGTCAGTTTGAAAAACTGATCGCCGAAAATGAATTGCTTGATCCAGAGCACGCCAATGGATTTCTGGAGTCGTTCGCCGAACGCGGCCTTCGCAAACGTTGGCGAGAGGGAAGACGGCGCATGGCAGAGCGGCTGAGAAGGCGACGCGCGCGATAGGCGGTGGCATGCACGCGTTCGTGTGAGTGCGATGAGCCGTTAGCCCTTGCCCACACTCTTATCGCCGCAAAAAGCTGGCTTCAATCTGTGTCCTGGCAATGATGGTGTCAGACAGGGGGATCGCTGTTAGGAGCATCCAATGTTAAAGCCCAAGAACCGGGTCGCTAATTCTTTAGCCCTATTATTTGTCATCCCTTTTGCTGCAGGCGTTGTGCATGCAGCCGAACCGGAAGCAAAAACGGAAGCCGTCACTGCAAAAAAGGCGGAACCTATGGCAGATAAAAAAATGCCACCCCCACCCACAATTGATACCAATAAAGACGGCAAAGCCGATGCCTGGGATCGTGATGCCAATGGCATCCCCGACGCATGGGATGTCAACGGTGATGGCAAGCCAGACTTGCTAGACAATAATGGCGACGGAAAGCCTGATGAAGAAAAAGCACCGCCACCGCCCGAGAGTTCGGGAGAACCGGACAACCGGTAGCATCCTGAAGGGGGGCATAAAAGCCGCCGGGGCATATCTGGTCTGCCCCGGCGGTGTTTATTTATTCAGTCGGCAAGAAATCTGGAACTGACAAATAGCGTTCGCCGGTATCATAGTTAAAACCCAAAACGCGACTACCAGCGGGAAGCTCTTTCAGTTTTTGCGCGATGGCTGCAAGGGTCGCGCCGGACGAAATCCCCACGAGCATACCTTCCTCGCGTGCAGCACGGCGGGCCATTTCCTTAGCGTCTTCTGGGTCGACTTGGATCACGCCGTCGATAACCTGTGTATGAAGGTTCGCCGGTATAAAGCCTGCGCCGATTCCTTGGATGGGATGCGGTCCGGGTTGTCCGCCACTGATGACTGGAGAAAGCGTTGGCTCAACTGCATAGACTTCGAGGTTGGGCCAAGCCTTTTTCAGGAACTCTGCACAGCCAGTGATATGCCCGCCTGTGCCTACGCCTGTGATGATAACGTCAATAGGTGTGTCTTTGAAATCCGCCAAGATTTCTGGGCCAGTGGTTTGCACGTGCACATCGACATTGGCCGGATTTTCAAACTGTTGCGGCATCCACGAATTTGGCGTTTTCTCGACAAGTTCAATCGCGCGCTCAATCGCGCCCTTCATACCCTTTTCGCGCGGGGTCAGGTCAAAGCTTGCACCATAAGCCAGCATCAACCGGCGGCGTTCAATCGACATGCTTTCGGGCATAACGAGGACGAGTTTATAACCTTTAACTGCCGCAACCATCGCAAGGCCAACGCCGGTATTGCCACTGGTCGGCTCTATAATCGTGCCGCCGGGTTTCAGGCTTCCGTCCTTTTCCGCCGCCTCAATCATCGCGAGGCCAATCCGGTCCTTAATCGAACCGCCCGGGTTCGAACGCTCCGATTTGATCCAAACCTCGGCATCTCCGAACATCCGGTTCAGGCGGATATGGGCTGTATTGCCGATGGTCTCGAGGATGGAATTGGCCTTCATGTCATGGCTTCCTTTGCTGGCGGGACATATGGTTCTTGGCGAAATTGCGGTTCGAAAGTCTTGGCGTTTTTAAGCTCTGGGAACAGCTTTGCCCAGATGCCTGCTACCATTATGGCCCCCGCACCGCCAAATACAACTGCGCCAACGGGGCCGAGCAGTGCCGCAGCAAAGCCAGATTGCAGTTCGCCCAATTCGTTGGACGCAGAAATGGCGAGGCCCGAAACCGAGCTGACCCGGCCGCGCATCGCATCGGGTGTGTTCAACTGCACAAGCGAGCTGCGCACGTAGACCGAGAGCATGTCCGCTGCGCCCAAGATGACAAGCATCGATAGAGCGACGGCCATAGACGCCGCCATGTCGAGCATAACAATCTTCGCATTTGCGAACATGGTTTCACCAATGATGTGCGAAAAGCCAAAACCGATGGTTGCCAAACCAAATACTACCACAGCCCACAGCATTTTGACGCCGACATTATATTTGAGCGGTTTGAACGCCAGATAGATCGCCACTATGGCTGCACCAAATGCGGGTGCCGCACGCAGCTGCCCCAACCCATCGGGCCCGACATGCAGGATATCGCGCGCATAGACTGGCAGCAAAGCGGTCGCCCCGGCGAGCAGCACGGCGAACAAATCGAGGGTGATTGCGCCGAGCAGGAACCGTTCGGAAAAGGTGTATTTCAGCCCCTCGATCATTAAACGGATCGGGTGCTTGTTCGCATCCATCGGCGGCGGATATACTGGGCGGACCATGCCGATCGTGATGCTGGACGCGACCAATAACGCTACCGTCATCCAATAGGAACTAGCGGCATTTTGTGCATAGATCAGGCCACCGATGGCAGGACCGATCACCGACGCGCTTTGCCAAGCAATCGAGCTGAGCGCGATGGCGCGGGGCAGCGATTCCGGTGGGACGATGTTCGGCGCAATCGCCCCCATCGATGGCCCCACAAAGACGCGCGCCGTGCCATGCATTGCTGCGAGCAGGAAAAGTAACGGCAGATTGAGCGCGTCATAATAGGTCAACAGCCCAAGTGCTAGCGCAGCGCCAGCATCAATCATATTGGCGCAAATCGCCACCCGCCGCCGTTCAAACCGGTCCGCCGCCCAGCCCGCAACGGGGGTCAGCAAAGCCAGCGGCACAAACTGGAACAGTCCCAAAAGCCCTAGCTGAAACGCCGCTTGTTTTGGCGACATACCATAATCGGTGCGGGCAATGTCATAGACTTGCCAGGCGATCACGACGACCATCGACATCGTTGCAATCACTGCCAAAAAGCGCGCCAGCCAGTAACGGCGAAAATCCGGGATGCTAAAGGGATGCGGAACTGACGACATGCTAGCCTGCATCTTGCGGCGTACCTTGATAGCTGTTGATTGTTTCGAATATCGCGGTCAGCGCCCGACGTTCATCCAGCGTGACTTCGGGTCGCCAGATTTCAAAGAGCAGCACAACGCGCGTGGAATCGCTCCGGTTCCAAGCCTCATGTTCGAAACTGTCATCAAAGATCAGCGTCTTGCCGACCTCCCATTCTCGAGTGTCGTTACCGACACGCAAGGCGCAATTGCCGGGCACGATCAGCGGCACGTGGCAGATCAGCCGGGTGTTGAGCAAGCCATGATGCGGATCAATATGCGTGCCGGGTTTCAGCATTGACCATAACGCAATCGGCGAACGCTGGGCGATCACTGGCATGGGCGCTTTGGTCAAAGCGGCCATTGTCGCCGGGCAAGACTCTGCCTGCGCCGAAACCTGCTCGCCATCCCGCCAGAAATAGCGCGCGCCCCAGCTGGGATCATTAATCAGCCGGTTCGTGGGGCGAGGACGCTTGGGGTTGGCGAGGACATAGGGATCGAAACTGTCATCTTCGGCGAGTGCCGCGTTTAGTTCGGCCTGCATCGCTGGCACCTGCGCCTCGACAGCCGCTAGCCATTCAAACTCCTCGCGCTCGTAAAACTGTCGTTGCGGCAGGCCGGGGAAATAGAAGCTGCTTGGTTCTTGCAGGTAAAGCTTTTTACGCCCGAGCAACAGATCCACCGCGTTGCCGACCCGCCCCGTTGCACCGCTGGCACTGCGTTCAAGCGCAGCCTCTAGATGTCCGGTGAATTTGGCTTGCGCGGTCTGCACATGATGCTGCGCCTGTTCGAGCAGCGGCTGCAGCGCAGGCGGCAGCTGGGCTTCCTGCGCTGCCGCGCTGAGCGCGACTTGGTAGAAAGATCCCGCCGCGCGATCATCCCCCGCACTCCGCTTGATATCCCCCATCCGCAGCAGCGCGAGCAGATGGCGTGGTTCTGCCGCCAATTGCTGGTGCAACGCATCCTCCTCGCCCAACGCATCGCCCATCATGCTGCGTGCGCGCGCAACGATCATCCAAGGCGTTGCCAGATCGTTACTGGCAATCATGCCCTCCAGTTCGGCCAGCGCTCCCGCCGCATCGCTGCGCTGCACCGCAGCCCATGCCGCCGCTGTCCTTCTCTGTGCCTCGCTTTGCTCCATATTCACCGGCTGTAGCGGGGCAGCGGGGAGGGGGCTAGTGTTTTGCTTTAGCGCCGCTCCCCAAAGTCCATTCAATCCTTCAGCGGCGCATCGACCAAAGGTGTGTTCCTGTTCCACCACCGGCGCAGACCAACGCCGAGCGGGCTTTTGACCAGCAGCACGAATACGCCCACGGGCAGCAACCAAGGCAAGATCACACCAGCAAACAGCATTACGAACGCAAACATTGTCGCCATGCTGCTGCTCGACGCGGCCCAGGCATCGCCAAACGCACCCGCGCCGCCGATCCCCATATTGCCGCTGTAATCAAACACCACCGGCGTCGTCGCCAGCCGTTTCTCACCACCGCGCCGTGCCTCTTTCTCACCGCCCAGCATGTCGCGCAGTTCCTCTGCACGGCGGCGCAGTTCGGTGCGTTCGTCATTGGCAAGGCCTTTGCCCGCCAGCCGCGCTTCGATGCGTTTCACCTCCGCCTCAATCCCCGCGCTGCGCACTTGCGATGATGCGATTTCGGAGCCGACATTGTCGCCTGACACATTGCTGTTAGCGACGATGCCTTCGGCTTTCTCCACGCTGGAAATCGCATCGCGTCCGAATTTGCGCGCTATGCTGGGGTCGAGCAAAAACTCCATCCGCCCCTCGGGATAGCCAGCCTCTCCCTGTTGGAAATTCAGCCCGGTAATCTGGCAACGCGATAGGCCCAAAGTTTCGCAAGCAGCGGCATGTTCATCCTGCACTGCCTCGATCTTTTCGCCCGGCACGCGGAAGCTGTATTGATATTGGAAGGCGACCCCCGGTGCGACGCTGGGCGAGACGGCGGCGGGTTTAGTAAAGACCGCAGTGCCGCTGGCTTCGGCGATGGGTTCGTTTGCCGCGACTTTGGATGCACTCGCATCCGCAGCCTCGGCCCCCGCCTCGGCAGCGGCTTCTTCACGCGCTTCGTTCTCCGCGCTGCATCCCGCAACAACCGCAAGCAAGGGCAGGGCAATGATCCATGATAGTGTACGCATTTCGCTCTCCTAATAAACGACCCCCTGTTTCAGGCCGTGGAGCAATGTGATGTCATATCATAAGCGGCCCGCAATGCGGTTTTGTGGGAGCGCGGCGCGAGCGGCCCGTTATGTTCAAACCTTATGTAAATCATGCAGCGCAACATCTGGCGGATATGGGCGCGGTTGGGGGTGTGCGGTTATTCTCGAATATTTTACATTTGAAAGCGCCGTCGTTGCAAAGCAGCATTAACATAACTAAATTAGTTGAGAATGCGACTCGGTTTTCATTCCTGCTAAATTGCGCTCATTCGTTTTACGCAAAGGACGCGAAGATTTTGAAGAGTTCAGATCAACACATGCGCCGTTCCGTGCTTGGTAAGCGCTTGGGTTGAGGTTTAAGCCAACCTCTTAAAAATCTTTGCGCCCTTCGCGTGAAACGAAATATACGCAACATATGATTGAAACGCCAACCGACGCCGCCCTGATGGAAGCCACGCTGATCGCCGTCGCCGAAAGCGGTATCGAACTGCGCCATCCGCTCTTCGCCCGCTGGTTCGCCGCATGGCCAGATCGGCGCGCAACGTTTATCAATGCCGACGCGTCGTCCCGCCGGATGACCGACGAAACGCTGGAAATGATGCTGGGGCTGGCCAAGGGCGAGGGAAGCTGGGTCGGGCCATTGGTCGACGAACTCGCCTTCACGCACCGCAGTTACGGCAGGCTGCCTTGGGCGGAATATGAAAGCTGGATTGATTTGACGATTGTCGTTCTGGGCGAATTGGCGGGCGCTGCGTGGAGCGCAGACGCCGAGGCCGCATGGGTGCGTCAGGGGGAAACTTTGAAGGTCTTGATCCAAGCCGCGCGGGCTGGTTGGGACGAGGCCATGCCGGGGCATATTTTGGGAGAGTTGTCCTCCCGCTAAAGTAACAAAGGTAAGCCACCGTGCCCGCAAAAACACGACGAAGCGTTTCATTATGTGCCATATAGAAACTCGTCCAGCGCGTTGGGATCAACGGGAAGCTTGCGGCCCATTTCCAGTTGTAATGCCTTTTTGAGCAAGCGGTTATCATAGACGATTCGCTCGCCAACCTGTCGCCCGCGATAGAAAACGGGTCGAACCTCGCCGTTTATCGCGCGGCTGATCGCCAGATCGCGCGCATTGTCCCGGCCCAAATCGAGCGCATTTTGCCAAGCCTCGGCAAAGCTTTCCACCGGTTCCTCCGCTGATGGATCAAGCATTTGCTCGGCCTCGGACCGGTTATAAAGCGCATAGGCCGATTTGGCTGACATCCCGACCGCCTTTGCCGCCGCAGAAATTATGCCGATCTGCCCCAGATAGATCAGGAACAATTCCTGTTTCGCAGGCGTCCAACCATCATGCCGAACGCGGCGCATGGCAACGGGGCGGAACATAGCGGGGGGAAAGGACGAGTCGTGCATCGACCAGTCTATGCGGGATGTGGGGGTTTGTAGGACAGCTGTTTTTTTGGGGTTCGCGCGGTTTTCTACTCTCGCCCCTTTAGGGGAGAGATACGAAGCCTTGCTGCCTCTGGCAGCTAGGCGCAGTAGAGAGGGGGTGGTCACGCACAACCTTCACCCCTTAAACCCCTCTCCGCTGCGACTAGGCAGCAAGCTGCCAAGTCTCACTGCCTCTCCCCTAAAGGGGCGAGGGAAAGATTATTTCACACAAAGCCACGAAGCCACAAAGAGAAAGTCTCTCTCCCCTTTAGGGGAGAGGTTAGGAGAGGGGGCTGTTTGCCGAACGAAAAAGTAAATCAGTAGAGTATCTTGAAAGGAAGAACTCTTCGCGCCTTCGCTTCTTCGCGTGATTCAAATTGGCACTTCCGTTCTGCAATAAGCCAACCCTTGAACCCTCAAACACCCCCCCGTCACCCCGTGCTTGACACGGGGTTAGGCTTTTCATTGGGAGTGGGCAGAAAGAAGAAGCCAAGCCCCGTGTCAAGCACGGGGCGACGGAAGTTTTTTTTGAAAAAGCCTTTGGCATCAAGGCCGACACCATGCTGCGGATGCAAGCCGCCTTTGATCTGGCGCAAGCCAGAATGCGCGAGCGGGAGATTAAGGTGGATCGGGTGGCAGCTTAGCCTTTCGCCTCGTAGCATGCGTTTGAGCTAGCGCGCAGCGAACACCACCATGTTACTCGACACATTACCGTAAATTGTTTCTTGAAAAATCAATCATGTCTTGGGATATCGACGCTAAAACTGCGGCCGTCTGATATATCTTGATCATATGCTGCTTTGCTGAATTGCCGCTTACTCTTTCGATGGCGTGCATGTGCAAGGTAACGAGATCGTGCTCAGAAAATCCACCATTTTGAAAGACAACGTCTAAAAGCGAACGATATTCAAGATAGCGCTCCTGAAATACGGCAGCGACTTTTCCAAGTGGATGTTCTGAATCGGATAAGTCTGTGATTATGAATCTGGTGATTTTGTCAGCGATTTCTGGGCTTGCAGTGTCAGGACCATATCGAAGATACATGTAAAGTAGCAGTGCGATTGACACGAAGAATAGTTCGCGCTTGTCGATCTTATCAACACCTACACTGTTCACGTATACGGCTTCTAAGATACGCGCCTGTTTCGTAACTTCTTGAAGTGATAGTTCGATACGTGGATCTGCTTGGGCAGGAGCCCTTCCATCCAACTTAAGTGAATCCAACTCCTGCTGAAATTGCGGTGGCCTCGCGAACCTCGTTGTCGATAGTGTTTCAGCGATTTGCCGAGTCACGAGGGGAATGCCTAAAGTTGATTTTGTCCAGGCCGTTATCGCTTCCCTCATTCCATTTGGAAAATTAGGTACTAGCTGAGTCGTGCCGATTATTATTTGCGGTTCGACAATCGTATGTCCTGAGGGCGCAATTTTGGATTTTCTCGGGTGATACATATCAAAAAACATCAGTCGCCAATCTTGCCCATCGGAACTTACAGTCTCAAAAACATCCATGCGATTTACCGACCCTAATCGATGAGCGAAAAGAAACGCTCCCATGTTCGTCCGAAGTGAAGAAAGGTATGTAATTTCTCCAATCGGACCATTCACGGGTATCGGATTGGTTTCCGAGTATCCGAAGGCACCGCTAGCGCTCGGCAGAAAATCGACATCCGCTCCGGCGTATAACATCCCTTGGACGGCTTCGGGTAAAAGGTCATTTTGCTTTTCGTCGCTTGTCAAAAATTCGTGCAGTCGGCGAAAAACAGCATCAGTTTCGTCGTTGTTTTGTTTTTTGAAAAACTTATCAAAAAGACCCATGATTTTCTCCTCACCCAACCCCCACGAAACTATCCATCACCCGCTTCCGCCCCGCCGTCTCAAATTCAATCTCCAGCTTATTGCCTTCGATATCCTCAATCACGCCATAGCCGAATTTTTCGTGAAACACGCGCATGCCGAC
>JANMGR010000071.1:0-4904 GCA_031374785.1 Sphingomonadales bacterium | reverse complement strand
GGTCGTCGTCGCTTTGATCGACACGGCGTCAATGTCGATGTGCAAAATGTCGCTTACCCGTTCACGCATTTTTTCGCGGTGAGGACCGATTTTTGGCGCTTCGCAGATGATCGTGACATCGACGTTGGCGATTGTATAGCCCTTGGCGGCAACCAGACTAACGGCATGAACCAGAAAGCGATCCGACGCCGCGCCGCGCCATTGCGGGTCGCTGGGCGGGAAGTGGTCGCCGATGTCGCCCATTGCCGCTGCGCCTAGGATGGCGTCGGTTAGGGCATGGAGCGCAACGTCGGCGTCGCTATGTCCCGCCAAGCCCTTGTCATGCTCTACTTTGATGCCGCACAGCCATAGCTCTTCGCCCTCCACCAGGCGGTGAACGTCATAGCCGGTGCCGGTGCGGAAAATCTGCATCGGCGCGTTGTGCTGTGTGTGGCCCGCAAAGTCACTGGGAAAAGTATATTTGGCGAGGCGTTCGTCGCCGGGGATCAAAGCAACGTCGAAGCCAGCGGCCATAGCCATGCGGGCGTCGTCGGTGGCTTCTTGTGCGGTGTCCCATTGGTCGTGTGCGGTGCAAATGGCGTTGAGGTGGAACGCTTGCGGCGTCTGAATACGCCAAAGGCCGTCGCGGCTTTCACTAGCCGACAGCGTTGCGCCGTCATGGCTTCGCGCGAGGCTGTCGGTAACGGGTAGGGCGGGGACTGCACCTGTGTGGTTTTTTAGCGCGCCGATAAGGTCGTCGATGACTAGGGTCGGTAGAAAGGGGCGCGCGGCGTCGTGGATGAGGACGCCGGTGATTTCATGATTCTTTTGAAGATGTTGCAGGCCATTACGCACACTATCTCTGCGCGTCTCGCCGCCGAGGATGATCGCAACATCAGATACGCCGGCCACTATTTCGCCGGCCTGATGCTCTTGCCCATCGGCAACAACGACCACGATAGCGGCAATCTGCGGATGCTCGTTCAGGGCGTCCACACTGTGCCGCAGCATCGGCTTGCCATCGATCAACCGGAACTGCTTGGGCAGGCCTTCACCAGCGCGGCTGCCGCTGCCCGCAGCAACAATGATCGCCGCAATTTTGCCTCTGGATGTCATAACCCGCGCCCTAACGCGCCAAAACTTGCGCGCCAAGCTGAATAAAGCTAGGGGCTGCCTAAATTTTAGGCAAATACGATGACGAACACACTCAAACCCATTCAAATCGGACCGATCACCATCGATTGCCCCGTCGTGCTCGCGCCGATGACGGGCGTGACTGACATGCCATTCCGCACCATCGTCCGCCGTTTTGGTTCAGGATTGAACGTCACCGAAATGATCGCCAGCCAAGCGATGATCCGCGAAACGCGGCAATCGCTGCAAAAGGCGGAATGGCACCGGTCTGAAGAGCCTGTCTCGGTTCAACTAGCGGGCTGCACGCCGCATGAAATGGGCGAGGCGGCAAAGCTCAACGAAGATCGCGGCGCTGCCATGATCGATATCAACATGGGGTGTCCGGTCAAAAAGGTCGTGAATGGCGATGCGGGCTCCGCGTTAATGCGCGATTTGCCCTTGGCTGCTAGCTTGATTAAAGCGACGGTCGATGCTGTTTCGGTTCCCGTCACCGTCAAAATGCGGATGGGCTGGGATCATGGCAGCCTCAACGCGCCAGAACTGGCACACATCGCTGAAGACCTTGGCGCAAAGCTGATCACTGTCCACGGACGCACGCGGAACCAAATGTATAAGGGCGATGCGGATTGGGGCTTTATCCGCAACGTCAAAGACGGGGTGTCGATTCCAGTCATTGCCAATGGCGACATTTGCTCAATCGAGGACGCGCAAACGGCTCTGG
Organism: Sphingomonadales bacterium; assembly: GCA_031374785.1. Lineage (GTDB taxonomy): Bacteria > Pseudomonadota > Alphaproteobacteria > Sphingomonadales > Sphingomonadaceae > Sphingorhabdus_B. The sequence goes on along the minus strand of JANMGR010000071.1, from coordinate 3,070 downwards.
AGCAGAGCAAAGCTGACGGCGTGATGATCGGTCGCGGCGCTTACGGGCGGCCGTGGCTGCTGGGGCAGGTGATGCACTGGTTCCGCACCGGTGAGACGATGCCCGATCCGTCAATCGACACGCAGTTTCATGTGATGATCGAACATTACCGCGCGATGCTGGAGCATTACGGCGTCGATGTAGGCGCACGGTGCGCGCGCAAGCATTTGGGCTGGTATGTCCGCGGCCTGCCGGGTTCGGCAGAGTTTCGCAACATGCTCAACCGCATCGATGATGCCGAACAAGTCATTGGCGAGCTGACCCGCTTTTATGGGCCTTACCTCGCTCGCCATGCTGCCTGAAGTTGCGGCCACGCCAGACGCGTCCGTGTCCGAGGCGCATATGGTCTCGGCCATTCCGTTCCCGTTTTTGTTGGTTAGCGACACGCGCAAAATTGCCTTTGCCAATGAGGCCGCCGAGGCGTTTTTCGGGCGAAGCAAGCGGCGTATTATCGGCGACGACATCGGCAATTTGCTGATATTCGCCAGCGAGCGGTTGAACGGGGCAATCCGTGCGGGCGAAAGCGATATTTCGGCGCAGAACATGCGGCTGCTGACTCCCGGAGTTCAGTCAAACTACGCCGATCTTTCGATTTCAACGTTGGTTGGGCAGCCTGACAAACGGCTCATGTTGCTCGTTCCCCGCCAATCTGACCGCAACCAAATTGGCGAGCAAAGCGACGGTGGCCAGCAAGCCGTCGGTGCGCCCGCGATATTGGGACATGAAATTAAAAATCCGCTGGCTGGCATAAAAGGCGCTGCGCAACTGCTGGCCAAGCGCATAGAGCCTGCGCAAACAGCACTCACCGACTTAATCGTCACCGAGGTCGATCGCATCGCACGCCTGCTTGACCAAATGCAAAATCTGGGGCGCGCGATGCCTGGGGTATCGGGGTCCGAAAATATCCACGCGCTGATCGAACGCGCGATCCGCTCGTTGCGTGCGGCGAACCCTGTCATGCCGCTGATCGACATCAACTACGACCCGTCGCTGCCCGAGGTAAAGATAGAACCCGACGCGATGGTGCAGGTTTTGATCAACCTGATTCAAAACGCCATCGATGCGTTGAAAGAGACCGAAAATCCCAAAATAGGCATCCATACACGCTTTGTCATGGGGGCGGCGTTGCGCGGTGGACCGCAGGAAAACGAACAGGGCCGCAGCATCCGTTTGCCGGTTGAGGTCAGCATTTCCGACAACGGCCCGGGCATCGCAAAGCATATCGAGCGCGAGTTGTTCTCCCCCTTTGTGACGACAAAGCGTGAGGGGCAGGGGCTTGGCCTTGCAATCGTGCGCAAATATCTAAGCCAGATGAACAGCCGCATTTCGGTGGAGCGCGACGACAACACCAAGCAAACCATTTTCCGCATATTCCTGCCGGTTGCCGACACAAAGGATCGCAAATGAGCCAGTCACGCGTCTTAATTGTGGAGGATGACAGCTCGATTGGCATGGTCGTGCGCGTCGCGCTTGAAGCTGAAAATATCGGCGTCGATGTTGTTGAAACGGCAAGCGCGCGCGATGCTGCCTTGGCTGCGGCGCATTACGACCTGATGCTGACCGATGTGGTGTTGAAAGACGGTGATGGGATTGCCAGCCTTGAAAATGTGCTGAGCGATTTGCCCGATATGCCGATCATCATCATGTCGGCGCAAAACACGCTCGATACCGCTGTGCGCGCCAGCGAAATCAACGCGTTTGAGTATTTTCCAAAGCCGTTTGACCTTAATGAACTGGTCGTCGCTGTAAAACAGGGCATTCAGAAACGGCGCAGCGAAAATTCTGGCGAGCAAGAGACATTACTTGAATCTACTATGCCAATGGTGGGCCGCAGCATTGCGATGCAAGAGGTTTACCGCATGGTTGCGCGACTGTTGCGCAACGATTTGACGGCATTGATCCTTGGCGAGTCCGGCACTGGCAAAGAGCTGGTGGCCGAGGCGATCCATAATCTAGGCCACCGGAAAACCGGGCCATTTGTCGCGGTCAACATGGCGGCAATTCCTGCAGAATTGATCGAGGCCGAATTGTTCGGGCATGAAAAGGGCGCGTTCACAGGGGCCGTGGGGCAGGGCATTGGCCGGTTTGAACAAGCCCAAGGCGGCACGCTATTTCTCGATGAAATTGGCGACATGCCGCATCATGCGCAGACACGGTTGCTACGCGCATTGCAAAGCGGAACTATCAGCCGTATCGGCGGCAAAGCCAGTATCCGTTTGGATGTGCGGATATTGGCAGCAACCAATCAGGATTTGGAGGCGCTGATCGCCCAGGGCAAATTCCGCGAAGACCTTTTTTATCGACTCAACGTTGTGCCGGTCAACATGCCGCCGTTGCGTGCTAGGCCAGAGGATATTGGGCTGCTGACCCGCCATTTCCTGACATTGGCGGTGCGAGAAGGTCTGCCCGCCAAACAAATCGACGATGATGCGATATCGATGCTGACGGCGATGCCTTGGCGCGGCAATGTGCGGGAGTTGAAAAACTTCGTCTATCGCGTTGTCCTGACCGCGCGCGAGGATCGGATTACCGAAACGACACTGTCACAAATGGGGACATCGGTTGGCGACGTTGCGCATCATGGGGTGAGCATCTGCACCTTCGACGCCGCCGTTGCTCAATTCATGACCGAACAACGCCAGCGCGGCGTGGGCAGGGAGAGGATCTATGCACGCGCACTGGCGGCATTTGAAAAACCACTGCTGCAAACGGTTATGGCGCAAGCAAAAGGCAACCAGCTACAGGCTGCTGCTATGCTTGGCATCAACCGCAATACATTACGCAAAAAGTTGTCGGATTATGGGCTGAGCGGGGGCAAGCACGGTGACTTGCGCCGATAGCGCGTTAGGTTGAAGTCCGCCTGCCAATTTGTGCTTTTCATGCAACGGTATTGATGGCAACAGTTGCACAATGGCAACATTAAACGCCGATATTCCCGCCGAAGAAAGCCGCTCGACAATCCGTCGCTGGGGCTCCAGCGTGATCAACTGGTTGAGCCAATCCGAGCTTATCTGGATATTGGAACTGGGTT